>VBCY01000368.1:0-4263 GCA_005882995.1 Betaproteobacteria bacterium
GGCACATAGGGTAGTAGTTGAAGGCACCACACTGCCAGGATTCGTTCCAGAAGGGGTGCGCCAACGACTCGCTGCGCTCACGAACCGAAGCGAAGAGGCTGTGGCCAAATTGCTATCAGGCTATCCGTCCACCGTGAAATCTGGCGTAGATCAAGCGACGGCGACGCGCTATGTCAATGCTCTCACGGAGATTGGTGTGGCGTGTCGTGTCGAGCAGGAAGTGCTCGATGTCGATGTGGGCGAGCCTAACAAATCACTAGCTACCCCACAAACTAATCAAAAGGACCGGCAGTTGTCTCAACCGGCAACGGCAGAGAGCACCCCTGAACAGCAGTACAGAAGGCCGGACCAGAAGTTTTGTACTGAATGCGGGGCCGTAATAAGAGCCAAGGCGGAGATTTGCCCAAAATGCGGCGTGAGACAAATCACACCTGCAAGATCGGAAATCCACGTCACTCCCGTCCCACGGCAAAGTCAGATGGGGTTCGGCAAGTTTTTTGTGTACTTCATCGGGGGGTGTTTCTCCTTCTTGCCATGATTTCGGGCGTCTTTCACCCAAACGTTCCAGGCAGGTCCGAGAAGCCCCGGCCCCCGGTCAGCTCGGCTGTTCCAAGCGAGCCTGTTGCTCGCTCCAATGGCGAACCTACCAGGGCAAGCGAATCCGAGTACAGTCTGGACCTCCGTAAGGCTACGACGAGCACCGGTCTAACGAAGGCGGATTTAGCTTGGCACGCTTCGCGAACTTACGGATGGGATTGCGACGAGGTAATTGAAAAGGGTGCGATGACCAAGGCTGAATATTTCATCATCACATGTTCCGGTGGCACAAAGCTCCGGGTCTATCCCCGTAACGGACGACACCCCAAGATCACCAACATGAAAGGCGACTACGATTGATTATGAGCCGGCGCGCAGTGGATAGCCCGAAGGTCAAAGACGCCATCGAGGGCGAACGCCATGAAGCAGGCAAGTAATACAGTGGAGACGGAAACATGTCGTCCTATAGGGTGGTAATTGAGGGCACGACACTTCCGGGATTTGTTACGGACGACGTGCGCCCGCGACTGGCAGCACTCGTCAACCGAAGCGAAGAGGTCGCCGCCAAATTGTTAACGGGTCAGCCGTCAACCGTGAAGTCCGGTGTTGATCAAGCGACTGGCACACGCTATGTCAATGCCCTCACGTCGATAGGCGTTGCGTGTCGTGTCGAGCGAGAAACGCTGGACATTGATCTAGGTCAACCAGAAGCAACGGGAGCTAGCGTCGCGCCCGCTCAGAAAGAGGTTGCGGCCGACAAAGCGACGGCGAGGGTCCCTCCGTTTTTACATAGTGCAAAAGGCCCCGATGACAAATTTTGTACTGAATGCGGGGCCGTAATAAAAGTCAAGGCGGAGATTTGTCCAAACTGCGGCGTGAGACAGATCGCGGCGGCTAAGTGGGAGATCCAAGGCACTCCCGCGGTCACGGCATCGCCAACTTCTGCTCAACGAAAGTGGAGTCCGGGTGTTGCCGCCCTATTGAGCCTTGTAATTCCCGGTGCTGGGCAAATGCACAAAGGAAACGTCGGAAGACGGTTGGTATGGCTGATTTGTGTGGCCATTGGTTACGCCGCAATGGTATTCCCCGGCCTGATTTTGCATTTGATTTGATCTGTATCTTCAATGCCGCGTCAGGTGACCCCACTAAGTAGAATGTCGATTGCCGTCTTGGCTACGCCCGTAGGCACGTTTTTTCTGGCGGCAGATTGTACCACTGGACAAACGCATCCTGGGCTTCAGTCGTTGCTCCGAAATTGCAACCAGTTGCAAACGCGGACGGAAGGCTGCTCTAAGCCGGCCTCTGATAAGGCGGCGCTTTTCCAGTGGGTGAGAGTCCCACCCGGCGATTGCTCCCGCCGGAAGTAATCGGAGAAGTCATGGAGGTAACGAAGTGGCTGAAGCCTTCGATGCAACGGGTCACGAAAGGTGACTTAACGAGTGTGCAGGCTGTAACGCGAGTGAACGCTGAGCAAGCCTCGAAAAGGACGATGCGCAGGCCGACCCGATCACCCTTTCGGGGAAGGCTGATACGGCTGGGGGAACGAGCGAAGCAAGGCCCCAGCTGCTGCGCCGGGGTAGTGGCGACAGCATGTACACAAGGAAAGCGCGCGCAACACGGGAAGCCCCAAGACGTGGTCAGGGATGATCAACCGGACGCCCGTGAGGGATGGGCCGGGCGCCCTGGGGTGACGGAGAGGTTCGTACTACCGCTGAAGCCGAGTAATGTCGGTGGAGGGAAGGGACCTCAGTTCAAGACGAACGCAGCAAGTAGCAAGGGACCTGGAGATTGGGCAACCTAGCAACTCCGAAGAGTGTTCAGAAGCTACAGACGGCGTTACACGCGAAAGCGAAGGCAGAAGCCGAGTATCGCTTCTACGCCCTGTACGACAAGATCAGCCGTGACGATATTCTGGCTCATGCTTATGCGCAGTGCCGCTCGAACAAGGGCGCGCCGGGTGTGGACGGTCAGGAGTTCGCGGACGTCGAAGCGTATGGGGTTGAGCGGTGGCTCGGTGAACTGGCGCTTGCGCTCAGAGAGGAGAGCTACCGACCGGATCCCATTAGACGAGTGTTTATCCCGAAGGCCAATGGCAAGCTTCGACCGCTGGGCATCTCGACCCTGCGCGATCGGGTGTGTATGAGCGCAGCACTTCTGGTGCTCGAACCGATCTTCGAAGCCGATCTTCCACCCGAGCAGTACGCCTACCGTCCTGGGCGCAATGCCCAACAGGCGGTGGTCGAGGTGGAAGAGCGGTTGCACCGAGGTTACTCGGATGTAGTCGATGCCGACCTCGCGGACTACTTCGGAAGCATTCCCCACGCCGAACTGATGCGCTCGCTCGCGCGACGCATTGTCGATCGGCGCGTGCTGCATCTGATCAAGATGTGGCTGGAATGCTCCGTTGAAGAAACCGATGATCGAGGAAGGAAGACACGCACGACCGAGGCCAAGGACAACCGGCGCGGCATCCCGCAAGGTTCACCCCTCTCACCACTATTGGCGAATTTATACATGCGCCGCTTTGTGCTGGGATGGAAGAAGCTCGGACTGGAGCGCAGCCTTGGCAGTCGCATCGTGACCTATGCTGACGATCTTGTGATTCTGTGTAGACGAGGCAAGGCGGAAGAAGCCTTGCAGCGAATGCGCGAACTCATGAGCAAACTAAAGCTCACGGTCAACGAGGAGAAGACACGAATCTGCACGGTACCGGAAGGCGAGTTTGACTTTCTGGGTTACACGTTTGGGCGGATGTATTCGGCGCGCACGGGGCAGGCACGTTTAGGTTACCGGCCGTCAAAGAAGAGCATCAAGCGCGTAATCGAAAGGGTTCACGCGCTGACCGCCGAAGCGATGGCATGGCAAGAGGCCACGGCGTTGGTGGGCAAGTTGAACCGCACGTTGCGCGGATGGGCGAACTACTTCCAAGTAGGTACCGTCAACAAAGCGTATCGGGCGATCGACAGCTACACGACGACGCGGCTGAGCCGGTGGTTGCGCAACAAGCACAAGGTCAGACGCCGCGGGTACGGGCCCTATCCTCCCTCGCACCTCTACGAGACCATGGGTCTCGTGCGTCTCTCTCGCTTGGGGCACAACGTGTCGTGGGTGAAGGCGTGAAGTCTTGTCCGAGAGCCGGATGCGGGAAATCTGCACGTCCGGTTCGATGAGAGGGGTGTGGAAACGGAGTTATGGTTCGGCTATTGAGGCACCGCCAGCCGAAAGAGGCGGCCAACAGCTAGGCCCAACCTACCGCCACCGCGTCACATCCCGACTCTACCGAGAGCACCGCTGACAGTCCGCTTTCTAGATCGCTTCTCGACTTCTGGTTTTGGCCGGTCAGCGACCGTGCGGCAGGGTCGCTGAGCAAGGGCCAGGTGAATATTCGCGCTTCCGGGCACTGAAAAGGCAGACGCCAGTGAGCTCCGATCGGTGCACATTCGCTTCACTAGGGCCCGCAAGCATCCCCACGCAACGCGGATACTCGACAGCGCTACCCAACTGGGTTTGCGGACGCTCCTTAGGAACTCATGACGTCTGACCTTCTTGCAAGGAGAACTGTCCGTGAAGACTTCGAACATGCGTCGCACACTTTCGGCTGTGCTGACCGGCCTTGCGCTTACAGCGATCGCCCAAGTCAGCTACGCCGCCCACGATGTAGCGAGCGAAACTCAAATCGCGGCGCTCACGGGAACCGTGCAGTTCACGCCGGCGACGGCAATCGCC
>VBCY01000368.1:4270-5097 GCA_005882995.1 Betaproteobacteria bacterium
TCGCCCCTTACACTGTACGTGGAGGATGCGAACGGCAACGCGTTCCGGCTGGTCCATGTCGAAGGCAGGGGGTGGAAGTACGTCGAGGGCTGGAAATCGCCCGACCGTGCAAGCAATTCGCTATTCCGCAAAACCGGGGTCTGGTCGACGACCCCGGCGCCAGCCGCAAAGGAGGCGGTCCCGGACGAGGGGCCGCTGACGGTGTTCATCGATGGCCCTAGCGGATTCACGTACGTCTGGAATCGCGACGGCGGTTGGAAGTTCGTCGGCAAGGTCACCGACAGGAGACCGTAGACCGAGGACGTTGTGTCAAGGGATGGCGGTGACCACGGAGAAAATCGCGCCGGCGCGACGATGCCGGCACGTAGCTCTCTCGGCGTGCTTCGCCGCGCTGCTAGCCATTGCCGCATGCATTCCGTCGACAGTTGCCGGCGATGTCACGGAGGGCGCGGACCCGTTGTGCATCGACGCGCGCATCGCCAATGCATGGCGCGTGTTGCGGGCGGTCGACTGTGCACGCTGTCACGGCAAGGACTACGCGGGATTGGCTGCACCGTCGATCGTCGGCTATGCAGCCACGCAAAGCCGCGAGATGTTCATTCGGATGGTTCTCGATGGGGACCCGATTCGCGGAATGCCCGGGTACCGTGGCAACGCTTACGTGGCCGAAAACCTGGATGACATCTACCGATACTTTCTCGCGCGAGCCAATGGCGAGATCGGTCCGGATTACCGGCCGCCGGTACCTGCCGAGCGGCGTTGATAGTGATCAGTTGCAGCGTGGGCCGTCTTTTCCGCGCCGACGATTCAGCGCTCGCTGGCGGTTC
>VBCY01000059.1:0-3607 GCA_005882995.1 Betaproteobacteria bacterium
CATGCTTCATTACAACATGCCGCCCTATGCTACCGGCGAAACCGGCCGGGTCGGCAGTCCGAAGCGGCGTGAAGTGGGGCACGGGCGACTCGCCAAGCGTGCGCTCGCGGCCGTACTTCCGACGGGCGAGGAGTTTGCCTACTCCATCCGCGTCGTCTCGGAGATCACCGAATCGAATGGCAGCTCGTCGATGGCTTCGGTGTGCGGGGCGAGCCTCGCGTTGATGGACGCCGGCGTTCCGATGAAGGCCCACGTCGCCGGAATTGCCATGGGACTCATCAAGGAGGCTAACCGCTTCGCGGTGCTCTCGGACATCCTCGGCGACGAGGACCACCTGGGTGACATGGACTTCAAGGTCGCTGGCACCGATCGCGGTGTGACCGCGCTGCAAATGGACATCAAGATCCAGGGTATCACCAAGGAGATCATGGCGGTCGCGCTGTCGCAGGCGCGCGAAGGCCGCATGCACATCCTGAGATTGATGCAGGACGCGATTCCGCACGCGCGCGCTGAAATCTCGCAACATGCGCCGCGCATGATGACCTTCAAGATCAACCCGGAGAAGATTCGCGACGTCATCGGCAAGGGCGGTGCAGTGATTCGCGCGCTCACCGAGGAAACCGGGACGACGATCGACATCAAGGACGATGGCACGGTCACCATTGCTTCGGTGAATGCCGATGCATGTAACGCCGCCCGCAAACGCATCGAGGATATAACCGCCGATGTCGAGGTTGGTCGGATCTATGAGGGGACGGTGCTGAGGTTGCTCGACTTCGGTGCGATTGTGCAAATCCTACCCGGACGCGACGGTCTGCTGCACATCTCGCAGATCGCCAAGGAACGCGTCAACAATGTGTCCGATTACCTCAAAGAAGGCCAGATGGTCCGCGTGAAAGTGCTGGAAGCCGACGAAAAAGGCCGTGTACGCCTGTCGATGAAGGCAATCACCGAAGACACTGCGCCGGCCGCGGCGCCGCCCGAGCCCACTGCCGCGGCTTAGCGCACTGAACCCCTCTCCCGGTGGGAGAGGGGCAGGGGTGAGGGTGACTTTGCAAGCAACGCCACTTCCCACTCACCAGACGCGCTGGCACGCGTCGGCCTCTCTCCGTAGGGAGAGGCGAAAGCGCAACAAAAATCGCGACGCTGCTGCAATGAACTAGAGTTTCCCACCCGCTCACGACGCCGGCGGCTTCGCCGGTGGAGTGTACCAGCGTGCCTTGGGCACCACTTGCGCCTCCGCCGGGTCGGTCATGTAATGCGGCGACATGATCTGCACGCCATGTTCATTGAACACATCCTGTATGTTGGAGTGAAGCGCGCTCAGCATGTCGATGCGCAGCACCGGATGATCGATCGGCGAATAGGCGACGAGGCGGTATTCGACGTAGAAATCCGATAGCGCCGTCTGCCGCACGGAAGGCGAGGGGTCCTTGGCGATATCCGCGGTTCGCCGCGCCGCTTCCTCCAGCATCGCGTGTACCTGGCGCCACGGTGTCGAATAGCCAATCGTCACCGCAGTGTTGACCACAAAGCCGGTACCGGGAACTGCGCGCGAATAATTCTTCGTGGAATTCTGCAAGGCTAGGCTGTTCGGCACCAGAACCTCCTCGCCCAGTCCGGTTCGCAGGCGCGTGGCGAAGGTACCGACTCCCACCACGGTGCCTTCGGTATCGCCAATGCGTACGTACTCGCCGGAGCGAAAGGCACGCGTGTAGGTGAGGATAAGGCCGCTCACCGCCTGGCCCACCAGGCTGGACGCCCCGATCGAAATCATGACTCCGACCAGCACCGATACGCCCTTGAAAGCCTCCGTGTCGGATCCGGGTAGATACGGATAAGCGAGCGCGAGAGCGAAGGCCCAGACGATGAGCTGAAAGATGCGTCTTGTCGGCACGATGGTGTCGGCGTCGAGTCCACCCATCGTGATGGCGCCGCGCTCGACGCGATCGAAAAACAGGCTGGCGAATCGTATGATCAGCCGACCGATCAACAGGATCACCACGACGACCAGCAGTCCGGGGATCGAGCCGACGATCGCCAGCGCGACGTCGCCCAGGATCGCTAGAAGATTGCCCTCCATGTGCTCGCCCCAGGGGCGCGTGTACGGAAACTGCTTGAGCGAGAAGGTGAGCCAAGCGTAGGTTGCGAGGAGCCCTGCGGCCCATATCAGCGCGGCGAATAGCCGCCGCGCGACCCAGCGGATCTGATTCGGATCGAGCAGGCTCACCCCGTGCACGTGGACTCTTTCGGCGCGCCCTGCAGCGGCAGCGGCGACACGGCGTCCGGCCCAGCGATTGATGACAAATAGCATCCACAGCAATGCCGTGTAGATCGCGGTGGCGATCGCCGCCAGTCCGGATTTGATGAGCAGATAGCGTGGCGTGTGCTGTTCGCGGTATTCCGCCACCGCGCGCTCGAGGCGCATCGCCGCCTCACGGGCGACGTTATGAGTCGTTTCGCCGATGAGCGGATCGATGTCGATGCGTGTGACGAGGAAAGCCCGTTTGCCGCCGAGCAGCACTTGAGTCCCGTCTTCGACGTCCTCAATCGATACGGTGGGAGATTCGTCGCTTTCGAGGATCTCGTCGATGCGCCGCAAGGTGCTCGTTGCCCGCTCGCGTGCCGAGTAGCCGGCGATCGGACCGCGCACGATCTGTTGCGCGAAAGCGAGACTCGTGAGAGCGATCGAGAAGAGCGCCAGCAGGCAGTGGAACATATTCATGGGTGGGGCTCCCTCCTGAAGTAGCAAGTAGCGTGGCTACTGCTGATTGTCGGCGGCCGACTCGCTGGGACGGCATTCTATCCGAGCCCCGACGCGCAAGCGGCCGAGGTTGGGCAAATGTGCGCGTTATCCGCGTTTAATGCTCGCGAATCAATACTACTTCGAGGTGACCGACGCGTGTCGTCACCGTGAGAATCATGCGGCACGACATTGCGCACACCGCCGTGCAATCGGGGGTAAAGCGCATCGCATGTCTTAGTCTTGGTCGAGTGACGCCTGGAGCCGGCTCGGACCGAAACCCTTGTTATAACGAGGTTGTCGGCTACAATATCGCCCTGTGGGATTGGTCGTCCCGCAAAGCCGTTGCCAGCGAGCGACCGCGGAAATGACAACCATTCCGGGAGTTTCCACATCTTTGCCGGGTGGCACGTGGTCCTTGCCGTCGATCCGTCTTGCGGGACGCTGCGCTAACCGACCGCGTCGTTTCTCGCGCATTCCTTCGCAATTCGCGGGGGCAGCGAGCGCGTAGAAATTCAAGAGGCCACCTGCCCGCTAGAAATGTCGATTTCGACCGGCCGTCGTGGCGCGGCTCCTATCGACGTTGAAGGACTACGCGCCGCGGCAACGACCGTCGAGCTTCAGCGTCGACCAGATCATCGAAAAGTTTCTGAGAGCGACGACTCCGAAGGGGTAGTGAGATGGACCTAGCAAGGTGCCTTACTCGAAAGCAATGACACATGGCACCGACCGGACGTAAAGGAGACTTTGCATGTACCCGAAGCTATTGAGCGAATTCCTCGGAACGTTCTGGCTGGTGCTCGGCGGATGCGGCAGCGCCGTGCTGGCGGCGGCGTTTCCCAATCTCGGTATCGGATTTGCAGG
>VBCY01000059.1:3680-9380 GCA_005882995.1 Betaproteobacteria bacterium
GCCACTTCAATCCCGCGGTCACGATCGGGTTGTGGGCGGGCGGACGCTTTCCCGCTCGTGACATCCCGGCGTATGTGATTGCACAGCTAATAGGTGCCATCGTGGCTGCCGGGATTCTTTATCTGATCGCCAGCGGCAAGGCCGGGTTCGATCTGTCCGCGGGCTTCGCAGCGAACGGATTTGCGGAGCATTCTCCTGGCGGTTATTCCCTGACTGCGGCATTGATCACAGAGATCGTCATGACGTTCATGTTTCTGATTGTGATTCTCGGAACCACCCATCGTCGCGCGCCTGTCGGCTTTGCCGGGCTTGCGATTGGATTGGCGCTCACGCTTATCCATCTCATCAGCATTCCCGTGACCAATACCTCGGTGAATCCAGCCCGGAGCACCGGGCCCGCGATTTTCGTGGGCGGTTGGGCCCTGGCGCAGTTGTGGCTCTTCTGGCTCGCGCCCATCGCTGGCGCCATTGCGGCGGGCTGGCTGTACCGAGGCGTACTGGAAGCAGGCGCCGAGCCGGACATCGCGGGGCGGCGCTAAGCGCTCGATCATGGGTAACTTTGGCGCAGCCACATATTGGGTAAGCTGCTGCGAGCCCTGGCGTAAGCTGTCGGCAAAGGAATGAAGCAAGCGCTGGAAGTTGTCGGTTTTTGTCGTCCGCGAGGGGAATACACGCTTGTCGGCGCCGTGGAGCTCATCCGGAGCGCGGTCGAACAATCCCGAGATCGAGGCGTGCCCAAGCTGCTCATCAATGGGCATGAGATGAGCGGTGTTCCCATTCCCTCGCTCATCGACCGGTTCCTTATGGTCGAAGAGTGGCCTCACGAAGCGCAGGGCATGGTGGCCGTGGCGCTCGTCGTTCACGAGGAATACATTCATCCGGAGAAATTTGGCGTCGCTGCAGCCACGCACTTCGGCTTGAAGCTCGATGTCTTCTCGTCCGAGACTGACGCGTTTACATGGATTTCCAATCTCGCTGACCCGAAGTAGCGCTTCCCCCTCTAATGGAAACCCGTTCGTCTCGCTCGCACATGCATGGACGCTTTCCCCGGGATGCTTTGCACTCTCTCGAGACGTTCGGCTTGTGGTTCCGTGCTTATTTAAGCCGCATCATTTTCTGGACCGGCGAAATCCTGATCGCTTTCGCTGTCTTGGGGTTCCTGGTCGTGCCGCTCGCAGTGAAGCCAGTGCTGGAGAGCCAACTGTCCGCCGCTTTGAATCGCAACGTGAATATCGGGCGGCTTGACATCAACCCGTTCGCACTCTCTGCAACGCTGCATGACGTATCCATAAGCGAGCACGGTCAGGGCCCACCCGTGCTGACCCTGGCCGAGCTCTACGTAAACGGCGAGATGGCCTCGCTCTTTCGCTGGGCGCCCGTCATCAGCGAGCTCAAGCTCAAGCAGCCGGCGTTGAACTTGGTGCGCAACGCAGACAAGACGTACAACTTCTCGGACCTTCTCGACCAGGCGCTCGCCGGACCGTCCGGTCCACCGCCGCGCTTTTCAGTCAGCAATATCGAAGTGATCGATGGCCGCATCGATTTCGACGACCGCCCCGAGCATCGACAACACCAAGTTAGGGCGATCACGATCGGCATTCCGTTTCTGTCTAGCCTGCCGACGCAAACGGAAATCAAGGTCGAGCCCAGGTTCTCTGCGATGGTCAACGGCCGGGGATCTCGGGGATCTCCCTCTTCCGACTTACGTCGACTATGTGCCTGTGCCGCTACCTGTCAAGATCGAATCGGGGCAACTCGGCGGCAAACTCGACTTCACCTTCGTCGGCCATGGCAGCGATCCGCCGCAACTCACGCTCGCGGGAGCATTCCAGCTCGTCGATCTCGTAGTGAGTCAGCGTTCCGGCGCCAAGGTGTTGCGCGTGCCGTCGCTTACGCTCGGCATCGATCGGCTCGACGTCTTCGGCAACAGCGCCGATCTTGGCTCGATTGACGCCGAGGGTGTGGAGTTGGAAGTTCAGCGCGCGCCGAACGGCGAGTTGAATCTCGCAACGCTCGCTCCGTCCGACGCAGCGGCGACAACATCGAAAACGCCCTTTAGTTTTCGTGTAGCGAGCATCGAACTGCATCATTCTACCGTACGCGTTGCCGACGCCACCGTCACGCCGGCATTTGCTGCAACGCTGAGCGATGTAGCCCTAGGAATCACCAACCTGGCCTCCGCCCCCGATCAAAAGGCGAGCGTCACGTTTTCATTTGAAACGGGCACCGGCGCGCACTTTGTCCATCGGGGGTCGCTCAGCTTGTCACCGGTCCGCACGGACGGCCGGCTGGAGATCTCGGGCCTCAGACTGGCGCTTCTCTACCCCTACTACGCAAGCGCGCTCAACCTCGCCGTCGACGACGGCGCGCTGGACGGCGCCACGGATATTCACTTCGACGGCGGCGCGGCAGGGACACTGAGGCTGACCAGCCTCGATGCAACGGCGAGCAATGTGAAGATGCGTCTCCCCGACGCGAAAGAGCCGCTGTGGCGGGTGCCCGTGTTTGCAGTGCACGGCGGCTCGGTCGACGTCCCGAAGCATGCGATCAGCTTGGAATCGGTAGAGAGCCACGGCGCGGTCGCAACGATCCGCCGCGAAGCAAACGGTGGGATCAACTTCGACCGGCTGATTCGCACGCCAGAAAGCGGAGCCACGCCAACGACCAGCGGGGAAACCTGGCATGTGGAAGCGCACAAAATAACGCTCGATGATTTTTCCGCGACGTTGAGTGATGAGACCGTGGCGCCGCCAGCGCACATCGCGCTGAGTCGAGTCTCCCTCAAAGGAGAGAACCTAAGCAACGCCGCGAAGGCCAAGGGACATGCGACTCTGAAGGCGACGGTCAACAAGCGCGGCACGGTTTCGTTAACGGGGCCGGTTGTGACGGCTCCGTTCTCCGCTACGCTCAGTGTCATCGGCAAGGACATCGAGCTCGTTCCGTTCCAGCCGTATCTTTCCCGGACAGCGCGCGTTGTCGTCACGGGTGGCACCGCATCTGTCCGGGGGACGGTGGACTTTGCAACCGGCGCGACGTCACATGCCGGGTTCAAAGGCGATCTCGTCCTTGGCGACATCGCGGCACTGGACGAGGCGAATGACGCGGATCTCCTCAAATGGAAGACGCTGACGCTGGCGAGCATCGACGCACAACTCGATCCGCTCGCCGTCACCGTGGGCGACATCGCCCTCGACAATTTCTTCGCACGGCTGATGTTGAACGAGAACGGCGAGTTCAACCTGCAACAACTTGGGCGAGAGCGAACTCCTGCTGCTGCGCCGCCGACGCCGACGGCAGAGGCCAACACGGTGCAGGTAGCCGCGTCACCCGGCACGGCCACGACCTGGCTGCGGCTGGGCAAAGCGACCCTGACCGGCGGCAACATTGACTTCACCGACCACTTCATCCGCCCCAATTACTCCGCCAACCTGACCGGCCTTACGGGAAGCCTGTCGTCGCTCGCCTTCGATCAGCCCGCCGACATCGAGCTGAGGGGCAACGTTCAGGGCAACGCTCCAGTAGAAATCTCAGGGCGCATCAATCCGCTGGCGCAGAACCTGTTCCTCGACGTGAAGGCGAGCGCCACCGACATCGAGCTCTCGCCGCTTTCGCCCTATTCGGGAAAGTACGTCGGCTACGGAATCGAGAAAGGCAAGCTGTCGATGAAGGTCAGCTACTTCGTCGAAGACCGCAAGCTCAAGGCGGAGAACGGCATCGTTCTCGATCAGCTCACCTTTGGGCAGAAGGTCGAGAGCCCCGACGCGATCAAAGCCCCCGTGCTGCTGGCCGTGGCATTGCTGAAGGATCGCAATGGGGTCATAAAATTCGACCTGCCCGTCGGCGGCTCCCTTGACGACCCGCAATTTTCAGTTGGGGCTTTGGTATTCCGCGCGCTCGTGAATCTCATCCTGAAGATCGTGACCGCGCCCTTCGCCCTATTGGGTTCGCTCTCCGGTCACGGGGAGGAGCTGGCGTACATCGAGTTCGCGCCCGGTTCGGCGGTAGTGGACCAGCCTGGCGAAGGAAAGATCAAGGCGATCGCAAAAGCTCTCGCCGATCGTCCTGCGGTCAAGCTCGACGTGGCTGGTCGCGTCGACCCCGCCCAGGATCGCGAGGCGCTCAAACGCAGTCGAGTCGATCATCTGGTTCGAGTGCAGAAGTTCAACGACCTCGTGAAAAGCGGTGAGCCACCGAGCTCGGTGGACTCCGTCGAAGTGACTCCCGCCGAATTCGAGCCGCTGCTGACGCGTGCTTACAAGGCTGCAGACTTCTCCAAGCCGCGCAACGCGATCGGCTTCCCGAAGGACCTGCCCCGCGCAGAGATGGAAGCGCTGCTCGTTGCCAATGCCGCGGTGAGCGACGAAGATCTGCGCGTGCTTGCGGAGCGGCGCGCGCAGGTTGTCCGTTCCAATCTGATCGACAGCGAGCATGTTCCCGGCGAACGGGTATTTCTGGTTGCGCCTCGCCTCGACGCGCAGGACGTGAAAGACAAGGGCAAACCGACGCGGGTCGACTTTGTATTGCATTGACAACGTCTCGGCAGCAATCCAGCGCAATGACTGGGACTCCCATGTCACCTGCGACGATAAGCTCCGCAACGCGCTAGAATGTGATAGGAATTCACGTTAGTGCTTCGCACACCTTGATTGTGCCCATGCCATCCTCGGACCAAGCTTCCACGCGCACCGAACACGACACCTTCGGTCCGATCGAAGTCCCAGCCGACCGGTTGTGGGGCGCGCAGACTCAGCGATCGCTCGAGCACTTCCGCATCTCCAGCGAGAAAATGCCGCCGGAGTTGATTCGCGCCATGCTGCTGGTCAAACGCGCTGCGGCTCACGTCAACGCCGAGCTGGGAACGCTGCCGCGGGAACGCGCGGACGCGATAATCGCCGCTGCGGACGAAGCGCTGGCGGGCATGCACGACGGCGAATTCCCTTTGGCCGTCTGGCAGACCGGTTCGGGCACGCAGACCAACATGAACGTGAACGAGGTGCTCGCCAATCGTGCCTCCGAGCTTCTCGGCGGACCGCGCGGAGAGGGCCGTCTGATCCACCCCAACGACGACGTCAATCGAGGACAGTCGTCGAACGACGTATTTCCCACGGCGATGAACGTTGCTGCAGCGGAGGCGACCGCGAAGAAGCTGCTGCCGGCTTTGCGAGCACTTGGCAAAACGCTCTCACGCAAAGCGGAAGAATTCGCGTCGATCGTCAAGATCGGCCGGACGCACCTGCAGGACGCGACGCCGCTGACGCTGGGTCAGGAGTTCTCCGGCTACGTCGCACAGCTCGCGCATGCAGAGCTGCACATCGAGGCGGCGCTGCCGCACGTACTCGAGCTGGCGCAGGGCGGCACCGCCGTCGGCACGGGCCTCAATACGCATCGCGAGTTCGGCGAGCGCGTGTCTGCGGCGATCGCCGAGTACACCTCGTTGCCATTTGTATCGGCGCCCAACAAATTCGAGGCGATGGCCGCCACGGACGCGCTGGTGAACTTGCACGGTGCGCTGAAGACGCTCGCCGCAGTGCTGTTCAAGATCGCCAACGACGTGCGCTGGCTGGCGAGCGGTCCGCGCTCGGGATTGGGGGAGATCACGATCCCGGAAAATGAGCCGGGAAGCTCGATCATGCCCGGGAAGGTCAACCCGACGCAGTGTGAAGCGCTGACGATGCTTGCGGCGCAGGTGATGGGCAACGA
>VBCY01000369.1 GCA_005882995.1 Betaproteobacteria bacterium
GAGCCCGGCGAGGAAGCGCGTGATGCTGAAACTAATGGGATCGTTGGTCAGTCCGGCAGCGGCAGTGAAGACGCTGAACATCGCGACGCAGACGCTGATCATCAGCGGCCGGCCGATCCGGTCGGCCAGCGTGCCGAAGAAGATCGCGCCGAACATCATGCCGAACAGCGCCGAGCTCGCCATGAAACCCGCCTGCGTGGCGTCGACGCCCATCTGCTTCATGATCGCGGGCAACGCGGACCCGACGACTGCGAGGTCGTAGCCATCGAGGACGAGGATCAGGATGCCCCAGAACAGCACGAGGCCGTGGAACGGATTGAATCTCGACTCGTCGGCGAGCTTGTGCACGTCGATTCTCTGCATGAGGCGTTCTCCTGTAAAATCGGGCGAATAGGTTGGGCGACGATGCGCACCATTGCGCATGCCCCGAGCATCGACTCCCACCTTTGCAACGGTTGGTCGCACTTGTGACGAATGTTTGCATCGCTTCCACCCGGTGCGCAGCGGTCATAGAATCGATGGTGTTCTTCATCGAGCCATGATCCAGATGTCTCCCGACGCAGGCGGTTTGCAGGTGGCGCGCAACGAGGCTTCGCTGCAGGCGGCGCTCGACCTGATCGACCAGGGGTTCTCGCTCGTCGATCGCGACCTGAAGCTGGTGGCCTGGAACACCGCCTTCCTGCGGGTGCTCGACTTCCCGCCGGCGCTGATTCGTACCGGCCTCTCGCTCGAGGCGCTGATGCGCTTCAATGCGGAGCGTGGCGACTACGGTCCCGGCGATGCCGATGGGCAGGTGGCCGAGCGGATCGCATTGGCGCGCCGCTTCGTGCCGCACGAGTTCGAGCGCCGGCGTCCCAACGGCCAGGTGATTCGCGTGCGCGGCGTGCCGGTCCCCGGCCTGGGCTTCTTCACGCTCTATACCGACGTCACCGCCCAAAGACGGGCCGAAGCGCAAATCAGCGAGCACGCGGCCGAGCTGGAGCGGCGCGTTGCCGAGCGCACCGACGAGCTGCAGCGCAGCGAAGCGCAGATGCGGCTGATCACCGATTCGATCCCGGCGTTGATCGCCTACTTCGACGACCGGAAGGCGTACCGCTACATCAACAAACGCTACTCGGAGTGGTTCGGCGTCGACCCGGCGCAGCTCGACAAGGCGAGCGCGCGCGAGATGCTGGGCGAAGCCACCTACGCGAAGATCCGCCCGCACGTGGCGCGGGCGCTGGCAGGCGAGGCGACGACCGTCGAATACGACGCCCACTGCGTCGGCGGCCGCATGCGCCGGGCGCGTACGACGCTGATTCCTGAGCGGGCGGCCGACGGTCGTGTCATGGGCTGCTTCGAGCTCACGTTCGACATCACCGAATCGAGCCGCGCGCAGGCGCTGCTGGTCCAGGCGCAGAAGATGGAAGCGCTCGGCCAGCTCACCGGCGGGCTCGCGCACGACTTCAACAACATGCTGGCGGTGATCGTCGGCAACCTGTCCGCGCTGGAAGAGCGGCGGGCGAACGACGCCGAGGTGGCCGAGTTCGTCGGACCGGCGCTGGCGGCCGCGCAGCGCGGCACCGAGCTGATCCGCACGCTGCTCGGCTTCGCGCGCCGCCAGCCGCTGGAAGCGCAGGCGGCCGACGTGCGCACGCTGCTGGCGCTGGTCGTCAAGCTGCTGCACCGCTCGCTGCCGCCGAACACGCATCTGCGTTTCGACGAGGACGCATCGCCGTCATGGGCGTGGGTGGACCCCAGCCAGTTGCAGGATGCGATGGTCAACCTGATCCTCAATGCCCGCGATGCTGAGGCGCGCGCCATCGTCGTGCGCGCATCGCAAGTGGAGCTCGACGCGGCGCACGCGGGGGAATTGCAGGTGCGGCCCGGGCCGTATGTCCGGATCGACGTCGCCGACGACGGACTTGGAATGGACGCGGCGACGCGCTCGCGCGTGTTCGAGCCGTTCTTCACGACCAAGCGCAGCGGCACCGGAACGGGCCTCGGCATGGCGATGGTCTACGGGTTCGTGCGCCAGTCCGAGGGCGCGATCGACATCGTCAGTGCGCCGGGCGGCGGCACGACGGTCTCGATCTGGCTGCCTGTGGCAGCGGCGGTCGATGACAGTGACCCTACCGAACGCAACGACGCGCGCGCCGCTGGCGCGAAACAGGCACTCGCTCTCCTGGTCGAGGACGACCCCGATGTCCGCAAGGTCGTACGCCGCTCGCTGGTCGACCTCGGCTTCGCGGTGGTCGAGGCCGACAGCGGCGCCGAGGCGGTGCACCTCCTGGACTGCACGCCGAACATCGAGCTGCTGCTCTCCGACGTCGTGATGCCCGGCGATATCGATGGTCGCGAAGTGGTGCGAGTGGCCCGCGCGCGCAACGTGCCGCGCGTCGCGCTGATGAGCGGCTATGTGCCCGGGGAGCAGCCGCTGGGCGAGGAAATGCCGTTGCTGCCCAAGCCGTTCACCAAGCGGCAGCTCGCCGATTTCCTGCAGCGAGAGCTGGATGACTTGAGCGATGACTGAGGCATCGCCGGCCACGATCTACGTCGTCGAGGACGACGCCGAGGTTTCGCGCGTGCTGATGCGCACGCTCGACGAATTCGGCTTTGCCGCGCAGGCGTTTCGCGACGGCGCCTCGGTGCTGCGCCGGCTGCAGACCGAGCGCCCCGACCTGTGCGTGATCGACCTCGGCCTGCCCGACATGGACGGCATGGAGCTCGTGCGCGAGATCGCGCGCCGCTGGGGCTGCGGGATGCTGATCATCACCGGCCGGGGACACCTCGTGGACCGCATCATGGGCTTGGAAGGCGGCGGCGACGACTACCTCGTCAAGCCGTTCGAGGCGCGCGAGGTTGTCGCGCGCGTGCGCAGCATCCTGCGTCGGCGTGCAACCGGAATCACAGGCGTGCCAACGCTACAGCGTCGCTACGCGCGCTTCGCCGGCTGGACGATGGACTGCGCGGCCAACACCCTGCGCGGACCCGACGGCAGCGAGCAATTGCTCGGGATTGCCGAGGCCCAGGTGCTGCGGAGCTTCCTCGAAAGTCCGCATCAGATCCTGACGCGCGAACAGCTCCTGGGCTCGCGCGACGTGTCGCCGTTCGACCGCAGCATCGACGTGCGCATCTCGCGGCTGCGGCGCAAGCTCGAAGCCGATCCGCAGAATCCGCAGATGATCAAGACCGTCTACGGCGCCGGCTACATGTTCTCGGCAGTCGTGAACTGGTCGTGACGTAGCGATCGCTACGCCGCCGATTCCTTCAGCCCCGGAAAGTCCTCCTCGAAAAACTCGCCCGGGTCCTTCGCCCCGCGCCCCCGGCGTTCGGCTTCGAGCTTGCGCAAATCCACGCGGCGGATCTTGCCCGAAATGGTCTTCGGCAGCTCCGTGACGAACTCGATGCGGCGCACGCGCTTGTACGGCGCCAGCTGCTTGCGCGCATAGCGGAGGATCTCGAGCGCCGTGTCCGCGTCCGGCTTGCGATCGCGCGCCAGCGTGACGAACGCTTTCGGCACGGCCAGTCGCACCGGGTCCGGGCTCGGCACCACGGCCACCTCTGTCACGGCCTCGTGCTCGAGCACCACGCTCTCGAGCTCGAACGGGCTGATCCGGTAGTCGGACGCCTTGAACACGTCGTCGGCGCGCCCGACGAACGTCAGGTAACCGTCGGCGTCGCGCATCGCGACATCGCCGGTATGGTAGTAGCCGCCGCGCATCGCCTCGGCCGTTTTTTCCTCGCTGTCTTCGTAGCAGGTCATCAGTCCGAGCGGGCGGGGATCAAGTTTCAGGCATACCTCGCCCTCGTCGGCCTCGTTGCCGTCGACATCGAGCAGCGCAACGCGGTAGCCCGGCAGCGGACGGCCCATCGATCCTGGCTTCAACGGCTGGCCTGGCGCATTGCCGATCTGCGCGGTGGTTTCGGTCTGGCCGAAGCCGTCGCGAAGCGTCAGTCCCCACGCCTGCCGGACCTGGTCGATGATCTCC
>VBCY01000370.1 GCA_005882995.1 Betaproteobacteria bacterium
GCAATCTAAGCCCATCACTCGGCAGGCGTTCGGTCCGCTGCCGGATTGCGCAACCGCGACCGGCGCGCTCGGCGCCGCCACGAACTACCAGGATCTATGGTGGTCCACGCCCGCCGCCTCCGAATCCGGATGGGGGATCAACTTCGCGCACGAGGGCGATACGATCTTCGCGACGTGGTTCACCTACGACACCGATCACACGCCATTGTGGCTGTCGGTCACGGCGAGCAAGACGGCTGCCGGCGTGTACTCAGGGACGCTATACCGCACGACCGGCCCCGCCTTCTCGGCGGTACCCTTCAGTCCGGCCGCGGTCACGCGGACATCCGTCGGGTCGGCGACGCTCACCTTCAGTGACGGCAACAACGCGCTCTTCGCCTATACGGTGAACGGCGTCGCGCAGAGCAAGTCGATCACGCGCCAGATCTTCAGCCCACCTGGCACCGTGTGCCATTAGCGGCGCGTCGCCGCATTCCGGCAAACAAAAGCCGGGGTCGCCGCCGTATCGGCACATTGTTCGCACGGTGAGAGCCGGTCGCCCGCAGCACTATGTCGCCATCCCGAAGTGGGTGCTACCGCGTGCGGATGAGGTGATTGAGTAGCCGAACGTCTCGAGTTGATTGCGATTGAATGTCCGCTTCTTGTACGGCGCGACGACCGCTTAGGGTCGCCGTTCAGAGCATCGAAAAACTTCACTCGAATGCCAATCTTGTGCACATTGTTGCGCAGACGTTCACGGCGCATACCAGCAATATGGCATCATAACCGGCCGGTCGATCTTCTCCAAAGCAGACGAATCCGCTCAATCGCAACGGGTCATCATTGGATCACCTCGTCCGCGCGCAGCAGGAGTGACTGCGGGATCGTGAGCCCGAGCGCTTTGGCGGTCTTGAGGTTTACAACCAAATCAAATTTCGTGGGCTGCTCGATTGCTATGTCGCCCGCTTTGCTGCCCTTGAGGATTCGGTCAATGAAGACCGCCGAGTGACGCTGAAGCTCGACAATACTAGGCCCGTACGAGATCAGGCCGCCGGCGATTGTCGTTTCTTGGAACGGAGTCATCATCGCAAGCCGGTGCTGAAGAGCGAGATCCGCGAGCCGTTGCCGGTGGACATAGCCCACTGCATCGGAAAAAGTAATCAGCGCACCCGCGCGCATCGCGATTATCGTCGCGAAACCGGTCTCAAACTCAGCTGGGTTCTTCGCCTTGACGGACAGCAACGTGACGCCCAGCGACTGAGCCGAGGTCCGTAAGCGGGCCCAGTCGGCGGTAAAATCGGAATAGCCTCGGTCCCAAAGAATCGCCACGCGCGAAGCCTTAGGCAACACTTCCTTGAGGATTTCCAAGCGCTTGGCAGCAAGCTCTGGCGTAAGCTTCTGGATGCCGGTGACATTACCGCCGGGGTGCGAAAGACTTTGAACGATGCCCGCGGCGACCATGTCGTCCGAACACGTTGCTACAACAATCGGCGTCGTCGTGGTCACTTGCATGGCCGCAGTGAGCGGGGCGCCGCACGTACTCACCCAGAGGACGTCAACTTTGAGCGCCAACAGATCCGTGGCGAGTTTGGGAAGCAGCTCAAGTTTGCTCTCCGCCGATCGAAATTCCATCGCGAGGTTCTGTCCTTCAACATACCCAAGTTGCCGCAGGCCCTCGATCAATGCCCGCAAATTTGGGGCACTGCGCCATGTTGCCGTGGGCTGACTCGTCGCCAGCAAGCCGAGTCGATGTATTTTTCCCGGTGACTGGGCTAGTGGACCGGTCATGCTGGTGACCGCGAGCACAAGAGCCAGGATTGCCTTCCTGCTCATTCGATCTTCCTAGCCATGAAGCGGTCCATTACACACCCGCGTCAATGTAGCAAGCCGCACGGCAATCGGTTGACGACCAACTCGCAGAGCCGCAAGGCGAGCACTCCTCGAGGATATTTCGAAAGCGGAGAGACGTTGCTACTGACACGCCGGCAGATTCCCCGGAATACCTGACGGGCGCTCGTGCCAAACATCGAGCGAGTGACTCCGACTACGACTTGAGTAACCACCGGTTGCCCCCTTGGGCGACCGCGAGTCGAGCTTGTGAATCATCGCGTCGAGCATCTGGCGACGACGAGTGATCTCTTGCCGGTTCTGCAATACCGGCTGGATTCTCTAGATCGTTAGTCGGGCATCGTGAACATGACTCGGACTTAGCCAACTCTTTCTCGATGCGGGTAAAGAACTCCTCGAGGCTAAGACGGCCTAATGCTACTGCCGTAAGTCACTTGTCACGTGTGCCGCCATACTAAGATGTCCCGCGTTCCCTGCAATTTCTGCGCCCATGGCAATCCTGAAGGATCGAGGTTTTGCAGCGAGTGCGGGTCGCAGCTGAACCTCACCCTGTGCTCCCGGTGTGAGGCAATAAACAGTGTGTCGGCCGAACAATGTTTCCAGTGCGGTACACCATTGTCTTCAGCTACGACGGGCGAGATGACAACGCCTCCGGTGGCTTTGAGGAAGACAGCGCAGAGTGCGGAAATCGCACCAACGAAGGGCGATCTGGTTCCCGTAGCCCTTGCGGAGCCTTTGGAAGCGCTTCCGGGGGATCCGCACGTCGTATTGCATGAGCCTCAAGCGACTGTCGAGGACGAGCCTTCCCTAGCGACGGCGCTTACCGCCAATCTGGCCCGCCATGACGATGATGGTCCCTCGAGCCCACCGGATGCTGGTCGTGCTACCTACCCTGGACACAATCCTAATCGCACAGTTGGATTCCTTCTGCTCGTCGTCTTCGTCGCTGTTGCGGGAGCTGTCTATTGGATGTCCGTGACCCCAACGCATCCGCCAGATCCGCGAACCATGACGGGCGGAGCACCTACGACCGCGCCCGAGCCCGCATCTAGCGCACCCGCTGCCGCGCCGCGGACTGCTGATGCCGCAACGGAATCGCCGACCGAAGGTTCGCTACCGTCGCCCGCAGGATCGTCCGAGTCGTTCGCCACGGCTGGAGAGTCGACATCGCCGAGCGCGATGGCGCGGCCGTCGACTGCGGCCTCATCCGAATCGCCGGCCACGATATCGCCGCGCGTGGACGCGGAGCCGCCAGCTGCCGGAGAGCCGCCCGAGCGCGCGCATGCGCTAGCACCTTCCCCCGCCAAGGCGGCAGAATCACTTGACCACGGGACTGCTAAGACCAGGACCGCCAACGCGCGCGCGACCAACGAACCTCGCCGCACGGTCACGCGAGACCAGACGAAAGAGCAGGCGGAGCGAGATGCAATCGCAACGCGGCGTCTCATCGCACGCGAACTCGCCGATTTTCCGCCGGCTAACTCGGACGACAGGTCACCACCGAGACCGTGACAACATCGAACCGAAACTCCCGACCTCAGCCACGCGCAGTTTGGGGCCGTTCCTTTTGGCGGCTACGTTGGTTGACCGTCCTCAGCATTGCCGACGCCCGGCCTTGGCCGAAGACAGTCCTACGCGACGCAGACGCTAAGCGGACTTTCGACTGCGCCCCCTGTTCGCAAGAGGTGAGCGGAGGCGTCGGATGAAAAAGCGAGCGCTACTCACTCGCGACCCGCTCAAACGTCAGGCGGTTTGAAAATTCCTCATCACCTCGTATCTGCGCGCCGTCGAGGACATCGCGGGAGAAGGTCAACGCAACTGCGGCCCTGAAGGTTGGGGTGGTCACTACGAGCGTCATGGGGAAAAAAGCCCGCAACGTGTCCGAGGGCTGATGCCCTGAACTATGTCACTGGTTATTGCACTTCACACGATTTCTGCGCGCGCGACTTCCAGCTGGAAACGCCGAGTGTCGAATGGATGATCGGCAAGACGCTTGATGGTTTCGGCCCGATTGGCCCCTATTTTGTGTCAGCCAACCTAATCGGCGACCCGAACAACCTCAAGATCGAGACTTACGTTATTGGTGAGCAGCGCCAGTCTGGTGAGCAGCGCCAGTCGTCCAATACCAGTTTTATGATTTTCAATCCATAGAAGCTGACTGCCTACATTACCAAAATGAACCGGCCCGGGATTCCCGAGGGTGCGCGCTCGTCTATCGCTTAACACGGCCAGTCTGTCGGCTGGAACCACATAAGACGACGGCGCTGTGACACGATGTAGGCCGTGTCTCCGTATCGCACTCTGAAACGCTCGCCGGTAAGCGATGTGCACCATGTTGTTGAGCACATCGTCGGTCCCGAAAGGGTCGAGCAGCAAACTGCTCCGAGTTCCCATCGGGAAGACTGGCGCAGCCTAAGGAAAGCAAAGCCGACTGAAATCCTGTTGCCAAGGACCGTGCGGTGGATCACGACCCTACCGCTCGAGTTCCAACCCACGGCGACCGCTGAGGCATTTCCACGGATTGCAAACGCAATAGCTGTGCTATGGTCGGCGCCGGAGGAGTTGACGAGTTACGTAACTGAGCTCGTTGTTGACAAGCGCAGGCGCCGGCAGGGATTCCCCATACGCGTATTGAGCGAGCTGGACGCGCTGAGGGCGTACTACGCTACATTTCTGATCTCCCAGATATCGCCGGCAAATCGTCGATCGACTGCGTAATTAGGCTACGCGGGGGCGGGGTCGCATCCATCGTCGCGACTACCTGACGCTGTGACCTGAGTGCGCGCGCCAATTCGCGCAGCCCGATGTCTCAGTCCGGCCAAAACCGGACATCGATCACCTCTATCGGCGAGTCCGGTTGAACGCGTCGTTAGGCCAAGCATGACGCGACCGCGCGCAACGTTCCGTACAGACTGTGAACACACGTTACGAAGGCGCCGGGTGGAGCGATATGCATCCTGCTACGTGTTCGGAGAGGCTAAGTGAATTGACCAACGCCCACAGTAAGGGTCGCTAGATACCATCAACTGGTCTCCTCACTTTTTGGCAGCGGACGGAGGCTGATGTCGTGGATCGAAATTCCTAAGCGTCGGAGCCGTGACAGAAGCGAAGTCCTGTGACGAAAATGTATACCGGAACCACGGACTGTCATTCGCGCGCCCGAGTTGATGTCGGAGATTGCTGAAAGCGCGATAGATCACTGGATACGGTTGGCCGTGAAACTTTTTCAGGATCTCCTCCCAGCTGCGCGGCGCCTCTTTGATGAACGCGGACATTGCGTCTGTAACGGCCTGCTCCGAGAGTGCGGCGACCTGTGGCGGAGTACCTAGGTCGACGGCGGAAGACCACTCGAAATTCTGTCGGTTCCAGTTGCCAACAAGCGGCACCGTGCAGTCGAGCCCGATCTTCGAACAGTAAAACGGCTTGTCGACGTCGGCCAACTTTGGATCGGTCGACATCGTATTGCACTGTGGAATGATGATGGTGTCGCGGTCGGGCATGTACCGGAATGCCATGCACTGAGAGATGCGGTTGTCGTCCCAAATATCGACGTCGTTGTCGAACACCATCGCAATTTTGGGTAATCCCTGCTTCGAGCAGGTCAGCATGATCGCGAGTGCCTGCTTGGCGTCTCCACCGCCGCTCGGCCGAATCTTGGCGTAAGCGATGTTCGACAGACCCGCGGGCGGACAACGCACGTCCAGCACGTCGATGCCGCTTTGCTGCAGGGCGTTGAACAGATCGCTTTCAATTGCGGGCAGCTGCAGCATGTTGTCCGTAAAGCCCGGATGTTTGCCTCCGATGGTTGCATGCTGGTAGATGCCTCCCTTGCGGTAGGTCATGCAGTTCACGACGAACCGGGGATTGTGCTTCATCCCGCCACCGTACATGCCGGTAAACTCACCATACGGTCCCTCGTCGTGTACCCACCCTTCCATGACCATGATCTCGCCCTCTAGGACGATCTCGGCATTAGCAGGGACCATCAGATCGACGATTTCACATTTGACGAGCTGCGCCGGACCCCCATAGAAGCTTCCGAGAACTTCAAAGTCGTTGGTGTCGCCCGGCACACCCGCGAGGGCCGCAATCTTGTCCAGCGTTGGGCCGCCGATCACCACCGCTGCCGGCATGTTTTGACCGCGCGCCTGATACTTAAGCCCATTCAGGCGCGCGCGGTGACTGGTGCAGGTCATGTCAAAATTCTTTTCGTTCTTGGTGCGGAACATCGAGCGATAGATGCCCCAGTCTGGAATGCCTATATCCGGATCCTTGGTGATCAAGAGATTGTCGTTGGTATAGGCATGCCCATCGCGGTCGTGGTGCAAGAACAGCGGCAGACGGGTGATGTCGACGTCCGGACCCTTCAAGATGACTTGCTTACAAGGAGCTGTAGAGACGACTTCGGGTTTGATACGACCTTGGGCTAGCGCACTCATGCGCGAACCAATCTCGCCCTTTTCGCAGCCCAGCGCCCAGGCGAACTGCGCGTGAGTCGCGTAGGCATTTGCCAAAAAAGAAAACTCCGAATCCGTGATCTTTTCGACATAAACGGCCTGCTGCGGATAGGCTTCCATCAGCATTGGCAGTTCGTCCGCCCGCTTCTCGTCCTTGATTCGCGCTAGGAGCCCCGCCTTCTCCATGGCTTGAACAAAATCTGACAGGCTCTGTTGACCTTTAGTGTTGGTTTGCGCTGGGGCCGTTGGCATAGACTGTTCCTCTATTGATGGCGACGAGCTATGGCGAACTATTGCTCAGGAGTCGCTACAGCTCTGCGGTATGGGTCTTTGTCGGCGTCAAGTGCTGTTGCAGCTGATGCAGGAGTTGACCCCAGAGCGTGTTGCATTTGCGGAAGCTCGGATCGCTGTCCGTCCAACCGGAATGCTCGAATAGCACTCCGGTGCGTCCGCTACCGGCGTCGCTGAGCTCGAATGTAGCCCGCGTATCGACGGAGTTTCCTGGCCCCTCGATACACTTCCAGGTCACTCGGTCGGGGGTCGATTCAACGATCTGCCAGCGAAAGGTCACACCGCTCGGGTATTCAAGTCGTAGCATCCCCCCGCTGTCGGTCACCTTGGCGCCGTGCCACCGTTCCAGATGCGGCCCCCGAGTAAGGGCCTCCACGATCCTGGCTCGGGGTGCCGCGATCTTCAGTTCGTGCTGGATGGACGTCACTGCCTTCTCCTTTGGTGCTCGTTGGATGCGCCGACATATGAATAATACCCAAGCTGACAGCTGGCGCATCCCACGGTCAATCTCGCTCTAGGCGGTCCTACGCTCTACGCTGGCGTAGCAACTCATGTCCGCTACGGGTCCGAACTCGGTCGTTGACTGAGTTGTGGCTCAAACAGTTGGGGCACTGTTTGTCAAGTCCAAACCCTCGACGATGGCAGGTAACGAGGGTGGATCAATACGACGCTTTCGCGACTAAGCTCAAGCGTGTCGTGTCGCCGATCGCCGCATAGTCGGCGTCGGTGAATCGACTTTGCCTCCGCATTCTCACCCAGCGCCTGCTCCAAACGTTCGAGTCTGCGCTCGTAGTCAGCCAATGGGTTTCGCCTCCAGCGCGAGTATCCGGCGCTCGATCTCCGTCAACTCAAGTACCCTGCCTATTTGCGTGAGCACGTAGACCGGGCGCGAGCCCTCCTGGCTCTCACGTTTCCCCGATTCCATCTCGCAGTAGCGCGACCGGCGCGCACATCTGAATCATCGGGCACATTAGCGCCGACGAGCTGCGGGCCGAGTTGACGGCCACGGACAGCGCAAACGGGTTTGCGAATCGGTTCCTTTATGCCGCGGTCAAGCGTTCCAAGCACATCTTCTTTTCGCCGCTGCCCCTTTGATCATTGCGTCGACAAGGTCAATTCGTTCCGCTCAACTTTGGCGAAGACGTGAGCAGGCAAAGTGAGCGTAAGGGAAACGCCGGAGCATGAGGCGCTTGAGGCCGCGGGCGCCTGCCGCGCCGGGCAGCGGCCCCCAAGGGCACAACTTCTTCTTCGAGAAAATCGAGCACTGCTTCGACGGCTTGCTGGAATTCCGCCCCGAGTCCGGGGCGCTCCTTCTCGTACCACACCGCAACCTCTGCTACCTCCTCGGCCGCCGCGGCGTGGATCCGGATGTGCCGCATCAGCCGCGGGTTATGCGTGCCCGCACGCGACGGCGCAATTCCTCCCGGTCAATCAGCTCCGTGGTGCTTGAATCGATCTCCCCCAGTCTGTGCAGAACCTCCGCTTCCCACGCGGACTCGGCATCTGCGTCAGACGGCCCGTCGAGGCTTGCGACCAGGCTGTGCGCCAACTCTGCGCGCTCGGCCTCCGAGAGACTCAGCGCCTCGGACCGCACTTTCTCAAGAGTCGGGCCCCACCCATATTCGCCTCCATGCAACGAACCGCAACACATCGTGAAGCATAGCAAATCCTCTCGGATGTCGGGCCAACGGAGACTTTGCGCGCCGTCGCAGGTCCTACCGCTCGCCTATCGCGTTAAAGAAACGAAGGTTCCACCAATAGAACGGACGGGCTCGCCTGTTACGCTACCTTCACCAGCGTCCGGGCACGATGGTGGGGATAGCGACTGATCCCCGTGGGGACGCCAATAAAGCAATGGCTTGTAGCTATACCGAGCTATTGCTTGGAGCGCTAACCCCACAATTAAGGTTGCCGTTGATCCAGCCTTCGAAATCGGCGACCCCGAGTTTTCTTGCGACGACCAGCGCCTTCCTCAGAAGATCGAAAACACTGGTGTTCTTGCTACACGCCTACCGTTTAAGCTCCAAAACGAGTGACTGCATCGCGTCTTCCTCAATCACATGGTAGAACGCGGTGGTGTTAATCCTCGCGACCTGCCGCAATTACCTCTTCAACACCGGAGTGGTTTACGTACGTCGGCCATCTTGGATAGTAGTCATCGGACTGATCGCCCCATGTTTGCCAGCCTTTGCGGTGCCCCGTGCAAACAGTTCGAGATGGGGGCCGTGGCTGCACGCCTCGATGATCTTGTAGAGTTCATCGGGTTTGCGCGAGTGCTCGCGCTTTTGCGTTTTGATAATGTTGGGATCTGTCGTCGGCCGGGCGCAAGCGTACGCGCATCCTTGCCACGCACACCGAAAAAGCACCAGTTCCGTGACCTCGATGAGCACGGTCCTGGCATTCAAGACTCGTCAACTCAGCTCGCCACCGGTCGAACATGAGAAAGTTCTGCCTGCGCGCCAGCTTGCCCACCTGGTACGCCGCAGTTGCGAGCACCTGTCAAGGACGATACAAAAGACTAGCGGCCAAAGAGTCTTCAAAGCATCCCTAGAGCAGCGGCGGAGCCACCGCTTGCGTTCCTCGCCGGCCCGGCAGATACTTTTTGGCGGCTGGTCTACAAACAGGCGGCAAGCGGGGGCGATGCCGCCAATCAAGGTTAGTCGCCTTGCCTCGCAAGCTGGCACGGATGGCTGCACTGAAATCCGGACGCAACGCAAGCCGTTCATGATTGCGCCGGACATTCCTGTGAGCACCATGCGGACGAATGCGGGGAGGCTCGATTTTTGTCATGCATGTAATCGAGTCTCGGGAACAGCCGGGACTCGGGGTGCAATTCTTTAGCAGGGGAACGAAAATGAGCAGAGGAAAGAGAAGTGGGATGGTAGCGATCGCGCTGGCGCTCGCAACGAATATGGCGGCTGCGGCATCTTTGCCAGCCAACGACGGCGACAAGGCACCGGCGGCGCCGAGTGCGGCAGGGCTAGTGAAATTCTATCCGACGCCGCTCTCTTCCACGCCGATCGGCGTCGTCGAGGATCAGGAGGTATGGTTAGCGAAGGTGCAGGGCTTGATCGCGGGCGCTCCACCGTTGCTGCAGCAAAGCATGCTGTCGTCGCGTTCGAAGCAGGAGTTCTCGGCGAATGTCACATTGCTCCAGCAGATGCAGAAGGGTTCGCTCGACGAAGGCGCTGTCGCTGTGAAGAGCCTTGCCAAGGATGGGAAGCTGGGAACGAAGGGACTCGATGTGAATAGCCCCCTCGGGTCAGGGAACGGCGACCTGGTCTACACGGCGCTGTCTCCGTGCCGGATCATGGACTCACGGACCGGGGGTGGTGGCCTCTCGAACCCCCTTGTGGGAAATCATCTCTATTCGATTCCCGGGTTCACGAGCACGAACTGGGGTCTCTATGGTGGAGACTCGGGCTCCAATTGCGGCCTCAGCAACAGCGTCGGAAGCAACATTTGGGCAGTGGCGCTCGTGATCACGATCCTCAACCCCAATTTCGACGCTTATCTTGGCGTTTCTGATAGCAGCACCCTGTCGACGGTGCTGTCGACCGTCGCGTTGAATTACACTCATAACCAAGGCTTATCGACGGTGTACATCGTGCCGCAGACCCTCGGCAACACGATCTACTTCGCCATGCCCGCGGCACTTACCGCCAACATCATCTTTGACGTCATCGGCTACTTTGCAGTTTCGGAGGCGACGGCGCTGGATTGCAGTCAGGTCAACAGCGGGGACGTAATTGTTCCAAATAACACCCCCACCAACGTCACCGTCGCGTGTCCAGCCGGTTTCACCCTGACCGGTGGTGGTTTTTACATCAACGAGGGATCGCTGGGTGTTGTCAACGACTGGCTGTGGACGAATTTCCCGGTATCCAGCAACACTTGGCAATCAAATTATTCGAATCAAACGGGAGGCGATCGGCATGGCCGCAGTTACGCTATCTGCTGCCGTGTCCCAGGGAGGTGATCCGGGCAGCTAATGCAACTGGCAGCGCCTGCCATGGTAGTTGTGACCGCAGCCCCCGGGTTTCACCCGGGGGTTTTCGTCCCCGACAGTTGCAGCCTCGCAAGCCAATCGCGCAGCATGCGTCTTCCCTTGGCTATCGCCGGCACACAGGTACGCTAGCTAAGTAGTTCTCGGGCGCACGGACGGGAAGCGACCGCGCCGACTTCGGGTCGAGAGCGATCATTCAACGACTCGCTCCTGCGCGCTTCCTGGTCCCGCAGCGCCCTCGATCTTCGCTTGACCGTTCGCCCATCCTACAAGGAAATCGGAGCGCGCTGATTACCGCGGCAGTACTAATGGTCTAGTTTGAATGCGTGACAAAGACCAAACCGCCCCGACCCGTCAAAGACCCGTGGCACGCGGTCAGCGTTGTCGGTGGGACCAGGGCGTGCCCAGCTGCGGAGGAGCTGCGCGGCAAACGCTTCTTGAGCGCCGAGGCGCCCCGTTTGCCGCTTCCAGAATGTTCGTCGCCTTGGCGCTGCAAATGCACTTACCGTCATCACTCGGATCGTCGTGCAATTTCCCGTCGAGAGACGGATCGCGGTGGATTCCCCAGGCCCAGGCTTGCGAAAGAAAGGCGCGGTGGGCTCCAGCCGCGCGGACGCCGGATAGACGATTAGGACGGAGCATCCGCCATTGCTCACTCTTGCTTTTTCCTTCGACACTGGTTCTCAGCACGCCTGTTTTCAGGGCCCGCATAAGCTCGATACCGATGTTATCTCCCGTTCATTCGGCGAAGCGGACGCGATTATTTCGACGAGCAAACCCGAGCTGCGTTTCCCGATTGCATAACCGAACTCATTCGGTCTCGATTCAAAGGAAGAATCGTTCGTCGCGACTCATATGATGTTTGGTTTGCGGGACCCGTTACGCGGTGCGGACCTCCCGAATCCGACATTCCCCACATTGATCGCACTCGCGTTTGATAGCCGTGATCGTACGTCCCCGAAGCCCCTTACGGCATTAAGCTATGAAATAGCAATATGATTTTGGTGTAGGCCATTGAATTCGGCGTGAATGCGACACCCGCCAATACAATCAGTAACTTGAATCGTATTTCTTTCGTATTAATTCAACGGCGCTAGAGCTGCCGCTGTGCGTTTCTATGCGCGATGCGCGCTGGGCGAATAGGAGAGCGGGGTGAGAGGAACTTCATCGCAACGAAGGGACCCTAACTGTCGCTGTGCGCCACGAGTCAAGTTGTTTTCCACTGGCGCCGCTCCGAGGAGGATCACCTATGCACGAGACCCATGTCGACGATGAATCGAGGCGCACCGCTGCGCTGGCTCTTTGGCGGTACGGCCATGATTACTTGAAAGCGGCACGAACCCTATGTGAGAACGACCATATTGCCTGCAACGAGTCGCAAGCTCTCTACCATCTAGCTGCGCAAGGCATCGAGTTCGCGCTGAAGTCGCACTTGCGAGCGAAAGGGGTGACGCCCGGCGACCTGAGCGCGAGGATCGGCCATTCACTGCTCGACGCGTTGCAGGAAGCGATGGCACGCGATCTTGCGCCACCACCTGTCGACGTCTTGCGCGCGATTCAGCTCATTGCGCCGTACCATCGGCACGACCAATTTCGCTTTCTCGCGGTCCGCCACGGGGAGTTTCCAGACCTTGCGCCGCTACTCGCTGCAGGGACCTGGATCCTCGCCCAGACCGCAAAGGACGTAGTTGCCGACTATTTCGCTTATCACGGCCACGCCTCCGCACCGGCGAGTGAAGAGATGCTCCGATTGATGCGAGCGGACCTGCAGATGACCGTCCGCAACATCCCGACGTTGCAATAGTCGCGAGCGGGCGCCGATGCTTCCGCACGTCTCGTTGGCTGAAGTGCGGTCCTAATCAGGTAACGCGAAAACAGAGTTGACGTGACTTCGGGCGAAGGAGCGTCGCTTCTGCTGAATGGCTATGCAACCTTCGTCAACGAACGATTGCGATTCTGGCGACAATCGCCGGGCCGGCCAATCGCTCGACTCACCGAGTCCGGGAGGATTTCTTTTGCGCCTTACGTGACTTCTTTGCCTTCATCGTCGCCGGTGCCCCGTGGCTGCGCCTCGCTTCTCGGAGTCGGTCAAGTGGTGCAAGCGCCAACGAAGCATTGAGGGCGGTTGCCAATGCCGCGTCTCCACTCACGAGATCGATCCAGGCGAGCTCATAACCTTTGCGTCTTCCCTTCGGTGCCAGATGCAAGCGCTCCGGCGATATCGTAAGCGTGTACGGACGGCCCTTTATGCTCAGTTCTCTTTTGAGCCGGCTATCGAGTTTGGTGGTCAATGTCTCCCGCCGCGAGTTTTCATGTCAACAACAATGGAAACGGTGCGCAAAATCTCATTGTGATCGCCGACTCAACCGGGCACAAGTCTGGCAGACGCTGGTGAGGTGCATCAGGGTCGTCGGCTTCCCTTGTTCGAAGGCGACGAGTCGGGTGCGTCCCCGTGGTGCCTGCGGCCGCTGACGTCCGCACTCGATCCCACATTTGTTCGCTGCCATTTGATCAGGCGTCGGTATTCCGCCTTGACAACTTCATAGCACTCGCAGACCTTGGCCTCCAGAGCGGCGCGGTCCCGAACAACGATCACTCCATGCCGGTACGAGATCCAGCCGTTCGATTGCAGTGTCTTGGCGATGAGTGCGAGTCTCTCTCGCCGCACGCCGAGCATATTTGCAATCAGCTGCTGCGTCATTTTTAGTACGTTGCCATCGATACGGTCGAGACTCAGAAGCAACCATCGGCACAATTGCTGCTCGAGCGTGTGGTGACGATTGCAGAGCGCGGACTGCGCAGTGTGGGTCCATACCGCCTGAATGTATCGCAGCAGCACCCGCTGCACGACTCCACCGCGCTTCATCTCTCGCCGCAACGCGGACGTTTTCCAGCGTAGCGCTGTGCCCGCGCTCTGCACGGTGGCAAGTGTAAGCGTCGTATCGCCGCCCAAGATAAGTCCCAATCCAACCCCGCCTTCGCGCCCGGTCAGCGAGACTTCGGCGCTATCGCCATTTCGCAAAACGCCGACCAACGACACAATACAGGTCTCAGGAAAGTAGAAGTGTTCCTGGGCGTCGCCCGGCTCATGCAGCTTCTGACCGAGCGCGAGGTCCACGTGCTCGAGCGCTGGCATAAGGCGCGCAAGATCCGCGCTAGGAAGCGACGCCAACAAACGGTTCATCGGAATCGAGTTGCGATTTGAGCGCGCCATAACTTGGTTTTATGTGAGGGTACGATCATCCGCCAACTGCAGACAATGCTCACTTGCCGGGACACATCTTGCGGCGGAAATTTTAGCCACGTTTTTGGAGGCCGGTGCAGGGTAATGCTAAAGACTAGTTCCACGCCCCGAGTGTGTGATTCCGCACACTTGCTGACGTGGCGCTGGCTAACGCGCAAAGTATAGGAAGCGTGGGAGCGCTGTCGATTGGAGCGATCTCGCATCTCCGATGACAAAATCTATTTTCAGGATTCTTGCACCGAGCGTCCGTATGTCGCGAGGAGACCCATGATAGTAAACGACAACTCCACCACGAAGAGGAAGACGACGATGAACAAGAAAACGATGCCAAAAGACTCCATCTCAGCGGTGGCGCAAGCTGAACGCATCCTCAATCAGACATTGGCTTATCACGCGGCCATAGCGGTGCATGAAGTGAGGGACCGTCTCAATTTGAGCGTACAGGAAATTCGCCTTGCTGTTTCTCCTCTGCTTAAAGAGGCGCCAGGTCATTGCCGAGTTACCTGCACCATTACCAGCGTGGCATTGCCCGAGTCAGCGATGCCGAACCCTCCCGGGCGCCCTGCGAAGACCGTCTCATCGGCACCGGCGCAACGAGATAAAGCAAGAAAAAGCGCTAATTCGGCGTGACTCTGATGTAGACCACTGCGGCGGGAATCAGACATACCGAAGGTGGCCCTCCCGGCGACCGGATACTCCGGCGAAGAGTCTGATTTCGTGATCGGCGACGGTTCGTTTTGTTAAGGACGAACGTTGTCGTGTATTCTTCCGCCGTGCTCTGCGTTCGATTCCCGATGACGCGCGCACGAGGCGGCTGAATGCCGACGTCTCCGGCCGCTCGGCAGCCGGGCGCGACGGCGGTGCTCGGATCGTCGTGCGTGGCGATGCTGGCCGTGGGCGCCAACGGTACGGCAATCATGGCCGCGCTGCCGACGATGCGCACCGAACTGTCCCTTGATCCGGCGGGCGTGCAGTGGGCAATCAACGCCTACCTGGTTGTTTCTGCGGCCTGCATCGTGATCGGCGGCGCGGCAGCGGATCGGTTCGGTGCGCGACGGGTCGCGATGTTCGGCTTGGCGCTGTTCGCCATCGCATCGTCGATCATCGCGATTGCGTCTGACGAGCCCACGCTCGGCACCGCGAAGGCGGCCGCGAGTCCTTGCAGCGCGCGCCCGACGAGTAACACGCTCACGGCCGTTGGCATCAGCGCGCCATCCGATCAGCGGGGGGCGGCTATCGCTGCATGGAGCGGATTCCTGATGCTGGGTTTCAGCGTCGGGCCGCTCATTGGCGGCGCGCTCACGCACCTCGCGGGGTGGCGGCTGATCTTCTGGCTCAACGTCGTGCTCATGCTGGCCGCCATTGGAGGCTTGGTTCTTGCAGGCCCGGCGCCTCCGCGTCCCGACCGTACGCAACGCAGGCCGGCGGATTGGCTCGGTTTTGTCCTGCTCGCGACCCTGCACTTTTCTTGGCGGCAGCATCGGCGTTGCCGGCGGCGCGATCGCTTTTGCGTTGGTCCGGATTCGTCGCTGTTTCGGCGATGCTCGCGGTGGTGGGCATCCTCGGCGTGATACTCAGCCGCTGGATTCCGGAGACAGCTTAAGCACCGCGCATGACGCGCTTGGGATCGTCGCGACGCAGTCGAACCACAACTCGCCGTACGTTACGTCCCACTTCGCGCCCTCTGCTACGTCAGCAATCGGCTTGCCGCGTACTTCGCCCTTCGGCCAAGAGATCATCGGTCCTTGGAAGACGCCCGCGATTCACCTCATTGCGCCGTACCATCGGCACAATAAGTTTCGCTATCTATTGCTGCGAGCGACCCACCTTGCTCTTGCGGTTTACACCCTCTACGGCAAGTCGCACATGCGGCCCACCGGCGAATGCAACCGTATCACTTCGCCGGCGTCAGTTCGACCTCCGACACGCCCAAGGCCAGATTCGCTCCATTGAATCCTTCCACGCTGAGCGGCTGCAGAGCAAAGCCCTTCTTGGAGCCGCCGACAAGCACATTGGCGCCGAGCCCGACCGCCCAGGCCACCTCTGCTGTTGCCCCGACGTAAGTGCCCGCCAAGTCACCGGGTGAGAACGTGTCGCTGGTGGAAGCCACGGCCCACAGGATCACTGAATTATCCTTGAAGCCGATGTCCACCCCGTACTTCTTGATCGTGCCTGTGAAGCGGGCCGGTGCCGCCCCTTTCTCTGCTCCGTTGAACACGCACTTGATATCACGCGTGGACCCGAACACCATGCCCCATCCGCTCGCTTCATCGCAGCGGAGCATTCCTAGCCTTGCGCCCTTGTCCGCAGCCTGGGCTACAGACGCGCTCGCTGCAAGCACTGCACATATTACAATCGTAGCCATCGCGCGTTGCATAACGATTCCCTTCACGTTGGAGTACGTCTCCTTCGCCTGGCCGGGGACGCACACGATACAGGCCTCCATCACACCGGGTATATAAGCCCTGTTTTTCAACCAATGATACTGCAGTTCTTGAACCTGACATTCATTGTGCCAATGACTCGATGCTCTGCTTCGCCGTAGACGACCTGCTGGGGCATACGAGCCGCCTGCACACGCGGACAATCACGTTCGCTATGGCTTTTGTTACCCATTGATGGCTGAAGGTTCCATGGCCGTTGCGCCTGTTCCGATGGAAGGGCACGGTAGCTACAACCGCAGCTCGCGCGTGCAAGCGGCGGGTTCGTCACCAGCGTTGCCGTTGCTTGAGCATGCGGCGCGGATGGTCACATTGCCGATGACGCCTGCACCGATCGTTATCGCGGACTACGGCGCGTCCGAGGGACGCAATTCGCTCGTCCCGATGAGGGCGGCGATCGCTGCGCTCCGGGAGCGCGTGGGCGCTGAGCGAGCGATTTCGGTCATCCATACCGATCTGCCGGACAGCGACTTCACGGCGCTCTTTCAACTACTCGCCTCGAATCCGGACAGCTATACGCGGCTTGATCCGGCTGCATTCGCTTCCGCGGTCGGTCGGTCGTTCTACCAGCAGATCTTGCCCTCCAATAGCGTGACATTGGGCTGGAGCTCCTGGGCCGTCCAATGGCTGAGTTGCGTTCCGGCAACGATTCCCGATCAACTGCAAGTCGCCTGTAGCAGCGACTCGGCCGCTCGCGCCGCGTTCGCGCGGCAAGCGGACGAGGATTGGCGATCATTCCTGGTGCATCGGGGCCGTGAAATGCACGCGGGTGCGCGCCTGGTCGTGCTGACGATGGCGCGCGACGATGCGGGCGACTTTGGATACCGACTGCTGCTTCAAGCGATGTATGCGACGCTGTTGGACTTGGTCGAGGAGCGGCTGGTCCGTGCCGAAGAGGCGCATCGGATGGTCATTCCGACGATTGGGCGAATGCGTGCGGAATTCGATGCGCCGTTCGCGCATGACGGCCATTTCGCCGGCCTCTTGATCGAGCACCTTGACGTTTTCAACGGCGAAGACCAGGTTTGGTTGGAATTTGAACGCAATCGCGATGCTGACGCGTTCGGTGCGCAATGGGCAGCGTTCTCACGGGCTTCGGTGTTTCCAACGCTCGCCGCAGAATTGGAAGGTGGTCGTAGCGATCCGCGCGCCGGCACATTCGTCCAGCGCATGGAGGAGGGCCTCGCCAAGCGGCTTGCGGCGGCACCAGAGCGCATGCAGATCCCGCTCGCAAAAATGGTGCTCACCAAAGGCGAGAGCTGAATGCGCCGTCGACCACGTGTGTGCAGGCTAATCGAAGCGCCGCAAGCAGCGCAAAGATCACGTTGCCGATAAAAGAGCGGGGAACAGCCATGGCTGTTCCCCGTTGAAACAAATTAAGGGCTTACCGCCGGCAGAGCGAGGGCATTAGCGGTATTGACACACATCGGGTGGCCGAAGCCATTAGTGCTCTTGCTCAACGTTCCGACGGGATTCAACAAGCCGCCATTCGGTGTTGGCACAATGTCGTAAATGATGTTGTCCGGGTGCTGCGCATCGGCCCCGGGCACCACACCGAGCGTTCCCAAATGGTCGAGCTTGAGGGTGTTGCGGACGCGCCACGCGACCATATGGTCGGTGCACGAAGTATCGCCACTCACTCCCACGGCGCCGACCTTTTGGCCCCCCGCAATATATAGCCCGAGCCCGCCGCCGAACACGTTGACGCCACCTACGCGATCTCCACCTAGTTGATCCTGCGCGCTCCCGAACAGACCTGCCGGCCCTTTGTACGCGACGTTCGGATCGACCGGATTGCTATGCTGCAGACCGTACAGGCTGCCGCCAGGCTGTACCGCGGAGTAGAGATTGGCGGTCGACAATGCGAGACCCGTAGGAAACAGGCTGGTGCTTGGCGTCGCGCCGTTGCTCAGGCTAAACGCGTTAGCCGTGTTTGCTTTTTGCGCGGAGATGACCCGGCTTCCCAGCCATTGGTCTGTGTATTGCTCGCCCGAAAATGCAACGGTGCACACCGTGCCATCATTGGCAACCACCGTCGCCCACATGTTGAAGCCAAGGCCGCCATTGCCGGAATGTGCTACCGCGGCTTGCAGGGCGGATTTAAGTGCAGCCCAGCTCGGCAAGCCCGAACAGGAATTAGGCTGGCCAAACGCTGCAGACGCCAGAACGGAAATCCCAATGCCGATCGAAGCTGAAATCACCCAACGTTGAGTTTTCATCTCACTCTCCTATTTTGTGGGATGGACGATAAGATTCGTGGCGCGCTCCCACCTTTCACGCCACAGAAGACCCCCTCTGTTGCGCCGCCATCGGATACTGGGGGAGACTGGAATCACCGGTCGGACCAGTGTCGCGGGGGTGCAACTCCATAGCGGAGGCAAGCGCTAAGCCAGATTGAGAACGCTATATCGATCAATGACTTGTTGCAATGGTGCAAGCAGTGGATCGGAGCGTTGTAAAGCATTTCGACGCTGCCGGCACCCGCGATATCTGACCGGCGGAGGTGGCTTGGCCGCTACGCTGGGCCACGTAGAATGACATCCGTGACCGACATGTCTGTGTCTGCAACCGCGGTCATGGGTTCGCAATAGAGGTTGGGATAACTAACAGAGGGGTGACATGACGGCATTCAACGTGGTGCGTTTCAAAGTGAAACCCGGGAACGAGCAGCAGTTTGTCGAGGCTCATCGTAAGCTGCGACCCGCATTCAAGGGCTTTCTCGGCGGAAGCCTGATCAAGACGGGGGACCAGACCTTTTGCTTTGTCGGCGAGTGGCGGACTTTCCAGAACATCGCGAATGCGCGTCCACAGATGACAGCGCTCTTGGACAGTTTTCGCGACATGCTCGAAGACCTCGGCAGCGGGCTTGGCGTCACGGACCCGGTGTCGGGCCAGGCAGTCGCGAAGCTGGCAGCGCCTAAGCCAGCGAAGAAGAAAAAGGCTTCGGTTTCGCGCACGCGTAAGCGCACCCCGGCCAAGAAGGGCGCACGCAAGCGATAGTTTCCAAAGCGTGTATTGCTGCAACAGATCGGCGCAGCGTCCCATCGTCGTGGACCTGCGACCGATCTTTCTGCTTTGCGCAATCGGTGCGTTGCTTTCTCCATCCGCAGCGATCGCGGGAGATAACGCTGAACCGCGCCTTCCCAACCCGCAATGGCGAACCGTGCCCCATTCTGGTTCATCGGGGGAAGAAGCTCAGCCATCAACAGCCGAGCCGCCTGCCGGCGCACTCCAGGCGCCCTTGCCCCCTGCGCTGTTGCCCGTTCGGCCGGCCAGCTTCGAGGAGCGCTGCGCGCAATCCGGGGTTGTGCTCTGTGATCCGCTCGACAAGGGACGCGTCCGAGGTGTGGGAGTCACTAGCAAAACGCCGAACGCTACGTTGCCGGAAGCGATGAACGGTCATTACCGTGACTGGCGGGTGTGCGGGCGGCTCGGCGGCACGACGCAGACGCCTGTCCTTGACGAGAAGATCAAAACCTCGGGCAGCGGCGCACTGAAGTTCATAGTCCCGACACGCAGCGGCGCCGGCGACGGAGGCTATTGCGAGATCAACTTCACTCCGGACAATTCGGTTCAATTCGGGGAAGGCGAAACATTTTTCGTTCAGTTTCGGGTGCGTCTTTCATGCACCTTGCTGTTCACCGATTGCGAGCCGACGAGCCCGGGATACAAGAAGACAAGGCGGGTCTATCGCAGCTCGGACCAGGATAAAACGAATTTCAAGGTCTCGATCATCAACGCTGGAAATCATCGCGACCTGGACGAACCTGTTGGCTCGTGTACTGCGCAGCACCTGGTTCTTATTGAATACACCAATGGGATCATTACCGGATATCACTCGTGTGGTTGGTACGATGGCCACTACCGATTGATTGGCCACGAGCGTGGCAGCGGACTCTGGGACTACCAGCCCAAGAGGCCCGGCGATCCCGGCGGACCTTGTTCGGATCGCAATCCCGAAGATGCGATCCTCAACTGCGTTTTATGGCCTGCCGATGAATGGGTGACGATTACTCAGCAAGTGACTATCGGAGCGTGGGTCACTGAATTAAGGGACCCGGCACGCACAAGCAATGTCCGGATCTGGATGCAGCGCAAGGGTCAGGCGCCGGTACTGGTGATCAACTACGACCGCAACTTGCGCGCCCCGGAAAAGCCGTTCATGAAATACGGGAAGATCTGGCTACTGCCGTACATGACTAACAAGGATCCGCTCGAGGAGCATCCGGAAGCGTATATGTGGTTTGATGAATTGATCGTGTCGAGAGAGCCGATCGCACCGGCTTTGGATTGATTCGACTCGAGGCGACCCCATGTAGGGAACATGCCGCCGGTTACCACAGCTTTGATCGCCGCGAATGTGGCGATGTTTCTCTTGCAGATGGCTGCGCCAGGAGTGCTGTTCCCTCTGGCGCTGTGGCCGCTCGGCAATGGTTCGACCGAAGCGGGCATGTATTTCGCACCCTGGCAGCTCGTCACCTATGCTTTCCTGCACGGGAGCTTCCTGCACCTTGCATTCAACATGTTCGCGCTGTACATGTTCGGCAGCGCGATGGAAAGAGTGTTTGGCGCGCGTCGCTATCTCGTTTATTACCTGGTCTGCGTGATTTCCGCGGCAGCCACGCAACTCGTCTTTGCCGGTGTCACGGGTTTGTTCTACCCGACGATCGGTGCATCCGGCGGCGTGTTCGGGTTACTCCTGGCATACGCCATGTACTTCCCCAATAACCGGATCATGCTGTTGTTTCCGCCCATTCCGATGCCGGCGCGTGTCTTCGTCATCATTTACGCGGTGTTGGAACTTTTCCTCGGCGTCACAGGATCACAGGGTGGCGTCGCACACTTCGCGCACCTCGGCGGCATGATCGGTGGCTTCGTCTTGTTGCGCTACTGGCGCGGTCGCGCCTGGTCCTCCCTAGGTCGCCGATAGTAGTTCAATTGCAGTAAGTCATCGTGCCAATCTGCTGACACGGCTTGGAAGCATAGGGGTTTGGGCTCGTGTTGCCGGCGCCTTGATTGGGAACTCCGCCATTCGGGTAGCTCATGCTCGCGGAAGCAGGCGGCATCGTGGCGTTGCCGGCGCCCGTGATCGCGCCGTGTTGAGCATTGGCCGCGTGCAGCGCATCACTGGAGGGCATGGCGCTGGGGTTGACGACTGTTGGCGCACTTCGCTGCTGATTCAGCGGCGGCAATCCCAAGGCCGGCATTCCCAGCGAAGGCATTCCCATCGACGGCTGTGCGTACCGGGTCACCGGTTGTGCGAGCTGATTGGCCTGAGCCTGCAATGATTGCTGCGCGATTGGCCGATTCTGGCTTGATTGCGCCTGACTGTTGACCTGAGCTGCGTGAGGGTTCGTGTAGCTGTAGTGATTCATCGATGGCGAGCGCTGCGCGGCGGAACCGTCCGCGGACGACTTACTCGTCGTTGGATTCGGGCAAGTCATCATGTTGCCGACGACCTGACATTGCTGTGCGCTTGCCGCACCGACGCCGGCCACCATTCCGATGAACAGAAGAGAACTCTTCATCCCTGCACTCCGCTGGCTGTACAATGTTGCTGCCTAGGATGAACCGATCCAAGGCAGTGCACAAGTAGACACCGCGTAGTTCAAAGCCGAAGTAAACCGTGGCTAAAGACGGTTCGTTTACCGTCGATCGTGATTCAGGCCAGCAGAAACGCGATCACCCAAGCCGCACTAATGACCAGGAATCCGATGATGACCGCAGCAATCATTCCTCGAGCGGTACGCAGATCGTCGCGCTGGTATATGCCGCGACGCATGCGGAGATCGATCTGTCCCGATTCGCGAAGACCCGGGAGAGTCGTCGGCTCGTCTAGCACGGCTGAGCGACGGTAATGAAGGAGTTCAACCGCTGCTACCCAAAGCGCCGAGCTGCTCGCACTTCTGCCATCGCCTTCCCCCTGAGCGACTCCATTTCGAAGCATGCTACCACAGCCCATATATCCATGTAGGAGTCTCTCCGACACCCGTTTCAGAACCTCGCCGCTTACCGCTGTGCGGCCGAACGCGCATGCTGATGGTGCGGCACACCTCCGGGAGGATGCGATGAGCAGCGACAAGCCGAACGTTCATGGTGAACGGAACTACGAAGGGTCCCGCGCTTATAGCGAAACCGCAAGGAAACCGGTCGAAGCGGGCGGCGCGGAAGAGGCTCGCGCCGACAAGACGAAGCGGGAAGACGAAAAAGACAGCAGGCGCTCAGAGAAACCGGCGCTGCTCCGTCCCAAGGAACAGAAGCCCCCGGTGCCGTCGCCTGCGGGCTACAACCCATATTTCGATCTGCCCCCGGTGTAACGCACAAGCTGACGCTTTTTCAGTCTCTCGTTTCTATTTGCCGCGGCAGATCGGCCGCGGCGGATTATCCGTCCGATTTTCCTTCCACTCGCAGGCTGATCTGAGATCGGCCAACTCCCGCTGACTCATCGATGAGACGTTAAGCATCCACACGTCAGGCATCTCGCAGGGGACCGTCACGAATTCGGCGTTTCCCTCCTGCTCACGCACACGCGAGCGCGCTTCTTGCCAGGTTGCCGCGATCGTCACGTAAGCCCGAACCGCATGAGCGCGCTCGTAGGCGAGGAGCGGTAGGACCGCATGGCATTTGAAAAGCTTCATCGGGGCCGCCTCGCTGCCTCGGGACGATGGCCGGCGCGGTCGCGCAGGTGCATCGAATAGATCAGCGATTGTCCGCTGCCCGGGTCCGGGCAAACTTCAACGGTCCGTCCGCAGATCTCGCATTGCGCCGTGCTTGCTGCGCCACGCGCCGGCTCGCGCCTGCGCAATTGTTCTCGCTGCTCGAGCGTGAGTACGTGCCCTGATTGCGGGCACAGCTTCCGGTAATCCATCAGCGCCATTCGCTTGCTCCTTGGGCTCGCGGCTGTTGTCGGGCGCGAAGAGGGTTTGCCAATGGGGTTCGCGCTCCAGATGGATATTAGGTGTCCAACGGTATTTACACTACTGAATAAACCCTATATATGATATGCACCATGCTCAACCTGCGAGCCGTCGACCTCAACCTGCTGCCGGTCTTCGAGGCGGCGTATGAAGAGCGCAGCTTGTCACGCGCCGCTTCGAAGCTGGCGATGACTCAGCCGGCAGTCAGTCACGCGGTGAATCGCTTGCGGGGTTTGTTCAAGGATGAGCTCTTCATCCGCCAGTCGCGGGGTGTTTTGCCCACCCCGGTGGCTGACATGGTTTACGCGCGGATCCGTGGCGCGCTTGGATCGGTCAGAGACGCGGTGGCGGAAACGCGCGGCTTCGATCCTCGCACTTCGCACCGAGATTTTTTCGTGAGCATTCCGCACCCCCTCGGGCCGATCATCGCAGTGCGCTTGCGCGAGCGGCTCTCGCGAACCGCTCCCCACGTCGACGTCAAGTTCAGCACCCGCTCGCGTCCGATCGATCTCGACCGCGCATTGCGCGAGGGTAGCATCGACGCAGCTGTCGATTGGCTCGCTCCGTCGGGCGACAAATTCAGTGAAGTGCTGGTGTTCAACGACGCGCTGCTGGCAATGGCGCGGCGAGGCCACCCCGTGCTCACCCTGAGCTCGCTTCCAGCCGTTATTCGTTCGGTCGAGTTCGTAAGCCTCCGTCCTCGCCTCCAGGGCGAACATCCGGTGCCCGCCTTGCGGCAGTTCCAGCGCTTGAAAGCAAAGGTCGCATTGGAAGTCTCCGAATTCGTGGAAGTGCTCATGGTAGCGAGTCAGTCCAATCTCGTGGCTCTGGTGCCGCGCAGCATGGAAAAGGTGGCCCGCGCCATGTTCGATCTGCGACCAGTGAAGGCGACACCGAAGTGGGGGCCCATCCCAATCAAACTGGTGTGGCATCCGCGGCGCGACGCCGATATGGCGCATGCATTGCTGCGCGAGGAGCTATTGATCGCCAGCAAGCAGGTGACTGGATAATCCGCGCTACCATTTACCTGTTGCCTAGGAGCCTGTCGGGCTTGCTCTCACGTGTGCGTTGCTGGCCAAACGGTGATGAATGCAAGGCGCTCGGCGCAGCGAATAGCTTGGCTTATTCGCAAGCCGAGCAACGCTGCAGGCGCGCCGTTTGGCCGCAACCCGAAGGGACGGGGCGCTTTGGGGGCAATTCCGTTGTTGCCGGCCGCTGGCAGTGGGCCGGCACTGCGGCGCGGCCGGCGCCTAGGACTGCCCGCCAAAGCGCCTCCGTCGCATACGCGACAGCAAGCCCGACAGGCTCCTAGTGGCGGGAACCCACGGCCCATGCCGCGACCATCGATCGGAAAGATCCACGCGCTCCTCGCGTTGTCCGTTTGTGCGATGCTCACCCCGCCTGCGGCGTCGGCCCAGGCGGAGCAGCGGGCGCTGGTTACGTCGGCAGCACTGACCTTCACGAGTTTTGTGAGCGACCGCGACATGAACTCGTTGCGGCAAGAGCTGTCTGGTGCCAAGGCAGTGATGATTGCTCCCGAGATCGCCAAGGCAAGCTTCATCTTCGGCGGGGCAGGCGGCCGCGCCGTCGTGGTGGCTCGCGAGCCGAAGAGCGGGAAATGGGTTGGTCCTGCTTTCTATACGCTGGCGACGGCGAGCGTCGGCGTCCAAGCCGGCGTTTCGGTGTCCGAAGTGGTGACCTTGGTGATGACCGACAAAGGTGTCAACAAGCTGCTTTCGGATTCCTTCAACCTGGGGGGCGATGTTGGCATTGCAGCCGGACCTGTGGGCGCCGGTTCACGCTCCGACTTGGTCGCGGACTTCGTTTCATTCAGCCGCTCGCAGGGCGTCTATGTGGGTCTCAATCTCGACGGCAGTGTCGTGTCCACGGCCGACGACTGGAATCGGCTCTACTACGGGCGACCCGTCCACGCGCCCGACATCCTTATACGCGCCGAGGTCCACAATCGACAAGCCAACGAGTTGCTGAACTTGGTTGCGAACGCCTCCAGCGGCAAGTGACCGGGCCTCGAGGTGTCCCAAGCATGTAAGAAAACGAGCTGCACCTTCGACTACTACGCAGCCGGCTATGCCGCGAAAGGGTGGCGGTAGCATGATGCAGATAAACACAGAATGGAGTCCTTCATGAAGAGTCTTTCTCACGGTATTCTGGCGTCGATTCTTGGATCGCTATTGATGGGAGCGCACGCCTTCGCGGGCTCATTTCCCGATCCTGCGGTCGACGCTCCCAAAGCGTCGACGCCTGCCAAGGCGACAGCAGTATTTGCCGGCGGCTGTTTCTGGGGTGTCGATGCCGTGTTCAAGCATGTCAAGGGCGTGACATCGGCGACCTCGGGCTATGCTGGCGGCGCCGCGGCGACAGCGCATTATGAGATTGTCGGCAGCGGTCAGACCGGCCACGCCGAAGCGGTCGAGGTCAACTACGATCCCAGGCAGATCACCTATGGCCAGTTGCTGCGCGTGTTTTTCTCAGTAGCGCACGACCCGACCCAGCTCAACCGGCAAGGCCCCGACGTGGGAACCCAATACCGCTCGGTCATTTTCTACGCCAATCCGGAACAGCAGCGTATCGCCCAGGCCTACATCGCCCAGCTCGACGGCGCGAAAGTGTTCTCGAAGCCCATCGTCACTGAAGTGGCGCCGATAAAGGCCTTTTATCCGGCGGAGGGATATCACCAGAATTATCTCGCGCTGCATCCCGGAAATCCCTACATCGTCTACAACGATCTTCCTAAGCTTGCCGCCTTGAAATCGCAGTACCCGGAGCTCTATCTCAGCCGATGATCGAACGCCGACGCTTCGGAATTACGCGATGGAGGCGCCGACCGTGAAAAAGCGGGGGTTGGTCGGCGGCTCGCCGGACGCGTAATTCCACCAGACGGCATCGACTCTGAACCCCGATGAGACGAGCAGTTCGCACAAGGTCTGCGGTACGAACGGCCGAATGTCCTCATGGGTTTCGATCTGCTCGAGGAGCGTGCCGTCTGCGGCGACCAGTTCATAGCGCCGCTCGATCCGGTTTAGCAGGGTCCCTATAGCCGCAACGCGCTTGGAGCGGGTGAGCAGAGCATCGCCGTGCGCTCGCCGGTAATCGATCTGGAAGCCCTCGCTGCCTAAGTCGGATTGGGGGACGAATGCATCGATAATGATTCGCCCTGAGGCTTCAAGCGCCGTGCGAATACCGTCCAGCATTTGGCCCAGATCGAGCTCGGTGACCATGTAGGTGACCAGCGAATAGGGACACAGGATAAGCGCAAACGCATTCGAAAAGGCGAGTGCGCGCGCATCCATCTGACAAACACGGCCGTCGAGCGCCTGCCGGTCCGTCTTACGCCGAAGTTGAGCGAGCATGCCCTCCGAGCGATCAACGCCGTAGGCATCTATTCCGCGCCGGAGGAGCTCCAGCAAAACCCTGCCGTTGCCGCAACCGATTTCCAGTACACGCCCGCCGGCGAGCTCTGAGAGTCCGGCGTAGAAATGGACGTGATCAAACGGCATGTTGCGCGCCATGTCGACGTCGTACAAATGAGCGATCCGGTCATACGTTTCAGCAACCGGAGACGAGTCAGGCATGAACTACCCTCAGCAGATTGCGGTAAAGCTTTGACTGGATGGTTGCGCAGTGCCGCCATTGGAATCGCTCGAGCCGCGCGACGTCGGGCAGTTCGATGCGACGACGCTGCTCGGCGTCCTGAAGCAGCCGGATGATGGGCCTGGCCATGGCCGCGACGTCTTCCACGGTGATCAGCCCGCAAAGTCCTGCGTTGGTGAATCCGCGAGCGCCTTCTTGCGTGCTCACGCAGGCACGGCCTGCCGTCAGCGATTCGATGACCTTGATGGATGAGCCACGAATGCCGGAGAGTGGATTCAGCGTCAATGCGCTCTGCTGCAGCAGTTCGTGCACGTTCTCGCGATGCCCGACGACGCTCACGTCGTCTTGCGCGAACGCTTCGTCGCCTGCGATAGCGTCCTGCGCTCCGTCACCGCCAAGCACCAGCAGCCGCGCCCCCGGAACCGCTGCCTTGATCTCCGGATAGGCGATGCGTAGAAACCGCCGGATGCCCTCGAGATTCTGAGCGTAGCGAAACGGCCCCATGAACAGGAGCTGCGACGACGCGGAAGGCGAATGCTGCGAAAGAGCGATGCTCGCACCGTTGGGCACACAAATGGTCTGCGGATGCTTGAGCAGCGCCTGATCCTCCGGGGAGCAAACGGTGACCGCATCGAAAGTCTCGAGCAGATGCTGATCCAGGCGCGCCGCCGCCTCGGGGTCTCGGAAGTCGCTCTGCGAATAGGCATCGTGCAGACCCAATACCCAGCGTTGGTCCGGCCCGCGAAGCGCGCTGAGCGCCGCAAGTTCCACGTGCTCGATCTGAACCACATCGGGCCGATACCGCAAGAGGGCTTCTCTTACGACGCGGACCAGTGTGTCATGGCAATGCGTTTTGATGCGTTTTTCGAGGTCGCTTTCTCGATGCGCGCCCTTCAGTTCTCGTCGCTGTACCAGATGCACTGCCTGAAGCCCGTCGAAGTAGGCGAAGCTGCGAACGTCATAGAGCGAGGCCTCATCGGAAATCAGAGCGATGTCGAACTCACGCCGCAGCCGCTGCAGAAGGCCCTCGACCCGACGAGCGCCGCCGTGTCGCGGTGGAAAAATGCAGAAGGGGGTCACCAGCAGCACGCGCTTGCGCGCGCCAACGCTGCCGAGGCGAAAGCTGAATGAAGAGCGGTGTTCGATGACGTCGAGTTCCCGCTGTGCGATCGACGGCGGTGGCATGGCAAGAACACGTCGGCGCTCCCTTGAGCGATGGCGCAGCACCTGCATAGCGAACGTCGGATTCGCCAGCTCCCGCTGCGACATGTACGGCTGGTCGCAGACACGCTGCAACAGAGCGTCAGCGCTGCAGTTCGTGACCGCGTTTCGCAGCTCGAAGAGCAGCCGGTTGCGCTCGACAATGCGATCGATCTCCTCGGCTGCGTAAAAGCGTGCCGTCGTGGCGCGGTGGCGGTGCTTCGCCTTCGCCGCGGGGCAATAGAGCACTCGAAAACCCTCTCGCTGGGCGCGCAGCCCCCATTCGACGTCCTCCCAATAAAACGGGTCGTAGGCTAGCGCTTGACGCGCGTAGCGACGCAGCAGCGACGTGCGGAAGAGCCCCGCGCCGCCGCTCGCGCAAAGGTGAGGGCGCACCGCGTCGTCGTGAGGGACGGGGGCGTGATACACGTGCACGCCGCTGCCATCGACATACCAGTCCACAAAACCGGTTTCCTCCCGCCGTCCATCCGGGCTCTGCTGCAGAATCTGCGGCGCGATTGCGAAAACGTCCGGCGCGCGCAGCGCTGCGAGAGCGGCGAGCGCGAACCGCTCCAGGGTCATGTCGTTATTGAGCAGCAGCGTCCAGTCGTAGCGCGCACGGCTCATGCCGCGCCGGATCGCCGTACTGAATCCACAAGGCGTCGGATCATGGAGTAGCTCGAGTCCCGAATGCCTTGTGGCGAGATCGGCGTACTGAGCGCGAGGCGCACCGTTCGCCACGACAATGATTTGCTGCGGCTCGCGCAGTTCACCGAGCGCCGCCTTGACGCTCGCCAACGCGTGGTCCAGGAGTTGCGGAGCATCGCGCTCGGGAATGACGATCGAGATGCCCGGTCGCGATGGCGCCATCTGCTTCGTCCTTTGCGATCGCCGCGATGTCGCTGGCCATAGGTCGACCATCGCTACCGCCCAATACAGCGGAGCGAGGCGCAGGCGTTGGCGAAAACTGGTGCCCCACATGGCGCGATCAGCGGTAACGCCAGCCGTTGGAGCCACTCATGAACGCATTCGCTGATTTCACACGATCCACCGTGACGCCTCGCGTAAAAATGGATCGCTCGGCGGAAGGGCGGCGAGCGTGAGCGCCTGCTCGGCGAACATCGCTGTCCAGACGCTCTTCGGAGCATCCCGGCCTGTGCAGGCAAAAGGCAGGGAACCTTCGTCTGAAATGCCGTGCAGCAGCGCAAGCAGTGTTTTGCGCATCGCGTAGGGCTCTGGTAACCACTCAGGTACGCGTGCTCGCAGCAAATAGGCAGCCCTCAGACATTGAGCGCCGGCGTCGAGGCGCCGCACCGCCGCCGTCGCTGACTCTCGCGGAAGCCCGTGTGGCAGCGAATCGATGAGTACATCATCGATCTGCTTTGCGAGCACGGGCAAAGCGCACGCACCGAGGTCTTGCGCAACCGAGGCCAGCGCGCCCTCGATAGCGTAGAGCAGGGGATGGGGCTCCGCATGAGGCTCTTCCATGGCCAGACGGAGGCTTTCTGCAAGCGTCCGCTGGGCGGCGGAATGCAGCTTCGGAGGGACCTGCGGCAGCACCCTGGCTGCTCCGAGGACACCTGCGGCCGCCTTGGCAAGGAAGCCGCCACGCCGTGTCGACCACCGTGCAGGCAGCGCTCGCTGCGGCACCATTGCGCGGCAGGCGACAAACATTCCGTCTGACGAGACGAGCGTCGAAAGGTGTCCAACCAGCGCGGCTGCCAGGCGCTCGTCGACGCGCAGAAGTGCGAGCTCCGCCGCTGACGCGAGTCCGCGAAGCACCATCGCCAGATCGAAGAAGAAGATTGCGCCGTTGCGCCAGTCGTCTTCGCCGATGCGGATATGGATTCGCGTCTGCGGAGGATCCGCATCTTCGATCCAGGCGCGGAGCCACTCCTGGCAGGATGCGGCTTGCGCAGCGAGAGCCGGAGCAGGCTCTCCCTGCGTACGAAGCCACGCAAGCCATTGCAAAAAGTAGCCGGCGATCTCCGGGTAGACATAGATCGGTTCGCCGTCGGCATTGACGGAGCCTGCCACGCCGCCCCGGTTTGATCCGCTTCGGATCTGGACGTGGTCGAGCAACCATGAGGCGATCGATCCACGCACCGTTAAGATATCCGGCGTTCCGTGCGTTCCGTGCAGCGGTACCGCAGTCAACGCCTCCGCTGTCCGGAGCATCATGCAAATGCCCGTTCGGCGAGCATCTTTTCGAGCACGCGGACGATTCGCGTTGCTGCGTCTCCGCCGCCGAAGGGGGCATGGTCGTTGATCGGCAAAGCAGGGGGCGGCGGCGAATCCAGAATGCTCAGAGCGCGCTCCACGATCGCCGCCCGTTCTATCGCAACCAGTTGCACGAACCCCGTCGTTAGACACTCGGGGCGCTCGGTGTTGGAGCGTGGAACAAGCAGCCGCGTGCCGAGATGAGGCGCTTCTTCCTGGAGGCCTCCGGAATCGCTCACGATCAAGGCGGCGCAGGCAGCGCTTTCGACGAATTGCGCGTAGCGCATAGGGTGAACCAGATCGAAAGACGGATGACAGCCGAGCCTGCGGCGAACGGTCACGGCGACCCGCGGGTTGGGATGCACGGGAAACAGAACCCGAACGCCTGTCCGGGCGCGCACGATGTCGGTGAGCGCGTCACAGACGACGGACGCGTTGCGATCGCAATTGGCTCGCCGATGCAAAGTCGCAAGCATCGCATTGCTTCGGCGATGCCTGCGCCGCCGGATATGCCCCGGATCCTCGAGCAAGCGCTTCAGACTGTCGATACCGGTGTTGCCGACGTGATGTATGGCGTGGGCATCGATACCCTCGGCGATCAAGTTATCAACCGCCGATGCCGACGGTGCAAAATGAATGTGCGCATAACGCGCGATGCGACGACGGAACCACTCCTCGGGAAAAGGTTCCAGCGCCGCGTCGGTGCGCAATCCGGCTTCGACATGCGCGATGGTGCATGCCGTGTCATGCGCCGCTCGAGCGGCGCTGTACGCCGTCAAGGTGTCCCCCTGAACGAGCACGAGATCCGGCACGTAGCGGATGAGGAGCGCTCGAAGGTGCGTGCGCAGATGCTGGTGCGCCGCCGCCAGATGTGGCAACTCTGGCAGCTCTTCGAGCTCAGCGTCGCAACGCAATCCGAATTCTGCGAAAGACTCTCGCACCGCCCGCAGATGTTGGCCGCTGTTGACCAGGGTGAGCGTGAGCGCAGGATGTCCGGCGAGCGCGCGGATGAGGGGCGCAAGCTTGATGCACTCGGGTCTGGTCCCGGCAACGATCAGAAGCCGACCTCTCAGGCCGGTTGTGCCACGCGCCGGGCGCGAACCCGATACCTCATGCCGTCCCGACCGCCGATCGGCGATTGCAACAGACGCGAGCGAACAGGCAGCAGGGAGCATCGGCCTCGCCGAAACTTTCGAAAGAGTTTTTTGGAAACGCCTGCTCTTTGGCAGGTTGATCGCGGAGGGGTACGGGGCCGCAGGCTGCAATTGTTACAAAACTTTTCAACCGAACGCAACTCATTGTTTGGCCGGTCCGGCGGAAGGTCCCTAGCTTGCAATAAGCTTGCGACGGGCTTGCTGCACTCCGCCCAAGAGCCCGGAGCCCCGCGGGCGGCACGGCTGGACAGGTAGGGGCTCTAAATGACGCCGCCGATGATGTTGATGCTCATCGCCAGAATGGCGATATTGAAGATGAACGACAGCACGCCGTGAACGAGGGTAAGACGTCGCATATGGCGCGTCATTACCGCAACGTCGGACACCTGCGACGTCATGCCGACGACGAAAGAGTAGTACGCGAAGTCCAGATAATCGGGTTCCCTTTCCCCTGGGAACTTGAGGCCGCGGCGCAGTTCGCTACCGAGGGGTTGGCCTGAGTAGTAGCTGCGCGCATAGTGAAATGCAAACAGTGTCTGGATCAGCAGCCAGGAGAGGAGCAGCGCGCAGATCGACAGCGTGAGATGCCACGCCCTCGGCCAGAATGAGAGGTCCTTGATGTCCGCGGACAGGAAGCCAATGGCGATGAAGCTTGCACCGGCCGCCGTAACAATAAGAAGAAAGATGACGTAGCCGCTCTGGTCCTGCGCCTGAGCACGAACGCGCGTCATTTCAGGGTTGGCGCGCGCCACCGCTAGCCAGGCGAGAACAAGATACGCGAGCGCTCCGGCGTTCCAGCCAATGAGCATTCGCGTCCGTCCCGGTAGCCACGGCGCGAGCAAAAAGTAAGCCACCCAACCGATGAGGAGCACGATCGCGAGCCGGCGCGGGGCGCTGAGCCGCACGCTCCATGGCAAGAAGGGCGCATTCGCCGCCAATTTAACCTCTCGAAAATTTCATCGCGCGACGCGTTCGGCCAAGCTTAGCGGATTTTGATGAGCGCGTGGATGCGCTCGAAGACGGCGACGAAAAGCCCGAAGAAAGCGAAATCTTAAACGGCGCGCCACCGTTTCACGCCGGCAGGCGGATCACCGGAAGACGTTGCAGGTGCTTGACCAGGAGCCGATAAATGTCCAGATCGAACTCCGGACGAGGCGGTGACTCGATGATGTCTTGCAAGGCGGCATCGTCCGATGCGCTTCCGAGCCAGCACCAGTTGCGGAAGAGGTGCACGTCGGTGCGTGCGGTCAAAAGGTCGCTTTCGCGCACCGCGATCGTTCCCGGATAGGGCCATGATTTCAGAGCTTGAGAAGCGAGACTTTCGCGCAAACGCGCAGCGTGCACTGCATGCGTCTCCGCGCCAACGCAGGCTCCCGCGCAGCGCTCGACCTGGCGCGCAAAGCAAGGGCCGTTGCGCCGTTCGAGCCCGAGCGCGCTCCAGCAAAGCCTCGTTTGGCGCGCGACGTCGCGCAGCATCGCTCTCGCGCGAGCGCGTGACGCATACGGGCCGTACAGCCCTTCGAGCGCAGACGGATCGATCGCAGTGGATTTGACGTAGTCGGGCGCACTGTTTTCGTCTGATAGCGACAAAGCCACCATGTCTTGGCGCATTCGTAACCGGTGGTTATAGGCAGGAAGCAGCGTCTTGATGAGTCGCGATTCACGCAACAGCGCTCCCAGTTCGCCGGCAGTCTGCTGGATCTCGATGCGACGTATTTCGGCCGAAAGCCGTAGATCATTGACGCTTCGATAATCCGACGAGAAATGAGAAGCGACGCGCTCCCGCAAATTGATGCTCTTGCCGATGTAAAGCGGCAGTGCGTTGAGGCCGTAGAAAAGGTAAACACCCGGCGCCTCAGGAATGGTATCGAACACATCGGATCCGAGCTGCGGTGGGATGCTCGCCCTTTTGAGCATTCGAATGACGGCATCGTCAACCTCATGCTCGGGTTTTTGACGGTAGAGCCAGCGCACGAACTCCCACAGAACGCGCGCATCACCGAGTGCACGGTGACGGGCCGCACAAGTCAAGCCGTGCCTGTCGATCACCGCATCAAGGTTGTGGCAGGCATATTCCGGGTAGAGTCGCCGCGAAAGCTTGACCGTGCACAGCACTTTAGCCGTGAAGGCTCGACCGAGGCGAGCGAACTCGTGCTTGAGGAACCCATAGTCGAAACGCGCGTTGTGGGCGACGAACACGCAGCCTGCGAGACGCGAGAGAATTTCGCCGGCCACTTCACGAAAGGTCGGCGCGTTGGCCACCATCGCGTTGGTGATACCGGTCAGCGCTTGAATGCCGGACGGTATGCTGCATTCCGGATCGATAAGCGTGCTCCATTCGCTCACATGCTCGCCTTGGTCGACGCGGAGAATGCCGACTTCGGTGATCCGGTCATCGGCAGCAGCGGTTCCGGTGGTTTCCAGATCGACGAAGGCGACGGCGGGCGCGAACATCATCTTGACGGGCGAACGATCGTTCGGTAGTCTACCTCAAATGTCGAACGATCGTTCCTATCTGGCTGCTCTGCAGGACTACTACGCGCGGCACCGAGTCCTTCCCTCGTATGCATCGATCGGCAGCTTGCTGGGACTGCGTTCCAAGTCGTCGGTCGCCGCGTTGGTTGCTCGCTTCAAACTCGCCGGACTGATCGAATCCACGCCGGACCGCCGGCTCGCGCCCACCCGCCGCTTTTTCGAGCGACCGGTTGCCGACGCCTTCGTGCCGGCAGGCCTGCCCAGCCTCATCGATGACTCTGCAGGCGACGCGCTTACGATCGACGATTACTTGATCGAGCATCCATCGCGAACCGTCCTGGTGCGAGTGAAGGGTGATTCGATGATCGAAGCAGGCATTTTCGATGGCGACCTGGCCGTCGTGGAGAAGCGCGGCGCCGCCAAGCGAGGCGACGTTGTCGTGGCGATCGTCGACAATCAGTTTACTTTGAAGAGGCTGGATCTCGAGCGCGGGCGCTTCGTGCTGCGCCCGGAAAACAAGGCCTATCCCGTCATCCGGCCCGAGGGCGCGCTGGAAATCTTCGGCGTCATGGTCGGTCTGGTGCGCAAGACGGCGTGATCACCGTTTCAGTCGAGCCCGAGCTTCTCGACTTCGACCAGCGCGTCGTAGAAGGTAGCGGCCCGGCCCATGTCGGTGAGCGCCTGGCTCGTCACCATATTCGCATTCGTGCCGTCGGGAGAAAGCTTGCGCCACCAGATCGATAGCGCGATGACGACACCCGTGCGGGCTTTATCGGTCACACGTGCGGTCAATAGCAGAGTGCCGCGGTCATTGAAGACTCGGACGCGATCTCCATCAGCAATGCCTCGCGGACGCGCATCGTCGGGATGAATCTCCAGGCGCGGCTCCCGTTCCGCTTCAACGAATACCGGCAGATTGGCAAAGGTCGAATTGAGCGCATTGCGCGCCGGCGGAGATATGATTGCTAACGGGTATCTGCTCGCGAGCTCCGGATTGCTGCCGACCGACTCACGCGGCGGGGTAAAGGCGGGCAAGGGATCGAGCCCCTGACGAGCGAGCGTTTCCGAATAGAACTCGCACCTGCCCGACGGCGTCGGAAAGCCGCCCTGAGCAAATGGCGCGAACGGAACGGGAACGTTGAGCCGTTGCCAACCTTGCTCTTTGAGCCTTGCCCAATCGATGCCCTCTGCCCGAGGATGGTCCCAGAGGAAGGCATGGCTCGCGATTTCCTCGTCGCTCTCGACAAAGCACGGCTCGCTGAATCCCATCTTCGCCGCAAGCAAGCGAAATACCTCGGTGTTCGGCTTCGTTTCGCCGAGCGGCTCGATCGCCCGATTGTTGGCGAGCACATAGAGATGTCCGTACGAGGAATGCACGTCGATGTGCTCCAGCTGCGTTGTCGCCGGCAACACGATGTCGGCGTAATCGGCGGTGTCGGTCTGGAAAACGTCGTGAACCACGCAGAACAAATCGTCACGCGAAAAGCCGCGCACGACCTTCGCGGAGTCCGGTGCCACCGCGACTGGATTGGAGTTGTAGACGTAGAGCGCGCGTACCGGCGGATCCTTTGCTTCGAGCAGCGCATCGCCGATGGCGCTCATGTTGATGGTGCGCGGACTGTTCCAGATCAGGTCGGGTCGCTCAAGCGCCCTGGCGTTCACCGGGTATGCGCCGCTCGAGGACAGCAGCGCTCCCCCGGCTGCGTCGCGCCATGAGCCCACCAGGGCGGGCAGACACGCCGCGGTGCGCATCGCCATCCCGCCTCCGGCGTGACGCTGCATGCCGTAGTTGAGGCGGATCGCGGCGGGCCGGATGGTACCGTAGTCGCGGGCGAGTCCGACGATCGCTTCTTCACTCAACCCTGTTAGATGAGCGACGCGTCGAGGCGGGTATTCGCGGACCCGTTCCTTGAGCTGATCAAAGCCCAAGGTGTAGCGCTTCACATAATCGTGATCGACGAGATTTTCCGCGATGAGCACATGCATCATGCCAAGCGCGAGCGCTGCGTCGGTGCCCGGAAGCAAGGCGAGATGCACGTGGCACTTTTCGGCAGTGAGGCTACGGTAAGGATCGATCGCAATCAGCTTGGCGCCGCGACGCTTGGCCTCCTGCACGCGTGCCCAAAGATGAAGGTTGGAGACGATCGGATTGGAGCCCCAGATCAGGATGAGCTTCGCATTTTCGAACTGCTCGAGATCGGTGCCGATGGCTGCGCCGATGGTAGCGACATAACCTGCCTTGCCTGCGGTTGAGCAAATGGTTCGATCAAGAAGTGAGGCTCCGAGCTTGTGAAAAAAACGCCGATCCATTGAGCAATACTGAAGAAGGCCCATGGTGCCGGCGTAGCTGTAGGGGAGAATCGCCTGCGGCCCGTCCGGCGAAGTCGAGATATCCTTGAAGCAGCGGACGATGATATCGAGGGCTTCGTCCCAGCCGATACG
>VBCY01000371.1 GCA_005882995.1 Betaproteobacteria bacterium
GAATTCCCGAAGTAAGAGACTCGGGACGGGTCGAGGTCGCCAACTCCGTCGCCGTCAACATCCATCCCGACCTCGATGACCTGGACGAGTTGCATGAGATCCACAACCGTCTGTCGGGTCCCGTCGCTGCGATCGCTGATGATGCGTGGCGCGGCTGCTAAGTGGCCCTCGTTGTCGCCTATGACACCGTCGCCGTTTTGGTCTATACCCCGCCCGCCCGCAGCTAAGGTTACGGGATCCCCAACCATCTGACGAACTGTCAGCGTACCGAGCGGGCCAGACCCGTGACCCACGACGTTGATGGCAATCGTCGCGATTCCGGTTGCCGCCATTGTGCTGGCAACCTGAAACGGTACGGAGTTCTTGCTCAAAAGGCCGCCGTGGCCAAGAATCACCACCGGCCAGCCGCCCGCGGGCTTGGCACCCGATGGAAGGAAGAGATTGAAGTAGATCTCGTTCGTCCCTTGCACTTGAGGAGTGCCGGTGCGCGTGCCCACCGGCGGTATGTACTCGCCGGGGTGAACCATGTAGTCAGGCGAGACGTACTTTCCGAAGGCGACCCGGTCCACCGCGCCGGGGATGATCTGCAGCAGTGACAGAGGGAGTTGCCCAGCGGTGAACCTGGGAGGGTTGGCGCCAGTCTGGCGATTCCAGGTGATGCCAGTCAGATTATCGAGCGTGAATACGGTTCGGGCCCCGCCAGAACCCAAGTTGAAATCGGCGGGAGCGGGCGTCGCTGATTTGATCTGATCGCGAATCTTCTCCAGGATCGCGGTCGCGCTCCGCGTTGTGAATACGCTGGCGGTCACTATATGATCTTCGTCAACCCCTACATGCCGGGCCGCGCGGACAGTTTTCAAGAGAGCGTGCTTGTAATCACCATCCACTTCCTGGCGGAACCGGCGAAAGGCTTCGCTCGCCTCTACTCGCCTGCCTCCCGGATCGTGCAGCCCATTCGTCACGATCAGCCCGTAGCGCGTGTGCTGGTCGAGCAACTCATCAGACTCGACGTGTAGTGTGTTCGTCGCAGGATCCCACACGACCTGGTTAATGCCGACACGGTGACCACCCTGGTCGCTCGGATCGAGTGTGTCTCCCAGACTGATCAGAAAGACCGTTTCGCTGGTAACCGTAGTCACATCTATCGGGCCATCGAAGGGGATTGAGAGTCGCGGTTGAAGATTGAAGCCATCCAGCGTGTTGATGACATCCAGATCCTGGCAGTCCGATGGGCGAGCCAGACAGTCAGGCTTGGGCAGGTTTACCCTGAGCCCTGTGTTCTGAGTCGGATCGGCGACGGCGAACAGATCGCTAGGGAAGGGGGTTCCGGCCACAGTATCGAGACTGAAGAGAGCACGTCCGCGTCCCGCCTGAGCAATCGATGGTAAGAGAAGGTTGAGAAGTAGAACGCCTGACAGAAGCAGGCGCCGGATGTTTGAAACTTTCAAGCTGGCAATCGGGCTTGTTCTCGTTAATTTTGTTTGCACAACTGTCTCTCCTTTTTGTAATAAGGCGCACTATGCGCGTTTGAGTAGCAGAAAACACTTAGCATCAGCACCCCGCAGGATTAGGAACGACCAAGTAGGCAGCTAATCGCCAGCTTGGAGGCTTCATGCCTCCTGGATCGCAGTAGCATGAAGAAATATTCTGATCTCTACCTACAACAACGGGATTCATGAGCGAAAAATGTCATGCCTGTCAGAGTTTCTAGTTTGGGCGCGTTGGTATCGGGTTAGACAGTTCGGCTGGAGGTGGTATGATTCCCCAGCAACAAGCAGATTTTCGACCGTCCTAATTGCTCCGAAGGTACCTCAGATGTCAGACGCGCATTCAGTCACGCAGTTATTGGAGCAGTGGAACCATGGTGACCGTGAGGCGCTCGACAAGTTGATGCCCCTCATCTACGAGGAATTGCGCAAGATGGCCAAGCGTTACATGAGCCAGCAAAACCCGGGTCACACTTTGCAGACCACCGCGCTCATCCATGAGGCCTACCTGCGCATGGTCAAACAGAAAGAAAAACACTTTCAGAACCGCGCTCATTTCTTTGGCGTCGCCGCGCAAGCGATGCGTCACATTCTGGTCGATTACGCGCGCACACGGCATACAGCAAAGCGAGGTGGCGGCATTCGCCCGGTCTCGCTCGAGGAAGCTGCGCTGGTAACACCGGAACGAGCGAGCGAGCTGGTTGCTTTTGACGAAGCGCTGAAAGAGCGTTCTAAAAGTTTCGCCCGAAACGGTGATGCGCGATTGGACCATGGCCAAGACATGGTTACATCGCGCCCTCAGTCCAGCAGGTGAAGTATGACACCGCAACAATATGAGCGCTTGACGGAGCTGTTTCATGCAGCCCTGGAGATTGCTCCGGATGAGCGAACCGCCTTTCTGGACCAGGTTTCTGATGGCGATGTGGACGTGCGGCGCGAGTTGGAATCACTGCTCGATTCCCATGAGCAAGGAACCTTTGCGGAGAAACCACCGGACGATATAGCCGCCGGGTACCTGGCACAGCAGGGTGGCAGCTCTGCCAGTCTCCCGTTACTTGCTCCCAATACTCGTCTCGACCATTACGAAGTTTACCTGGCGGAAGACACCAACCTGCGGCGTCTGGTGGCGCTCAAACTGCTGCCCGCCGCGGCAGCCGCCAACGAAGGTCGGATGCGCCGCTTCGAGCAGGAGG
>VBCY01000372.1:0-4599 GCA_005882995.1 Betaproteobacteria bacterium
CACAACTTCTTTTCGATTCTACGCGGAGCCATAGTTGGGACTTTCACAAGTTGATTGCGCAGGTCTTTGTCGAGCGCTCGATGCAGGTTTCAGTCATCGGGCGGTGAGCTCGCCATAGCGAGCCTGGTGATTCAACCGGAACTCACGCGGAGTCATCCCCGCGCACTTCCGGAACACACCGGTAAAATGCGCTTGCGTCTGGAACCCGGACAACGCGGCAACGTCGACTAGCGGCAGGTCGCTATTGCGGAGCAATCGTTTCGCATGCTCCATTCGTTGCGCCGTGATATAGACGTGCGGCGAGCTTCCCACCGTCTGCTTGAACATGCGCGTGAAATGATAAACGCTCATGTGGACCGTTGCAGCGAGGTGTTCAACCAGGACCGTGTCGGCCAGATGCTGCTGGATGAACGCGATCACCCGCTCGACTTTTCGCAGCGACAGTCCGACGCAGGACTGCTCGATCGAGGTCCGTCGGCCATAGGTGGCCGCCACATAAATGGCGAGCACGCCTGCCCAGCTTTCAAGGTAAACCGTGTTCGGCGTCCGCCGCATCCGGAACTCGTTGCGCAGCGCGTTGCCGATTTCCCTGATGAAAGGGTCAACGACGGTGCAATGCTCAACGATATTCGGTGTTTCGAACGGAAGAGCCCTGCGGACTTTTGCCTGGTAGAACGCTTGATCCAGGGCGATGACAAGCATGTCGGATCGGCGTGGCCGATAGCTCGCGTCGAGTTGCTCCCCAGGAATGATTGATACCTGCGGTCCGCGCAGCAGCAAGCTGCGCCGCTCGCTTCCTGCCGACGCTGAATAGGCAATCTCGAAGATCGCGTCCTCGCTGGGAATCAGAATCTCGACCGCGTCGGGCACTGCCTCCAAGTCAACCGGCAGTGTGCCCACCAGGTAGGCGACTCTTATGGCGGCACATTCCGCGCGCATCAGACCATCGCCACGGGCATCATCGGAGACACCCTGAGCGTCGAATTCGTCAGCGGCGAAAAGCGGGCGAGCTTGACTCAAGCTGCTCACGCGGAAGAGGGCTCCTCGTGCATGCGCCATCCCACGTTGCCAGCATATAAGGCGGTTCGTTCGGTGGCTATTGAACTTTGGGTTAAGTTCCGCACTCTTTCGACAAAGGGCGGAGTCTGGGGCGCATCGATCCGGTGCCCCATGAAGCAGGCCCCGTGAGTTTGACCGCAAGTTCCGACACGCCCTAGCAGACTCCCGGAAGAAGTATGGGGTTTGCCGCGCCTAGTCTTCGTTGTAGGAGCAATTGCCATGTCCAAGGAAGGGCGCAACGCGGCATCCGGCAGCACCGTTACTGAACGAGGCGCAGTCTGCGTCGAGGGCGATACCACCGTTCTCGAAGCAACCCGCCTGATGCGAAGCTTCAGGGTGGCGCAACTGGTGGTGGCCGAATGTAGCACCGGCGCCTGGACGCCCAGGGGCATCGTGTCCGCGCGGGATATTGTGACTCGCGTCATCGCGGCAGGGCTCGACCCTAACGTTGTTACCGCCGGAGACATCGCATGGTCGGATTTTGGTACTCCTGGCGGTTGCGCCGACGGCGTGGATTCACTCCGATCGCAGCAGGCAGCAGAAACCCGGTACTTGCCCGTGCTCAGTGGCAACGGCGGCATTGCAGGTTTTGTGTTCCTGAGCTGAACGGGGCCACGAGCTAAGGTTTCAACGGCATTTTCATTGGCAAGGGAGATCTTTGGGCGACGAGGATCAAGACTTATACTTGGGCTCACAGGCACGTGGAATGCGGTGATCGCGGGTCCCCGAATGCTCGTCGCGACGAAGGGTGAGCGTGAATCCGGTTGATCCGGTCGTCTTTGTGGTCGACGACGACGCATCGGTGCGCGACGCGATCTCCAGTTTGATTCGGTCGGTGGGCCTGCGAGTCCACACCTTTGTTTCGGCGCACGAGTTTCTCGCGCACCCTCGTCCTGACGCCGCAGCCTGCTTGGTGCTCGACGTTCGATTGCCCGGTTCGAGCGGTCTCGATCTGCAGCGCGAGCTCGCAGGGGCGGGCGACGATATTCCGATTGTCTTCATCACCGGTCACGGCGACATCCCGATGAGCGTGAGAGCCATGAAGGCCGGCGCGATCGAATTTCTGCCAAAGCCGTTTCGCGACCAGGATCTCCTGGACGCGATCGACTTGGCGATCGACCGCGACCGGAAATCGCGGCAGCGGCGATCCGAGCTTAGCCTCTTGCACAAGCGCTACATCACGCTGACGGCGCGAGAGCGTGAAGTGGCGCTGCAGGTCGTCAGGGGAATGCTCAATAAGCAGATTGCGGCCGAACTCTTCATCACCGAAATCACCGTCAAGGCTCACCGGCGCCGCATGATGGAAAAGATGCAGGCTGGCTCAGTCGCGGAACTCGTGCGGATGATCGAGAAGCTCGCCTGAGGGCATTTTTTGGGCGAGCGCTCCCGAGCCGATCCTGCGCCGGCTCACGCGCGCAGGATAGCAGGAATGCAAAACGAGTGCGCAAGAACGGGGAAGAAGCTACCGGGGCCGCCGTCTATGCTTCAGTCGTGAGCCGCTAGCGGCGAAGCGCCGTGGACGGCCGTCACAGTTTCGATTCATTGAGTAAAGACCCTGGAGATACCATGATGAAGACTGACAATGACATTAGACGAGACGTCGAGCTGGAGCTCAAGTGGGATCCGGACATCGACGCAACCGACATCGCCGTGAACGTAAAGACCGGTGTTGTTACGCTGACAGGATTCGTTCGGATCTACGGTCAGAAATATCAGGCTGAGCGCGACGCGAAGCGTGTTTCGGGCGTTGTGGCCGTGGCCAACGACATCGAAGTCAGGCTGCCGGTCATCGATCAGAGACCTGATCCCGAGATCGCGCGCGACGCGGCTGCCACACTGAAGAACGAATTGCCCTATTCGCATCAATTCATCAAGGCCGTCGTTAAGGCCGGATGGGTAGGCCTCGAAGGCGACGTGGAGTGGAACTTCCAGCGTGAGCGAGCCGAGAATGCCGTACGCCGCATCAAGGGAGTCAAGGGCGTGACGAACATGATCGTCCTCAAGCCGCAAGTCGCGCCCAGCGAGATCAAGTCCAAGATTGAGCAGGCATTCAAGCGCAGCGCCGAAGTCGACGCAAGCAATATCAAAGTCGAGGCGAATGGAAGCGTAGTAACCCTGAGAGGAAGCGTTCGCGCGTGGGCGGAGCGGCAGGAAGCAGAGCGCGCGGCGTACGCAGCACCGGGAGTGACGAAGGTCGAAAACAAGATCACGGTCGATCCTTCGCTGAGCGTAAGCGCCGCCCGCAGTGCTGCGCTAGTCGGCTGAATGTGGCCTGACCCCTATCAAGATTGCAGGAGCACAAACATGAACCTCAATATTGCCAAGAGCCTCGCCATTGCGGCGTTCTCCAGCATTGCGCTGCTGACTGTTGCGATGGCGGCGCAGGATGCAGCGACCAGCACGACGCCAATCGCGGGCAAAGCTACACTCGGCGTCAGCGTAGCCGAGACGGCCGTGATTGCGACCGGCTGGCGCGCATCAAAGCTGCTGCATGCCGCCGTCTACAACGAAAACAACGAGAAGATCGGCAGCATCGACGATTTCATCGTGGCTCCGGACGGATCGCTATCGGTGGCGGTCATCGATGTCGGCGGCTTCCTGCGCATCGGGTCACACCGGGTCGCGATTCCGGTGCAGCAGTTCGATCAGGTCGCTCCCAAGATCGTCCTCAAGGGAGCGACGAAGGATGCGCTGCTGAAGATGCCCGAGTTCAAATACGCTGCGTAACGCTCGCTCTCGTCGGTTGAACCTGTCATGGCCGCAGGTGGCCGGGTCACGCGGCGCCTGCGGCCATTACAAAGCGGCGCACCCTGGCCGCCCGGAACAAGGAGATACCCCATGAACGAACTGCTCACACCATCGTGGTGGGTACTCGCGTTGCGCGGAGCGGTCGCTCTGCTTTTCGGCGTTGTCGCGCTTATGCTGCCAGGGCTCACACTCCTCTGGCTTGTTGCTCTCTACGCCGTCTACGCCGTCTTCGGAGGCGCCGTATCGCTTGTCGGCGCAGTGAAGACCAGGAACAGCGATAAAGGCTGGTGGTTGATGCTGTTATTCGGCCTCGTCAGCATCGGGGCAGGAGTCGTAGCCTTCTTATATCCAGGGCTGACGGCACTCGTGCTGGTGCTGCTGATGGGTGCCAACGCTCTCATCACCGGCGTCCTGGACATCGCCATCGCCATTCGGCTGCGCAAGTTCATTCAACACGAATGGTTGCTGATGCTCGCGGGAGTGACCTCGATTCTGTTCGGTGGCTTCTGTTCTCTTCTTCCCCGGCGCCGGTGCGCTGGCGCTCGTTTGGCTGATCGGCTTTTACGCAATTCTGACCGGCGTCCTGCTGCTCACCCTTGCGGCCCAGGTGCGGAGTCAGGCGAGAAGGAGGGCAAATGCGGTCAATCTTCGCTCAGCTGTGCATAGCCACTAAAGGAGCATTCAATGGAAACCCATCTAAACACGTGGAACCCCTTCAAATTCTTCCGTAAGGCACCCGACGAGAGGCGCGCGGAGAGTGCCTCAACTTCCGGGACGGCAGCGAGTGCGAAC
>VBCY01000372.1:4632-5573 GCA_005882995.1 Betaproteobacteria bacterium
CTTCAGCGCTGTTGATCGGTGGTTCGGCGATTTCAGCCCGAGCGCCTTCGAACCCCGCATCGACGTCGTCGACGACAACGACGCGATCCGCGTCAGCGCGGAGCTTCCCGGCATGGACAAGCAGGACCTGCAGGTGCTGATCGACGAGGGAACGCTGAGCCTCAAGGGTGAGAAAAAGCTCGAATCGAAAGCGAATGAAAAAGGCTGCTATCGCGTGGAACGCGCGTTCGGTCGCTTCGAACGCGTCATCCCACTGCCCGATGGCGTCGATACCAAGCGTGCCGAGGCGGCCTTCGACAAGGGGGTGCTCACGGTCCGACTTCCAAAGACCGACGCCATGACCAAGAACGGTGCGCGGCAGCTTGAGATCAAGTAGCCCGGGGCTGTGGCTTGTCGAGTCAACGCGACGGGGCCGGGCAGGCCCCGTCGCCGTGACACCTCCTCGGAAGGCCCTGTCTTAAGGAGCGCGATGATCGGGTATCCTCCAGTCGGGCGATGAGCGACCCGGACTTGGGGGAGACATGAGCAAGATCGAGCGATGGCACCAACTCAGGAAAGACTGGGCCATTCTTTCCTACTACCAGCGGTTTGAAGGTCTCATCGCGTTCGTGCTAACGATCATTGTCGGGTTGATCATCCTGGTCGCGCTCTATCGATTGAGCGCCAGTGTGATCGCGGGGCTGGTTCTCGGAGTGCTCGATCCTCTCCAACCCAGCGCATTTCAAGCGGTCTTTGGCGAGATCCTCACTCTACTGATCGCTTTGGAGTTCAACCACACCCTGCAATATGTGGTCAGGCGCGAACAGAGCATTATTCAAACGAAGATCGTAGTGCTGATCGCTCTGCTGGCGACCGCGCGTAAGTTCATCATCATCGACGTGAGCGATCTGAGCCCTGGACAACTGGTTGGGCTCGCCGCTGTCGCGTTGGCACTAGGCATA
>VBCY01000058.1 GCA_005882995.1 Betaproteobacteria bacterium
TAAGGAAGAATGCGTTCGCGCCGGCCTTTCGTCGTCTCCGCTCGGATCCGCAGCAACCGGTGGGCGGGATCGATATCATCACTGCGGATTTGGCAGAGCTCCTCGCGACGAAGCGCTGCATCATAGGCCAACGCGAGCATGCAGCGGTTGCGACTCGGCTCGTGCGAAACGACCGCCAGCAGGGACGACCACTGCTCGTCTGAGGGAATCCACGGAAGCTTATGAAACCTCTGGATTAGTGCTCGGTTGCCCCGGCCACCAAAGCGCTTCGAGAACGTATAACGACCGCGGCCGAGTGGATTTACCTTGACGAGCTGCTCCTCGACCAAGAAATCGAAGAACAACCGCACTGCCGTCAGCCGTTGCTGCAGAGTCGCATTCGACAACAGTGCGCCCGAATCAATGCGCACGACATTCGCATGCTCGTGCCGCGGCTGGGTTCGCAAATCGCCGACATACTGCGCCATCGATTCTCGCGATGCGCTTCGAACTTCGACACAACGACTGTGGCAGAACTTCAGGAAGCCCTCGACGGCACGGGCGTAAGCCGTGATCGTGTTCCGGGCAAGACCCAGCATCACGCAACTCTGGATCCAACGCTTGGCGTCCTGATCGGCTGCGGCGATTGGGAAATGCTCCCAGATCGGTTCAATGGGGAACGAGTCGATGGTCATGGGTTCCTCCGCTGGTCGAGGACTTCGACGCAAGCTAACACCAAACCCAATTCCAAATAACTTATATCAAGGTGCTGACATGTTCGTAACGCTCGGCGATCAGATCATGGAAATCTTCATCTTGAGGCGAGCGCATGGGGCGCAGGCCGTAGTCATCAACAATGATCAGATCGATACGTACGAGTTGCTGCAGCTTGCGCTCGTAGGCGTTGGTGGCACGGGCGGCGTGTAATTGGCCAAGCAGTTTGTTATGGGTGGTGAACAGTACTTCGAAGCCTTGCCGCAAAGCGCAGTGCCCGAGTGCTTGAGCTAGATGGCTCTTGCCGGTGCCGGTGGGACCGACGATGAGCACTGGGGCATGCTCGGTGACGAAGCGGCAGGTGGCTAGATCCGCGATCAGCGCATGATTGACTGCGGGGCTGTGGGCGAAGTCGAAGCGTTCCAGCGTTTTATCGTTGAGTACTTGCGCTTTGCGCAGTCGCTGCGCGAACTGACGCTGATCGCGGCGCGCGACTTCGTCTTGGATCAGAAGCGCCAGGAAATCGATGTAGGCGAGTTTGCTTTCGATGGCGTGGCGGTTTCTCGCTTCCAGCGAATCGAGGATGCCGGACAGGCGCAATTGTTTGAGCATGGGTTCGAGTTGGGGCATCGGGTTCATTGCGGTTCTCCATGGTGAATCAAGGTTGACAGCGTCAAGCAAGCGAGAGTCCGGTTAGGGGTTCATGTTGGTCGCTCCGGTGAGTGGTTGCTGGAAATCGTGTCATCGGCGCGTTTGGGCGAGCGAGGACCAAACGAGGGGTGGCGCACCACGGTGGGGCAGCCAGGAAGCTCTACAAGCTCTTCCACGGAGACCGCTGGTCATCGGAGTAGCTGCTGTTTGACGCGAGCGCTTGTCCGTGCACCGCGAGTTGGACGCAAGCATGAACGTCGATCAATGCAGCAGATCGGAGGGGTCACGGCGGAAGCGAGCGCCACCGCGATAAGGCGCTTCGAGTTCGGCGCTAGGGATCAGATCAGGTTGTTGGTCGAGTCCCTCCTTGAGGATTTGTTTGACGGTGCGATAGGTAGGCGAGCCGAAGTTGAGCGCCCGTGTGCACGCGGCTTCGACTCGGGTGGTGCCGAAGCGATCGCGCAGGCCCAGCAGTCCTTGTGCTGCGCGCAGATAATCGAGCACGCCCTTGCTGAATAAGCTTTCGATGACGGCTAAACAGGCCGGACCCACCGCCTTGGCCTGGGCGAGGCACCACTGCGGGTCGCGCATGAAATAGGCTTGCGCCTCCGGAGGCAGGTGATCCTGAATCGTCGAACGGCTGCCGGGCTTGAACAGACGCGGGTGAACGGCAACCAACGCGTGCTCTCGATAGATGCGCAGTGCGCTGGGCGTGACTTCGAGCCACAGTGTTTGGTGAATCAAGCGATAGGGTGCCGAGTAGTAGCAGTGCTCGAACTGCACGTGGCAGTTGCCGTGGAGTTTGCCTTTGACCCAGACGGCGCACTCTGGGGCGATCGCCGGCAGCGGCCGCAAGAGCGCCTGTTCTGTCTCGATGAACAGCGTTAACGGCCGCGCGCGCGTGCTACCGTGGATGCGGTTACCGGCCTCGCCAAGGATCCAAGCGCGCAGCTGCTCGTTGGCGTGCTCGAGGCTGTGGAACTCTCGCAGCGGCACAAAGTTGTTCTTGACGTATTTGACGCCCGATTCAACGCGGCCTTTCTTTGGGGATCGCGCGGTGGACACGGCGCGATGATAAAACCGTAGCCGAGCGCACACTCGCCGTAGGCGCGTTGGACCTCTGGTTCGTAGTAGCACGCACGGGTGATGGCGCATTTCGGATTATCGATCTTATGTGCCCGTCGCCGTTATGTGGCCGACGACAGCTCATGCCGAGGGCAGTCGCCGGCGGATCGCGAGCGTGCGGCAACATAATCGGCTACAGGGCATTCAACCAATCGAGGAGCGCCCGGTCGTGCTTCCAGACTGCATTGTTGCGGCCGCCCGCTGAAATTGCGCAAGCCGGCTCGCACGCGCGCAACGCCGCCGCTTTGGCGCGCAGGGTCAACTCCGCATAGCGGTTGGTGGTATCCAAGCTGACGTGACCGAGCCAACCACGAATCACGTTGACCTCGACCCCCGATTCCAGCAGGTGCACGGCCGCGGTGTGCCGAAACAGGTGCGGCGTTACACGGCGCGGTTCGGCACCGGTCGTATCCCAACCGGCGGCATGTCGTCGGACGATCTTGTAGATACCGAAGCGCGTGAGCGCAACGTTGCGGTGCGCACAGAACACAGGTTCGATCGGAGCCACCGAAGGTCCGCGCTCTGCGAGCAGCTGCCCAAGGTGTTTGACCGTTTCGTTCCACAAAGGGCATATCCGCCATTTGTCCCCTTTGCCATGCAAATGCACTTTGGCGGGAGGTTCAAGGCCGAGATGTTCGACGCGAACATCGGCCGCTTCTTGCACGCGCGCCCCAGTGTTGTAGAGAAAGAGCAACAACGTTCGATCTCGTATGGCGTGGCGCCCGTGCCGCGGGAGGAGACGCAACAGTGCGGTGATCTCCGCCTCTTCAAGATAGTGGGTGGTAGGAGGTGGCGTGCGTTTCACCGGAATCGCGGCGACTTGCTGGCAGGTGGCGAGCATCTCGGGCACGCGCAAGGCGAGATAGGTAAAGAACGTGTTGAGCGCCGCCCGGCGTTGATTGCGCGTGCGCGCATGATTGCCCCGGTCCTGCTCCAGGTGCTTCAGGAAGCCCAACACCCGATCGAAGGTGAGATCCTGAAGCGACAGTCGAGCGATCGGCTGACGCGTCTGCTCGGTCACAAAGCACAAGAACAACCGCATCGTATCGCGGTAACTGCGAACCGAACCCAGCCGCAACCCTTTCTGGACCGCGAGGTGGTCGGCAAAGAACGACTGCACTAACTGACCAAGGGTGGATGGCATGGGTGCAGTCCCTCCCTGAGCATCGGGGCGGCGAAAGCCTCGAAGCGCCGATTGGCTTCCTCGAGCAGCGTCGCAGTCATCGTCAAGTACATCGCCGTCGAATTGACATCGACGTGACCCAAGAAGGTGGCGAGTGCCAGGAGATGCGCCTGGGGATCGACACCACTGCGATACCAGCGAATCAGCGTACCCGTCGCAAACGAATGGCGAAGGTCGTGGAGCCGTGGCGGTGAACAACCGGGCCGAGTTTCGATCGGCAGTCGCGGCATGAGGTGATGAAACGTCTGGCTCACGGTGCAGGGATTGATCGCACGGCCGCCGCGCAAGGAGAACAATGGCGTCTCGGCTGGGAGATTGCCCCAATGCTGTGTCTTGAGCTGTAGGTAGTCCTTCAGCAGCACCTCGAGCTTTGGGCCGAAAGGCACCAAGCGACTCTTGTAGAACTTGGTCTCCCGGATCACCAGCAAGCGCCGCTCGAAGTCCACGTCCTGAACGCGAAGCCGGCAGACTTCGCTCACCCGCAGCCCCAGACCGTAGAGGATGGCAAGCAGGGCGTGGTAGGTCTTGCCGCGCTGGACTGTGCCGCCCTTGTCGGGAAGCGTTTGAACCAGGTCGAGTAGACGGCGCGCGTCGGCCGTATCGAATATGAACGGCTGTCGCTGGTAGGTTGCGCGCCGTGGGCGCGACTGTACCGGAGTCTGTTCGAGTCGGCCTTGCCCCACCATCCATGAGAACAGGCGTACAAGCGTGCACCGCAAGTGGTTGTAGCTGCGTGGGCGCGGACGAGGCCGGGAAGTCAGAAACCGATCAATCAGATCGACGCCCACCTCGGACAGGTACGCGATGTGGTTCGCCACCAGATAATCGTCGAAGAGCGCGAGCGTCTTCTCCTCCACGTCATAGCGTCGCCCGAGTGCCCGCTTGTGGGCGAGGAATTGCTCGATGTCGGAACCCATGACGCTCCGAAAGCCATGGCGGCGGGGATTCATAGGACCTCCTCACCGTCGCCCAGCGCGACTTCGCGCAACACCTCGATGGCGACTTTGCCGTAGATCTGGGTCGAGGCCGCATTGCGATGTCCGACGTAATCGCCGATGTGCTTGAGCGAGAAGTTGGCGTTGACGAGGCGCTGGACACAGCTGTGCCTGAGGGTGTGGGAGCCGGGGCGCGGGACCTTGATGCCTGCTTTGCGAATGTAGTGGGTGGCGCGACAGGTAACCGCGGCCGAGCTGATCGGAACGAACGGTGCCAGCGCGCGCAAGAACACCAGGCGATCTTTGCTGACCGGACGGCCGTTCTTCAGGTAGTCGACGATCGCAGCTCCGACCACGGTAGAAAGCGGATAGGCGGTTGAGTTGCCTGCCTTACGCTCGCGGATCTTCAGCCGGTCATTGCGCCAGTCGATGTCGTCG
>VBCY01000376.1 GCA_005882995.1 Betaproteobacteria bacterium
GAAGACGGCGTGGGCTGCAATGGTGCGCAGGCCGCGAGCACGCAGGCAAGAACGGATGGAGCGCAGAGCGCGAACCACCGTTGCGAGATCACGGAACGCTCAGTCTTCTGCGCTGCGCCGCGTTCACCTGCGCCGGATTCGCCTTACCCTTCGACGCAGCCATTACCTTGCCGACGAGCGCGTTGAGCGCTTTTTCCTTGCCCGACCGGAATTCCGCAACCGTTGCGGCATTGGCGGCGAGGACGTCGTCGACGATTCTCTCGATGGCGCCCGCATCGGAGATTTGACGCAGGCCCTTGGCGGCGATGATGGCGTCGGGATCCCCATTGTTTTCTCCCGCCCACATCGCGTCGAACACTTCCTTGGCAATCTTGCCGGAGACGGTGCCATCCTCGATGCGTCGCAATAGGGCACCGAGCTTCTCGCCGGAGACTGGAGCCGCGGGCGCGTCGATCTCGTCCCTGTTCAATGCGGCAGAAAACTCACCCAGAATCCAGTTCGCTGCAAGCTTGGGATCGACGCCCGCCCTGGTCGTCGCTTCATAATGAAGCGCGAGGGCCGGCGCCGCGGTGAGGCTCGTTGCATCGCTCGCCGAGAGCTTGTAGTCGCTAATAAAGCGCTGGCGTTTGGCTTCCGGCAACTCCGGAAGCGCGTTCCTGACTCTCTCGATCCATGCCTCATCGATCACCAGCGGGGGCAGATCGGGATCGGGGAAATAGCGATAATCCTGCGCATCTTCCTTGCTGCGCATGGACCGAGTCTCCCCGCGCTCGGGATCGAAGAGCCGCGTTTCCTGCTCGACGCTGCCGCCGTCTTCGATCAGCTCGATCTGGCGGCGAACTTCGAACTCGATCGCCTGTTGCAGGAAGCGGAAACTGTTGAGGTTCTTGATTTCGGAGCGCGTGCCGAGCTTCGGTTCACCCATCCGGCGCACCGAGACGTTGGCGTCGAAGCGGAAGCTGCCTTCTTGCATGTTGCCGTCGCAGATGTCGATCCAGCGCACCAGCGAGTGCAACGCGCGGGCGTAGGTGACAGCCTCTTCGGCGCTGCGCATATCAGGCTCGGAAACGATTTCCAGCAACGGCGTGCCCGCGCGATTTAAATCGATGCCCGTCATACCGTGGAAATCCTCGTGCAGCGATTTCCCTGCGTCTTCCTCGAGGTGAGCTCGGGTGAGCCGGATCTCGATCTCGCCTCGCGCCGGCGAAACGATCGCAAGGGTGCCGCCCTGCACCACCGGGACCTCGTACTGCGAAATCTGGTAGCCCTTCGGCAGATCCGGATAGAAGTAATTCTTGCGCGCAAAGACGCTGCGCCGGTTGATCGTCCCGCCGACCGCGATTCCGAAGCGGATCGCCCGTTCGACCGCGCCCTTATTCAGCACGGGAAGGACGCCGGGTAGGGCAACATCGACGGCCGACGCCTGCGTGTTGGGGGCCGTGCCAAAGGCAGTGGAAGCTCCCGAAAAAATCTTGGAGGCGGTGGAGAGCTGGGCGTGCGTCTCGAGCCCGATGACGACTTCCCACTTCATGGCGCAAGGGGCGGCACGCGACGATGCCAATCCGTAACGCGCTGGTACTGATGCGCGACATTGAGGATGCTGGCTTCGCCGAAATGGCGGCCCTGGATGAGCATGCCGACCGGCAATCCGCGAGCATCGAAGCCGCAGGGGATTGAGATGCCTGGCGCGCCGGTCAGATTGCCTGCGACGGTGAAAATATCGTTCAAGTACATCTTCACCGGGTCGTCGACCTTGTCACCCAGCTTGAACGCGGTCGTCGGCGAAGTCGGACCGATGATGACGTCGCATCGATCGTACGCGCGCCGGAAGTCCTCAGCGATCAGTCGCCGCACCTGCTGCGCCTTGAGGTAGTAGGCGTCGTAGTAGCCGTGCGAGAGCACGTAAGTCCCCACCAGAATACGGCGCGAGTCCTCCGGTACATGTCGTCGAGGTTGGCATAGCGTGTTGCGCGGTGCCCGTAGCGCACGCCGTCGAAGCGCGAGAGATTCGATGACGCTTCGGCGGGCGCAATGACGTAGTAGACCGGAACCGAGAGATCGACGCTGGGGAGGCTCACCTCCACCGTCGTGGCGCCCAGCTTGCAAAGCTCTTTCAGTGCCGCGTCGATCGCCTTGACCACCGCCGCATCCGTTCCGTCGCTGAAATACTCCTTGGGGAGTCCGATACGTACTCCTTCGAGAGAGCGCTCGAGTTGACGCGTGTAGTCTTCGACCGGCCGCTCCAGACTGGTCGAGTCACGCGCGTCGTGTCCCGCCATCGCATTGAGCAGCAGTGCGCAATCCAGAGCCGTCTGCGCGAGCACGCCCGGTGTATCGAGGCTGGACGCAAAAGCAATCAGGCCATAACGTGAACATAAGCCGTAGGTGGGCTTCAAGCCGCAGATGCCGGAGAGCGCCGCTGGCTGTCGAATCGATCCTCCCGTGTCGGTGCCGGTGGCGGCGGGCACCAGGCGCGCCGATACCGCGGCAGCCGAGCCACCCGAACTGCCTCCGGGCACACAATCCACACTCCACGGATTGCGCACGGCGCCGAAGAATGAATTCTCGTTGGAGGAACCCATCGCGAATTCATCCATGTTGGTCTTGCCGACGCTCACCATGCCGGCATCGCTCAGCTTTTGCACGACGAAAGCGTCGTAGGGCGCGACAAAGTTCTCGAGCATGCGCGAACCGCAGGTCGTGCGTAGGCCCGCGGTCATGAGCACATCCTTGTGCGCGACGGGAATGCCGGTGAGCGTCCCGGCTTTGCCGGAGGCTCGCGCGGCGTCGGCGGCGCGGGCGCGAGTCATGGCGCCGTCTTGGTCGACGGTAATGAAAGCGTTGAGCCGGTGATTGGCGGCGCCGATCCGCTCGAGCGCGCTTATCGTCAGCTCGACCGAGCAAACGCTCCTCGCCGCGAGCGCTGCCGCGAGTTCGGCGATGGGCGCCGTATGCACAGATCCGATTGTTATTCGATCACCTTCGGAACCAGATACAAGCCCTCTGCCGCCGCGGGAGCGATGCGCAGAAATTCTTCGCGATGGTCGCCCTCGCTCACGCGGTCGTCGCGCACAGGCAGGACCGCATCCAGAGCGTGCGACATGGGAGCAATGCCTGATGTATCGACCTCGCGCATGCGGCCGATCAGGCTAAAGATATCGTCGAGCTTGTTGCGGATGTCTTCGGCTTCCGCCGGCGTGATTTCGATCCGCGCCAAGTGCGCGATGCGTTGAACATCGTCAAGCGAAAGCGGCATTTGGCTGGGGAAGCGATGCGGAAACGAACTTCAATAGGGTATCATATTCCCCCGTCATGAGCGGCCCCAGTCGGCTCGCTCCCTGCTCGCTAAGAAAGTCCAAATGTTCGACTTTTTCAAAGGCTACTTCACAAGTGACCTGGCGATCGATCTGGGGACCGCGAACACGCTCATCTACGTTCGTGGTCAGGGGATCGTGCTCAATGAGCCATCGGTCGTTTCGATCCGGCAGGAAGGCGGGCCGAACGGCAAGCGAGTCATCCAGGAAGTCGGTCTTGCCGCCAAGCAGATGCTGGGGCGAACGCCGGGCAACATAACCGCGATTCGGCCGATGAAGGACGGGGTGATCGCCGACTTCACCGTCACCGAGCAGATGCTGAAGCAGTTCATCAAGAAGGTACTCGATTCGCGGCTGTTTTCTCCGAGCCCGCGCATCATCATCTGCGTTCCCTGCGGGTCGACGCAGGTCGAGCGCCGCGCCATCCGCGAGTCCGCCCTCGGCGCGGGAGCGTCGAAGGTGTATCTGATCGAGGAGCCGATGGCGGCGGCGATCGGCGCCGACCTGCCGATTTCCGAAGCCACCGGATCGATGGTGGTCGACATCGGTGGAGGAACAACCGAGGTCGGCGTGATTTCGCTGGGAGGCATGGTGTACGCCGGCAGCGTTCGCGTGGGCGGAGACAAGTTCGACGAAGCGATCGTCAATTACATCCGCCGCAACTACGGCATGCTGATCGGAGAGACCACCGCCGAGCAGATCAAAAAAACGATCGGGTCGGCATTTCCGGGTTCCGAAGTAAGGGAAATGGAAGTCAAGGGACGCAATCTGGCCGAGGGCATACCGCGCAGCTTCACAGTGTCGAGCAACGAGATCCTCGAAGCGCTGACCGACCCGCTCAACAGCATCGTCTCCGCGGTCAAGAGCGCGCTCGAGCGAACGCCTCCGGAGCTCGGCGCCGATATCGCCGAGCGCGGCATGGTGCTCACCGGCGGCGGTGCACTGCTTCGCGACGTCGATCGCCTGCTCATGGAAGAGACCGGCCTGCCGGTAATCGTCGCCGATGATCCGCTCACCTGTGTTGTTCGCGGTTGCGGGCGGGCGCTCGAGAACATGGAAAAGCTGTCGACGATATTCACATCGGACTGACGGCGATGTTCGGCCATTCCTGAATAGCTTTTCCCAGTGGAACCACCGATCCGCTTGCCGCTGTACCGCGCCAAGAGGATTGTCTGTCCTGCCTGCGGTCCACTCTAACGTCGCACCATGCGCCACATCACCGTCGAGCCGCCACCGTTTTTCCATCGCGGTCCGTCGCCGCTGGCGAGGCTCGCGTTTTTCGGGCTCATTTCGCTCGCGCTGCTCTTCGCCGACACGCGCTACCGCTACCTGGAGAACATTCGCCAGGTCGCCGCCGTCGTTCTTTATCCGGTGGTTCGCGCCGTGGAGCTACCCGGAGAGGCGCTTGGCTTTGCCGGCACCTACTTCTCGTCGCTGAGGCAGCTTGCGAGCAACAACGCAGAGCTGCGAACGCAACTTCTCGCCCAGGCGCCTGCCGCGCAAGGCTATCCGTTGCTCGAACAGGAGAATGCACGGTTGCGTGCGCTTTCCAAGGTCGAGGCGCGTTTCCATGGCCCGGCCACGGCGGCGGAGGTGCTGTACACGGGCCGCGATCCCTTCACCCAGAAGGTCTTTGTCAACAAGGGAGAGGCAGCCGGCGTGCTGCCCGGTCAGGCGGTGATCGACGAGCTTGGCGTCGTGGGGCAGGTGACACGCGTGTTTCCACACATGTCGGAAGTCACGCTGCTCACGGACAAGGACCAGGCGGTGCCGGTGAAAGTCGAACGCAGCGGAGTGCGCAGCGTGATGTACGGCGCCGGGACAGGCCGGCTGCCGGAACTTCGGTTTCTGTCTCCCAACGCGGAGATTCAGCAGGGCGATCGTTTGCTCACTTCGGGACTCGACGGTACCTATCCCGCGGGCCTGGCGGTGGCAGTTGTTGCATCGGTGGAACGCGAAACCGGGCAGATTTTCGCGCGCGTGACCTGCAAGCCGCTGGCCGGCGTTGACTCGAGCGGTCAGTTACTGATTCTCGGCCAGGCTACGGCAGCGCCGCCGCGTCCCGAGGAACCGGCCGAAGCCGATGCGCCGCGCAAAGGTCGCGGCAGGCGACGGGGTTAGTATGGCGACCATGTTCACCGCGGCGCGCCCCGAGGAGATCCTCCTTCCGGTCAAGCCATGGTTCGTGCCCGTGACCCTGTTTGTGGGGCTCATGGCGAACATGCTGCCGCTTTCCGGGGTGGTGCTGACGCTCAAGCCTGACTTTCTGGCGCTGGTGCTGCTGTATTGGTGCATCCAGGAGCCGCGCCTGATCGGGGTAGGCGTTGCGTGGTGCCTGGGCCTGCTGATGGATGTCGCAGACGCAACGGTATTCGGTCAGCACGCGCTCGCGTATGCGGTTCTCGCCTACGCTGCCGAGTACTTTCGTCGCCGTGTGCTGCGTTTTCCGCCCTGGCAGCAGGCGGCGCAGGTGGCGGTGCTGCTTCTATTCTGTTCGGCGCTGGTGGCGCTGGTGCGGGTCGTGGGCGGGGCTCCGCTGCCGCGCTGGACTTACGTGATCGGTTCGCTGACCGGGGCGTTGCTGTGGCCACCGCTCACGGTACTGCTGCAATGGCCGCAGCGTCCGACGCGCTCACCCGGAGAGTTCTAGCTAGGCCCTAACTCACCATGCGCCGAATCTTTGCCAAGCGTAGTCGCCGTGCCAGTGCGCTCGAGCCGCCGGAGCTCAAGAACCCTGAGCGCGAGATGCAATATTTCCGGCGACGAATGAGCATCACCGGAGTTCTCGTGATCGTGGCCTTTGGCGGCTTGTTCGGCCGTTTCGTCTATCTGCAACTGATCGAGCATCGCCACTATCAGACACTGGCCGAGAGCAATCGCATCGCCATCGTGCCGATTGTCCCCAATCGCGGCGTCATCACCGATCGCAACGGCGTCGTGGTAGCCCAGAGCTATTCGGCGTATACGCTCGAGATCGCGCCGTCGCGGGTGAAGAATCTCGATGCCATGATCGACGAGCTGTCGACCATCATTGATGTGCAGCCGCGCGACCGCAAGCGTTTCAAGCGACTGCTGGACGAGTCGAAATTCTTCGAGAGCCTGCCGCTGCGCACGCGGCTCACCGACGAGGAAGTCGCGCGCTTCGCGGTCAACCGTTATCGTTTCCCGGGGGTCGAGATCAAGGCGCGGCTCTTCCGCCAATATCCTTTCGGCGCCCTGGCCTCGCATCTGATCGGCTACATCGGCCGCATCAACGAGCGCGACGTCAAGCGTATCGACGAATGGGATGAAACGGCGAACTACAAGGGTTCCGACTACATCGGAAAATCGGGCGTCGAGCTCTCTTACGAACGCGAGTTGCACGGCACCACGGGAGTCGAGCAGGTCGAAGTCGATGCGGGCGGCCGCGCCGTGCGCACGCTTTCTCGAACGCCGCCGATTTCGGGAAACAACGTGCGCCTCGCGCTCGACATCCGCTTGCAGCAGGTCGCGGAACGCGCCTTCGGTGAGCGCCGGGGCGCACTGGTCGCGCTCGATCCGGCGACCGGCGAGGTATTTGCCTTCGTCTCCAAGCCCGGATTCGACCCCAATCTCTTCGTTGACGGCATCGATCCCGCGAACTGGGAACAGTTGAACGAGTCGCCCGACAAGCCGCTGCTCAATCGTCCGCTGCGCGGCTCCTATCCGCCGGGGTCGACCATCAAGCCGTTCCTCGCACTTGCGGCGCTGAATTCGGGCAAGCGCACGCCGACCCAGGCGATCTTCGATCCCGGTTACTACCAGATCGCCGGCAGCGCGCACCGCTTCCGGGACGACAAGCCGGGAGGACATGGCTCCGTCGACATGGCGCGTTCGATCATCGTCTCCTGCGACACCTACTACTACACGCTCGCCGGCGAGACGGACATCGACGACACCTTCGCGTTCATGTCGCAGTTGGGTTTCGGCCGCGAAACCGGCATCGATATCGAAGGCGAATTGCCAGGCGTGCTGCCGTCGCGCGCGTGGAAGCGAGAGCGCTTCTCAGGCAAGAATTATCGCGAGGAGCATCGCAAATGGTATCTGGGCGACTCAATCTCGGCAGGGATCGGGCAGGGCTACAACGCCTTTACGCCAGCGCAACAGGCGCAGGCGATCGCGATGATCGCCAACGACGGCGTTTCGTTGCGGCCACACGCCGTCAAGAGCATCGAAAACGTGGCCAGCGGCGAGAGCCGCGAAATTGCGCCGGAGGCGATGCGCAGCCTGGTTGTGAAACCGGAACATCTGGCGGTGATCAAGAATGCCCTGGTGGGCGTGCCCAAGGAAGGCACCAGTGCGCAGGCCTTCATCGGCGCGAAGTATGTCTCGGCGGGCAAGACCGGCACGGCACAGCTCTTCTCCCTGAAGCAGGACGTGAAGTATGTCGCGGGTCACGTCGAGGAGCGCTTGCGCGACCACGCGTGGTACATCGCCTATGCGCCGGCAGATCGGCCGCGGATCGCACTCGCCGTGCTGGTCGAGAATGGCGGCTTCGGTGCTCAAGCCGCAGCGCCGGTGGCACGCGCGGTGTTCGATTACTTCCTGCTCGGGCTGCAATCGGGCACACCGGCTGCTCCCGGAGCCGGCCCGCCCGAATCCGACGACGAAAGCGACTAGGGCCCAATGGCGGCGTTCATCGCCTTGCTCGCGCGCGTCTGGGAATTTCTGGCCCGGCGTGTCGATGGCTACCTGATGGTTGCCGCGCTCGCCATCGTCGGGGTGGGCATGGTGACGCTGTTTTCGGCATCCGATCAAAACGCCGCGCGTGTCACCAGCCAGGCTGCAGCGCTCGGTCTAGCCCTGGTGTTGATGTGGATCGTCGCCAACGTGCCGTCGCAACAGCTCTTGCGGGCCGCGCTGCCGCTCTACGCGCTGGGCGTGCTGCTGCTGTGCGCGGTGGCCGTAGGCGGCACGGTGGTCAACGGGTCGCGGCGCTGGCTTACGCTGGGCGTGGGACGCTTTCAACCCTCGGAGTTGATGAAGATTGCCCTGCCGCTGATGCTCGCCTGGTATTTTCAAAATCACGAGTCGCGCATCGGTGTCCGCGACTTTCTGGTGGCCAGCGTGCTTATTGCCGTGCCGGTGTGGCTGATCAAGCGCGAGCCTGATCTCGGCACCGCTCTTATGATCGGCGCATCGGGCTTCTATGTCCTCTATCTCGCCGGTTTGTCGTGGAAGATCATCGTCGGTCTCGCGGCGAGCGCAAGCGCCGCGGCGCCTCTCATCTGGACGCACCTGCACGACTACCAAAAGGAGCGCATCCTCACTTTCGTTGATCCGGCTCGAGATCCGCTCGGCGCCGGGTATCACAGCACGCAGGCTTCAATCGCGCTCGGCTCCGGCGGCATCGTCGGCAAGGGATGGCTCAACGGGACGCAGACACATCTCGACTTTCTGCCGGAGCGACACACCGACTTCATCTTCGCGGTGTTTGGCGAGGAGTTCGGTTTGATCGGCAACGCCGTGCTGCTCATCCTCTATCTACTGCTGATTGCCCGTGCGTTCGTGATCACCATGAACGCCTCGACCATGTTTGCGCGTCTGCTCTCTGGCGCGATCACGCTGATGTTTTTCACCTATGCTTTCGTCAATATGGCCATGGTGAGCGGGCTGCTTCCGATCGTCGGCGTGCCGCTGCCGCTGATTTCCTTCGGTGGTACCGCGCTGGTCAGCCTGTTCATCGGCCTCGGCATCCTGATGAACGTTCAGGCCAACCGCAAGTTGGTGAAGACCTAGCGACGCGAGAGCCCGGCGCGGGGCCCCGCGAATAGCGCGGGGATCGACGGGGAATTGCGAGTCGCCACAGCGGCCGACACGATGACCGAACATTCAATCCAGGGCCCCAACGAGGCCGCCGGAATTTTCCATCGCGCAGCGCCGCTGCTGCTGGCGGTGGTTTTCACGCTCTGCGCCTGCCAGACTCCGCTGCAGCGGGAAGCCGCCAAGCCGCCGATCCCGCCGTCGAAGCCCGGAGGCTATTACAAGGATGACGGTCCGGG
>VBCY01000060.1 GCA_005882995.1 Betaproteobacteria bacterium
CGAATGGCTTCAGTGCCAATACCGCGGGCACGTTGCTGATAATATTGGAAAGCATAGCGGTCACGGCGGTCAAAATATAAACGTTGTCGAGATGGAAGGTCTGCATGGCGCCGACCGCCGCTGGCGTGAACAGGATTTTCTCCTCTGCCGCGACGACGACGAATAGACCGGCAAACATCAGCAGCAGCGAGCCATCGATTTCCCGATAGACCTTGCGGGCCTTAATGGCGCGCGTGATGAGCAGCAGCGCGCCCCCGAGAATGGCGGCCTTGGCAACCGGTACACCGGCGAAGAAGGATACGATCACACCGAGCGTGACCAACACGGCCTTTATCAGCTGTGGCCTGTGCAGCCGGGGAGGCGACGACTTGGCGGTAAGCTGCGCCGGGCGGCGGAACTCGTCCCACCACAGGGCGGCAAGCAAAACAATGACGAGCAGAAGTCCGGCAGCGGCGACCGGGGCCAATGTGGCCGCAAATGTCGTGTAAGGGATGCGCGAGACGGCGCCGACGATCATATTTTGCGGATTGCCGGTGATTGTCGCCGTGCTCCCGACATTCGAGGCCATTGCGACCGCGAGCAGATAAGGAATCGGATCGCGCCGGAGCGAGCGCGTCACCTCGATCACCAGTGGCGCCATGACGAGGCATACGGCATCGTTGACGAGGAACGCGGAGAGAGCACCAGTCGTGACTGCGACGGTGGCGAGCAAAACCAGCGGCGAATGGGCGTGGGCCAGCGCCCAGCCCGTGAGGAGACGGAAGAAGCCCGAGAGCTTCAAATGTGCCACCACGATCATCATGCCGAGCAGGAGCGCGAGCGTGTCGAGGTCGATCGCGCGGTAGGCTTCTTCAGGCGTGATCGCGCCGACTGTCATCATCAGGGCTGCACCGGTCAGCGCGATGCCGGCCCGATCAAGGCGCAAACCCGGGATGCGGCCCAACGCCACCCCCGCGTAGGTGAGAATAAAGATTGCGGCCGTTGCAAACGTAGTCGGAAACATCACTCTGCCGCCTGTGCGAGACCATTTTTTCGAGCCCACATGCCTGTGGGGGGTTCTTCGTCTGGCCGCCAAGTTTCCGGCATTGCCAACCAGAATAACGCAAGGCCCGCGCCCGCTATAGCAGCCAGCGTCAGGAAAGCGGCACTATAGCCTGCCTTGACCGCAATCAAGCCGGCGAGGGTTGTGGACAGCGAAGCCCCAATTCCTTGCGCCGTCATCACCGCGCCAAGGGCGACATTGAAGCGGCCCGTTCCCCGCATGAGGTCGGCGACGATCAGCGGGGATAACGCCCCATAGAGCGCAGCGCCCACACCATCGAGCAATTGCACGCCGACGAGCCAATACGGATTGTCCGAGAGAGTGTAAAGCATGCCGCGCATAGCCAGAACAAGGAGGCCCGCGAGGAACAGCGGCTTGCGGCCCCAGCGGTTGGCCTTACGCCCGACCAATATCGCCATTGGCACCATGATGATCTGCGCCGCGACGATGCAGGCTGACATCAGGGAAGTGCCCATATTCCTGTCCTGAAGTGCGAGCTTCTGACCAACGAGCGGGAGCATTGCCGCATTCGCAAAGTGGAACAGCACCGCACACGCGGCAAAAAGCAAGAGCGGACGGCAGGTCAGCACCACTTGGAAACCGGAGGGCTGCTCTATGTCCTCGGTGGCCCCGTCATGTAGGCCCCGCGCTCGGTCGTAATCGATGGCGGCAGCTGGCAGCATCAGCACACTGATGAGACTGGCTACTGCCATGGCCGCGATGAGGAAGAAAACAATGGTCGGTCCCCAAACGTAAGCGGCACCGCCGGCGATTGCCGCGGCGAATGCGTTACCGGAATGATTAAAGGCTTCATTGCGGCCGGTGCGGCGGGGCCTGCGAAAGTGCCACGGCCAAAAATGTTGACAGGAAAGGAAGCAGGAGCGAGCCGCCAGTCACGAGCAGTGCGGCCAGCACCACCAAAGCACGCTTGGCATGGATCGCGTCGATCAAGGCGCCGCCGGGAGTCTCCGCCAGAAGGCCGGCGATCGCACCGATCGACATGACGGCGCCGATCTGGGCCTCATTCCAGTCCCGGACGGTGAGAAGGTAGATGGCGAGGTAGGGTCCAAGCCCGCCGCGCACATCCGCCAGAAAAAAATTTAGCGCGTCGAGCGCGCGGTTGGCTCGGCCGGCGTGGGCAGGGTTGGCTCGCGCTGCCGAAGTGGAGTCCGCGCGAGAACTAGATGCCGGCATTGTGCCGAGCCTTCATTGGCTGATCATCCATACACGGTGTCGTGA
>VBCY01000373.1 GCA_005882995.1 Betaproteobacteria bacterium
CCCGTCCCATCCGGGTTTCGGCGCAATGGCCTCATCTGCTTTGTTGCGCGGCTTGCGAATAGTACGAACTATTCGCCGCGCCGCGACGCCTCGCATCTGAAACCATTGCGCCAGAAACGCGACTCATGTGGGACTTGTTCAGAGGTTCCCTAACCACGATGGAAGAACAGAAAGATCTCCTGCGCGATCTGGCTGATCGCGGGGAATATCGCGAAGAATGACACTGTACGCACGAGCCATGCACGGGTGCGCGAGACCCCGAGCCATAGCGCCCACCCAAGACACAAGAGAATCACCTCAACGAAGACGAGGAAACCCACCGCCATTCCCTTCTGTGGATCGTCGGAGGGTTGAGCGAGCGCGTAGAGGCAAAACGCGAAGTACCCGGCCAGAAGGATTGCGCTGATAGCGCTCAGCCAACGATCGATCGCTCTCAAATTAGCGAAGGCCATCGTCTCTGGTCTTGATGCGACATGATTTCACGAACAGCGTTCATTGCACATCGCTCGACCGCTTTTGCATTGCGATCTGCCAGGTATTGCCCCACGGGTCTTCCACCATGCAGCGGCGATCTCCGTAGGGCGTATCGATGTTCGCCGAGTTCGTCATGAAAGTTCCTGCGAAATACCGCTGAAATGACCCGCTTTCGATGACTGGAAGTAATTCCTGACCCTGTGAGTCGACAGATGCCACAGAATGAGCGCCGCGATCGGGACGCCGATGATCGCACGGGGTTCGATCCCGAGAATGGTCTCGATAATGTCGCCGGCAAGGTTCACAACCACTAGCGCGACGCCGAGCCGATAACCCCAGCGCTTTCGCGTGAGCAAGCCGTAAGCTGCCGCAATGCACGCCAGACAGACAGTGGAGAGAACGAGGAAGCTCCAGCCGCCCATCTGCAAAAAGACATCGTGTGCCCGAGGCTTGATGAGCCAGATCGGCTCGAGATATCTTCCCGGCGTGACGAGGGAGGCGACCGACAGTGAGCAGGCCACTGCACCGACGACGAACAGGCACGAAAGCGCCACTACGCCGAGAGGGCTGGCGACGTCATTTCTATGGGGGAGCATTGGTCTAACGCCCGCGACGCAGCCGACCCGCATTGGCCATGACGCGGCGATGAAAAGGAGCCGTGCCCTGGGCCAGAACGGCCAGCGTCGTTCTCCGAAAGTGGCGGGAAGCGAAGCGTGACGGATTTCGCGCAGCGCTCCATGGTGGGAAGTACAACAGAAGCAGTGAAACAGAGAGCGTTATGTTGGCGGTGAACGCCTCGAGCGCCATCGCATTCCACGACTCGTAGAATGCAGCGAACTTCTCAGCGCCCATCAGGTAGAACTCCCTGCGGTCGTGCAATGACGGGGAAAGTCCGGCGAAGGCTATGCGCATCATCCGATGAGCGACCACTTGCGGTACCGTGAAGGCCAGCTCGACCGCTTGTGTCGCCAGCACATTTGACTTGCGAACGCGTCGGGATGACATAGTTCGATGGGGTGCTTGTCAGGGTATTGCCGAGTAGAAATTGTTTCTATGCACTTTCTATTGCAATGAGGACATCTGTTCCCGCAGCCCGCCGCAGCTCGATGAGGGGCTTGTACTGGGGCGACTCGTACCACGACATGAGCTTGCCCATGTCGGGAAATTCGATGATGACTACTCGCGTGGGGCGCCAGCTTCCGTCAAGAACCCGATGCGAACCCGGGCGGGTGAGGTATCGGCCACCGAAACCCTCAATCAAGGGAACGACCTTGCTGCGGTACTCCTCGAATCTATCCGCGTCGACAATCTGATGCTCGGCGATCAGGTACGCTGCCATGGTCAACCCCACATCCGCAGAATATTTGCTTTGGATAGACGAAAAGAGGGCGGCCAACACCTTTCCAAATCCTGTTCAGCGCCTTTCATTTGATCTCGTTTCCGTATTTCAGCAAGAAACAGTCGGAGTGCTCGTCCCCTGAAGCCTGTCGATGCATGTCCGGTGCAGTTGGCGAGTTCACGCGTGAATGATACGGCCGCCGCCAAAGGCCCAGTTCTCCCACGACGTCTCTTTGAAACAGACCATGACATTCTCGGGGTTCAGTCCTGAACCCGCCAGGCTTGTCATCAGTTGCTGGAGCAGTTTCTTCTTGACTTTGACGCTACGACCCACGGACCATAGAATTTCTATCAGCACAAAGTCATCGGTTCTCGCCGATGTCAGATCGGGATAATTCGAATCGAAGCGAAAGTCTTCCGCCTCCAGCTCGATGACCCTTTGGAATCGATCCGTCGCGGGCACGCCCGAGTCGATGAGCGCGGCGTGAACGGCATCCAATACAGTGGTCTTGAAGAGACTGGTCTTTGGCTTGTGAACGGTGAGAGTGACGAGAGGCATGCGGGCTCCTGAGGGGGCGATGAGAAATTAAAGCCGATGGTCGCTCATTGCCTTAAGGCAAGTCCTATTGGTGCGCTTCCCAGCGGATAAATTGCTTCAAAACATAAACTACAACGTACGAATACGCCACAGCACAAGTCGCTGCACCAGAAACCCATGCACCGAGATTTGTGATCCGCCACACCCTTGGTCAGTCTCCCGCGACAAAATAGCGCATCCGCCATCCGCTGCGGGTTTTTTCAAAGCCGGCTCGGAAATGGACGCCGGCGCTGGCGGGGCACTCAATGAGTTCCCGAGTTATGAACGCGCATCGTTCGGACGTGACACGTTTCAAGTTCCTGAGATACTTGGCATCTTTCTTCCACGCTTCGAGCGCTTGATCGGCATCTTCGTCACCTCCGAAGCTCCATTGAAATTCGCGGGCCATCAGCGTGCGGAGGGTCGCATAGTCCATCTTCGACGCGGCGTTATGCACCCGCTCGATAAGCTCATGCGCATCCTGCGGAATGCCCGGCGTTACAGCGCCGATGCCTTCC
>VBCY01000374.1 GCA_005882995.1 Betaproteobacteria bacterium
GTTTGGTATAGATATGGCGCTTGTCAGGCTTCAACGTCGCCTCGACCACCCACACACGATGCAGCTCCCAGCGCACTACATCAGGATTCAAATGGTTCGGTTTGGTAACGTCGGCGGGAGCGGCGAAGTAGCTCAGCTTGTAGTTGCTGTAGGGAATGTACATCTCCTTCTTGCCGATCAGCTTGAAATCGAACCGATCCATAGCCCCG
>VBCY01000375.1 GCA_005882995.1 Betaproteobacteria bacterium
TGGCAAGAATCGGCGTACCCGCAGAGTCCACGTTCCAGTTGTCGAATTTGCCGCTCCATCCCACGCCCTTGTACGTCAGCAGGTGATTCCACATCACCTCGTAACCCGTCTTTGGAATTGGGAATGGATAACCAGCCAGCACGTTTTCCGTGCCCAGCCCACCATCCACCGTCTTTGATGAAGTCGCGTTCTTCAGCGTGTTCTCGGCGATACGCTGCGGCACCACGACTGTGCGGTGCGTCGGATAGACGTCGACGCGCATCGTCGGGTAGCGCTTGAGCAACTCCTTTGTTCCCTCGGTGAGCTTGTCCGCATGCGCTGCCACGTCCTTGCCGGTGATCACGAGCCGCGGCTTTTCGTTGGCGAACGGATCGGGGCGCTTGTTGGTCCCCTTCTGGAATCCGGCGGGCGGTGTGGTGAGCCCGCCGGTGTATTCAGGGATCGTGCCGTCCTTGTTGCCAGCCTTTTCGGCGCCGACCGCGGTCAACGTGGTGCCGAGTTGCTTGGCTTCATCTGCCGAGACAGCGGCGGCGGCCCCGGTGCTGAACAGCGACGCAATAGCCGCCACTAACAGTGTTTTGCGAAACATGATGGTCCTCCTCCTTAGAAGGTGGTTTTGAAAGTAAGCGAGACCCAGCCCCGGTCGGACAGCGCTGCCTGCACGCCGTTGGGCACGTCGATGGCGCCAGTGGCGGTGGTTGAATAGTTGCCGTAGAAGCCGTTGTAGCTCAGTTGAATCTTGTATTTCTGGTAGATATCGGCCGCCACACCCGCGCTCCAGTTGCCGGTATTCTTGTTGCCGCCCAGGAGCACCGCGGCGTTGCCGGAGATGCCCTGCGCCCAGGTCAGCGGCGCCGAGAGATCCACCCCCGGCCAGACCTGGAACCAGGTCGGCGTGAAATTGAACGCCAGCCCGAAGAAGTTCTTGGTCGGTTTGTCGATCGCGGTGTAGGTCGAGGCTCCCTTGAATACCGCCGGGTTCTGGGTGACCTTCGACCACTGCATCCAGGTGAGCTCGCCCTGCAGCGTCGCGGTGTCGAACAGCGCGGTCTTGGGGAAGATGTCGATGCCGTTGATCAACCCGTGGTAGGTGTCACCGAGCGCGCCGGGGGTGCCGCTCGAGGGCACCGCCGTGGTGGCGATCGACCCCACATTGGCCGGCAGCGCCGCGAGCGCCGGCGGCAGCACTTGCACGGCGTTGCTCAACAGCGGCATGTTCTGGCGGTAGGAGAACTCGCCCGCCCAGCTTATGCCGGCGATCTCCTTGGCGAGCGTCACGCCGTAGATGTGGATGTTGTTGCCGTACGCGGTGTTGTAGGTGCCGACCTTGCCGAACTTCTGCAGCTCCACCACCGAGGTGGCCTGCGGGTTGATGATGCAATTGGTGCCGCCGAGCGGTATGCCGCCGATGGTGGTGCACAGCCCCGCCGGCACGGTGGTCGCGAGCCCCGGGGTGACCAGGAGTTGCGGCAGCGTGTCGGTGGTGTTGCGCCCGTAGAAGCCGAGTGTGCCGTCGAGCCAGGCCGGGCTCCAGCGCGCCGAGAGGCCGAAGTCGCCCAGGCTCGCCGACCAGTTCGGTGGGCGAATGTCCTGCGCACGCCACAGGCGCGTGAGCGCGGGCGCGCCGGGGATGATCGCCGCGAACGGATTGGGGCCGAAGATGAGTGAATCGCCGCCGAAGTTAAGCGCGTCATTGATGGTCAGATAGCTCCCCGACTCCGGCACCCGCGCCGCCTGCCAGGCATAGAACCATTGCCCTGCCACTGAGAGCTCATTGGTCGGCTGCGCCTGCAGCGTGATCCCGCCGCGCGGTCGGAACAGCTCCTTCGCTTCCGACCCCGGGGTCATGAAGCCCTTCTGCAGGTCGAGTGGGTTCTGCGAATAGGAAACCGAATGCACCGCGCCGCCGAGCAAGAGGCTATCGCCCCAGAACACGGTGTGCTGCCCGGCTTTGACGTTCACCGGCACATCGCCCGCGTCGAAATTGGCAAACACGAAGGCATCGAGCCATTCGCCGGAGCCGCCCTTGGAATAGCGCTTGGTGTAGGGGCTCAACGCGCCCGCCACCGGCAGACCGTTGACGAGGGTATTGGCGGTCGCAGTGTTGGTGTCGTCGAGACTCTGGTAGGCAAAGTCGTACCAGGCGGCGTAGCTCGCGCGGAAGCCGTACTTGCGCTGGTAGATGAAGTCGAACTCCGACAGCAGATCGACGCGGTTGGTCACCACCGAGCCGTTGGAGAAGTTGCGGTCGCCGTCATCGTAGTTCGGGTTGCCCAGAATCTGGCTGTTCTGGCTCTGCGCCCGGAAGCCGAGGTTATAGCGCACGGT
>VBCY01000377.1 GCA_005882995.1 Betaproteobacteria bacterium
GATCACCTACGGTGACCAGGACGACCTGGTGCCGACATTGCCGGCGGTGCTGCCCGCGGGGACGATTCCGATGCTGACCGCCGGGCAGCCGTGGCCGGCGCCGTTCCGCGAGGACACGGGTGTGCAAGCCGCCGCAAATTCGCTGTCCGACTACGCCATGTACTACTGGGTGACAGACCTGCGCTCGAGTGGCGGGCAGAGCACCAACGACGTGCCGACATCGCCCACCCGCGATCCGGCGAGCTGGCAGCATCAGAATTTCGCGGCGATATCGCTCGGCACATCCGGCAAACTGCCGGCCGGAAGCCAATCGCAGACCGAGTCGCAGCTCTCTGCCGGAACCCTGCAGTGGCCGAAGCCATACCCGACGGTGTTCAAACCGGACAATTCGGGCGTCGACGACCTGTGGCATGCGGCGGTCAATGGCAGGGGACGCTTCGTGAACGCGCAATCTGCCGACGAAGTAAAGCTGGGCATCGGGCAGATTTTGGCCGACATCGTCAATCAGTCGGGTGTGCGCGCCGGCGTTGGCTTCCAGAACATCAATCTCGGTCCCACTTCCAATTTCTACTACCGCGTTGGTTTCGAGCCCGACTGGGGCGGTAGCCTGATCAAGATTGCGATCGATCCGCATACCGGCGTCACGGGAACGGCCGCGTGGAGCGCGGCAGCTCAGCTCGCCGTTCAGCTTCAGATCACGGGCACCGATCCGCAGCCCTGGTACAGCATGCGCAAGATCGTGACCATGAATGAATCCGGCGTGCCGGTGCCGTTCCTGTTCGCGAATCTCGGCGCAAACCAGCGCGACTCATTGGCCCCGGGCAAGCCGGCGGCGCGCCAGCAGCTCATTCTCGAATTCCTGCGCGGCAATCGCGCCAAGGAAGGAGCGAAACTCGGGCAGCTCAGAGTGCGTCCCAGCGCCTTGGGCGACATCGTCGACTCGTCGGCCGTATTCGTCGGGCCGCCGGGCGCGCCCTATCGCGACGGCGACGACGCCGGTTACGCCGCATTCAAGTCGACGTTCGCTGCGCGCGCGGCACGCATCTATGCAGGCGCCAACGACGGCATGCTTCACGCCTTCGATGACGCGACCGGTAACGAAACCTGGGCGTACATCCCGAGCCCGCTTTATCGCGGCGGCTCCGCCGGTGGCGATCCCAAGACGGGCCTTGGTGCACTGGCTTATCAGGATGGCGCGCTGCCGCCCTTCAAGCATCACTTCTATGTCGACTCGACGCCGAAGATTGTCGACGTCAATTTCGCCGCCGACAGCGGCGGCCAGGATTGGCGCACCCTTTTAGTCGGCGGACTCGGCAAGGGCGGCGCCGCGTATTACGCCCTGGACGTGACCGACCCCAGCGCGATCACCACCGAAGCCGCGGCAGCCAACCACGTGCTGTGGGAGTTCAAGAACAGCGACCTCGGTTACACCTACGGCAAGCCGATGATCGCCAAGACGCGGGCATTCAACGGCGCCTGGCTCGTCATCGTCGCCTCCGGATACAACAACTCGAGCGGTAACGGCCACCTGTTCTTCATCCGGGCGAGCGATGGGGCGCTGCTGAAGACCATGTCGACAGGCGCCGGCAGCGCCGGAGCGCCTTCCGGATTGGCGCATCCCGCCGGCTACACCAAGGACTTCCACAACCAGCTAGTCGAACAGGTCTACGCCGGCGATCTGCTGGGCAACTTCTGGCGCTTCGATGTATCCGACGCGAATCCGAACAACTGGAGCGTGGGCCTTCTGGCGCGGCTGGTCGACGCGGGCGGATTCCCGCAGCCGGTGACCACACCGCCGCAGATCGAGATCGACATCAGCAATGGCATCGACCGTTGGGTATTCGTCGGCACCGGCAAGCTCTACGATGATTCGGACCTCGCTGATCCGCAGCAGCAGACGATGTATGCATTGCGCGACGGCACGGCGGAGGCCCCGCTGCCGCTGCCTGCGGTGCCGCTCAATCGCTCCACCACGGGCCTGCCACAGGTCTCGCACAACGCAAGCCTCGACTTCGGCCTTGCCAACAAGCCGGACAAGGGCTGGTACGACGATCTGCCGCTCGGACAGCGTATCGTGGTCGCTCCGCAAGCGGCGTTGTCCGTCGTCGCGTACATCGGGACGTCAGCGCAGACCGATCCCTGCTTGACCGGCATGCAGGCGAACATCTACGCGCGCGATTACTCGACCGGCAAATCGCTCATCGATGATGGCGGCGGCAATCCGATCGAGAGCTTCTTTGTGCCCGAAGGCGGCGTCGGTCTGGAGTTCGTAGGTCTCGAGTCGACGAGTCCGACCTCCACGCCGGATATCGGGCTGGCGATTACCACAGCAACCACAGGTAGTGTGATTATCATTAAGCCCAAGTTCCCGGCCCTTTTGTCGCAGCACCGGATGTCGTGGCGGTTGCTCGGGCAATAGCCACGGCGGCGTCTTCGCAAACAGCGGCCGCTCTCGCGCAAAGCAGGGCGGCCGCGGTATTTTGCAGACAGCCTGCGACCAGGATCGGCCCGATGCAATTAGCCAGACTCCACACGCCACCCCTCCAGCCAAGCCCTCCGCGCGAGGAGCGGCTTTTGCTGTCGCTCGCGGCGTCATTGCTTGCGCACGCTCTCGCGCTGGCCATGTTCGCGGGACTGCTCTTCCCGATGCCAGCGTCGATTTCGTTCAAGCTTGGCGATTCCGCCGTGATGCAGGTGCTGCTTTCGGCAAATAAACAGGCCGATGCTCCGAATGAACCGGCAACGACGGTCGCGCTCGGAGCTCCTTCAGCTCCCGTTGAGCCGGTCGCCACACGTGTTCCACTGCCCAAGCCTCAGGAACCGCCCGCGGAAGCCATGGTTCCGGTGCGACGCATCGACTTGCGCGCGCCCGCCGCGCAGCTTAGCGGTACGCCGACGGCGACCCCGGCGAATCCCCAAGCCATCGTGTCGGACATTCCGATTCCTCCGGGAGACGTTGCGGTGGGAGCGACTGAAACGCCGGAGCCGATGGGGCACGCCCAGGCCCTGCGATTAGCGCAGCGTTTTCCCGGCACCGTCGCGAGAGCGCCGCAACTTCAAGCGCCGCTGGTCGTACCGTATCCGCCGTATGCGGCGCGTGCCTATCGCGAAGCGCGCATCTCGGCTCTGCTCATCATCGACGCAGACGGCAGCGCAGTGGAAGCAACGCTCCAACCCGACGATCCGCTGTTCGTCCCCACCATCGAGGATGCATTGCGAAGCGCCAAGTTCAAGCCGGCCGAGACGGATTCAAGGCCCGTCAAGCACTGGCTCATTCTGGACTTTGTCTTCACCATGCGTCCGCCGGCGACATCTCGATCCGGCGGTCCGCGCGGCTAACCCATCGTCGGCATATGAAAGCCGGGCGCAGCGCTACCGTCGTCGGGCCAGCGAGCGGTAACGGCCTTGCCGCGAGTGTAGAAACGCACTCCGTCCATGCCGTGAACGTGCAGATCGCCGAACAGCGAATTGCGCCAGCCTCCGAATGAGTAGAACGCCATCGGCACCGGTATCGGTACGTTGATGCCGACCATGCCGACCTCGACCTCCCGCTGAAAGCGCCGCGCGGCATAACCTGAGCGCGTAAACAGCGCTGCACCGTTGGCGTAGGGATTGGTGTTGATCAGATGGATCGCCTCTTCGAGCGATTCGACGCGAACCATGATCAGCACCGGTCCGAAGATCTCCTCGCGATAGATCGCCATCTCGGGCCGCGTGTCGTCGAACAACGTGGGACCGACGAAGAAGCCCGCTTCGTGCCCTGCTATGTGAGCCTTGCGGCCATCGATCACCAGCGTTGCGCCTTCCTCGACGCCCTTGTCGATGAGACCGACAATCCGGTCGCGCGCTGCGCAGGTGATCACCGGCCCCATTTCGGATCCGGCGCGGTCACCGGGTCCGACCGTCACCCGGCGTGCTCGCTGCGCGAGCGCATCGCGCAGCGCATCGGCGACATCGCCTACTGCGACGGCAACCGACACCGCCATGCAGCGTTCGCCTGCCGAGCCGTAGGCCGCACCGATCAGCGCTTCGGCGGCAAACCCGAGATCGGCATCCGGCAGGACAACCGCGTGATTCTTCGCACCGCCCAGCGCCTGCACACGCTTGCCGTTGTGCGTGCCGGTTTGATAGATGTAGCGCGCGACAGGCGTCGAGCCGACGAAAGACACCGCCTTGATATCGGGATGAGCAAGGATGGCCGCAACCGCTTCCTTGTCACCGTGCACGACATTGAAAACGCCATCCGGAAGACCCGCTTCGCGCAGCAACTCCGCCATGCGCAGGCTCATCGTCGGATCGCGCTCGGAGGGCTTGAGAATGAATGCGTTTCCGCACGCGATCGCAATGGGAAACATCCACATCGGCACCATTGCCGGGAAGTTGAAGGGCGTAATGCCGGCGCACACACCGATCGGCTCACGCAGCGAAAAGCTGTCGACTTCGGTGCCGACGTTATCGCTGAATTCGCCTTTCAGAAGATGGGGGATGCCGGTTGCGAACTCGATGACTTCGATGCCGCGCGTAATCGAGCCTTCGGCGTCGACCAGCGTCTTGCCGTGCTCCTGCGAAACGAGCCGCGCCAAGTCCTTCTTGTGCGTCTCCATCAGATCGCGAAAGCGCATCAGAATTCGTGCTCGGCGCAGCGGAGGCGATGCGCGCCATGCCGGAAACGCTGCGACCGCCGCAGAAGCAGCGGCTGAGATGTCGTCGGCATCCGCGAGCGGCACGTGGCGAAGCACCTCACCCGTTGCGGGATTCGTTATTTCGCCATAGCGAGTCGTATGCGCGGGAACAGCGCGTCCGCCGATCCACAGCGGCAGCCGCTCAAGAGTGGTCAGGTCCATGATGACTCCTTTTGCGATTCCTGCAGTCGCGCGATGTAGCGCGCAATCAAGTCGACTTCGAGGTTCACCGTCGCCCCGGCCGAGAGATTGTTCAGCGTCGTCACTGCCAGTGTATGCGGTATCAGGTGTGCCGAAAAGCGGCTGCCCGTGACGCTGTTGACGGTGAGGCTGACGCCGTCAACGGCAATCGAGCCCTTCTGCGCGATGAAGCGCGAAAGCTCTTCGGGGGCTTCAATTTCGACGCTGACCCCGCCGGCGTCGCTGCCCGCAGCGGCTCTGCCGATGACCCTGCCCACGCCATCGACGTGGCCTGTCAGAAGATGACCGCCCAGTCGATCGTCGAGGCGCATCGCCTTTTCCAGATTCACGGCACGAGGACGATCGAGCCCCGTGGTGCAGCGAAGCGTCTCGGTCGATACGTCGAAACGCAGCGTGGCGTCTTCAATGCTGACCGCCGTGAGACAGCAACCGCTCACTGCGATGCTGTCGCCACTGCGGACATCGGAGACGTCCAGTGGACCGCAGGAAACAGCGATCCGCAGCCCGTCGCCTTCGCGCCGCTCGCTGACGATATGTCCGACCGCCTGAATGATGCCGGTGAACATCAGTGGTCCCTGGAGGCGATCCTGGCCAATATCCGCCAATCCTCCCCAACAGGCTCAATGCTGCGCACCCGGAGTGGGAATCTGTCTTCGAGCTTGGTCATCGCGACGGGCAGATCGAACATGCCGCGTGCAGGATCGCCGAGCAGGCACGGGGCGACGTACATCAGCAGCTCGTCGATCAATCCGGCTGCGAGCAGGGCGCCGTTGAGCTTGGCGCCGGCTTCGACATGCAGCTCGTTCACTTCGCGCTCGCCCAGGGCCGACATCATCGCCACGAGATCGATGCGGCCGTGGCGATCCTTTAGCTCAAGGGTTTGAACATGAGGTGGCCACTTCGTTCGTGGAGGCGTCGCGGTGAACACCAGAACGTCGCCCGCGCCGAGCACGCGGGCGTGCGCCGGTGTCTCGCCGTAGCGGTCGACGATCACGCGCAGCGGCTGCCGCGGCGTCTCGATCTCACGCACGCTGAGCTGAGGATCATCTTGCCGCACGGTGCCAATGCCGGTGAGAATCGCGGACGCCCGAGCGCGCCAGCGATGGCCGTCGGCGCGGGCGGTCTGTCCCGTGATCCATTGGCTCTTTCCGTTGCCGAGCGCGGTGCGGCCATCGAGGCTCGCGGCAACCTTCAGACGCACCCATGGCCGGCCGGTTTCGACGCGCTTGATCCAACCGCAATTGAGCTCACGCGCTTCATCCTCGAGCAGGCCAATGTCGACGGCGACTCCGGCTGCAGCGAGACGATCTGCGCCATGCGCCGCCGGCCCGTACGGATCCCGCATTGCGGCCACCACGCGTGCAATGCCGGCGGCGAGCAAGGCATCGGTGCATGGCGGCGTGCGCGCGTGATGGTTGCAGGGTTCCAGCGTGACGTACGCGGTGGCGCCTCGAGGCTCATTGCCGCGAGCTCGGGCATCGGCCAGGGCACGCGTTTCCGCGTGCGCCTCGCCCGCACGTTCGTGCCAGCCCTCTCCGAGAATCGTTCCATCGCGCGCAATCACGCAGCCGACGCGGGGGTTGGGCATGGTGGTAAACATGCCGCGCCGCGCCAACTCCATCGCCCGCGCCATCAACTCGGGATCGCTCGCCTGCATCATCATCGCCATCGCTCCAAGCTCGAAGCGCGGATCAACGCGGCTTGCGCCTTACTGGCACCGGCTCGACTTCCTTCAATGCATCGCGAAAGTCGGCAACGTCCTGAAAGCTGCGATACACCGAAGCAAAGCGGATGTACGCCACCTTATCCATCTTGTAGAGCTCCTGCATCACCATCTCTCCGACCTGCCGCGACGGAATTTCCCGCTCGCCGAGGCTCAGGACGCGCTGCACGATCCGCTCGACCGCCTGGTCGACGTACTCCGTGGGCACCGGACGTTTATGCAGAGCGCGCTGAAAACCGTTGCGAATGCGGGCAACGTCGAAGTCGGCGCGCGTGCCGTTCTGCTTGACGATCTGCGGCAGTCGCAATTCCGCCGTCTCATAGGTGGTGAATCGCTTCTGGCAAGCGAGGCAGCGGCGTCGCCGGCGGATCGAATCGCCAGGCTCCGAAACGCGCGAATCCACAACCTGGGTGTCAGCGCTGCCGCAGAAAGGACACTTCATTTTTCGAATGGAGCAGTGGGCCGGCGGAGTGCGAGGCAGCACGTCTGCCTCGACCTCCTGCAATCGGATTGACCGTCCCCCTGTCCCCGATCAGCCGTACACGGGAAACTTATCAGTGAGCGTCTTGACTGCAGCGGCGACCCTTTTGCCGGTCTTCGCATTGGCCGGATCGTCCAGCACATCGGCAATCAGATGCGCCAGCTCTTCGCATTCGATCTCGGTGAAGCCTCGCGTCGTGACCGCCGGGCTACCGACGCGTATTCCGCTGGTGACGAACGGCTTCTCCGGGTCGTTGGGGATGGCGTTCTTGTTGACCGTGATGTGCGCGCGACCAAGGCGGCTTCCGCATCCTTGCCGGTGATCTTTTTGGCGCGCAGATCGACCAGAAACAAATGCGAATCGGTCCCTCCTGAAACGATGCGCAGGCCCCGTTCCTGCAGCACCACAGCCAGCACCCGCGCATTCTCAAGCACGCGTTCCTTGTAGACCCTGAAGTCGCGAGCCAGCGCTTCCTTGAAGGCGACCGCCTTTGCGGCGATGACGTGCATGAGAGGTCCGCCCTGCAGGCCCGGAAACAGCGCCGCATTGATTGCTTTTTCATGCTCGGCGCCGGCAAGGATGAACCCGCCGCGAGGACCGCGCAGTGTCTTGTGCGTCGTGCTGGTGACAAAGTGTGCCGAGCGCACCGGCGTGGGATACAACCCGGCAGCGATCAAGCCCGCATAGTGCGCGATGTCGGCCATGAGGTACGCGCCTACCGAGTCGGCGATCTGACGAAAACGCCCCCAATCGATCACCCGGGAATAGGCTGAGGCCCCGGCGATGATGAGCTTCGGCTTGTGCTCGTGCGCGAGTCGCTCGGCGGCATCGTAGTCGATCAGCTCGGTGACGGGGTCGAGTCCGTAGGCGACGACATGGAACCACTTGCCCGACATGTTGACCGGAGAGCCATGGGTGAGATGGCCGCCATGCGGCAGGGACATGCCGAGCACCGTATCGCCTGGCTTGAGCGTCGCGAAGAACACCGCCTGGTTCGCCTGCGCGCCCGAGTGCGGCTGCACGTTCGCGAACGGGGCGTCGAAGAGTTTCCTGGCGCGATCGATCGCCAGTTGCTCGGCGACATCGACAAAATCGCAGCCGCCGTAGTAGCGCTTGCCGGGATAGCCCTCCGCGTACTTGTTGGTGAGCTGCGATCCCTGCGCCACCATCACGGCAGGGCTCGCGTAATTTTCCGACGCGATCAATTCGATGTGCGCTTCCTGCCGTTCGTTCTCGCCGTTAATGGCGGCCCAGAGCTCGGGATCGGCCTGCTTCAGGGTCTGCGCTCGGCTGAACATGAGGCTTCCGCCATCGAAAAGGCCGCATTTTACCACCGCTCCTGCCGCCAGCCGGTCGGCTGGGAACATTGCTTTCACACCTCGCATGGCGATTGCCAAGGCCTTTGCCGCAGGTTAATCTTCCCGCGCGGGGTCGGAGCGGTCCGAACAAAGCGGACACGCCGAGCGGCCAACGCGGGGAGAATTCTTCTTGTCAGCGCTGCTCTCGCTCTCGCGCCTGATCGATCGCTTCAGCGAGAAGATCGGCCACGTGTTTTTCTGGCTGGTGCTCGCGACCGTGCTGATCAGCGCCGCGAACGCGATCGTTCGAAAAGTATTCAACTACAGCTCGAACGGCCTGCTCGAGATCCAGTGGTACCTCTTCTCGGCGATTTTCCTGTTTCTGGCCGGATATACGCTGCTGCGCAACGAGCACGTGCGCATCGACGTGGTCGCAGGGCGGCTCTCGAAGCGTGCTCAGGCCTGGATCGACATCTTCGGCACGCTGTTCTTTCTGCTGCCGATGGTAGTCCTCATCGGCTGGCTGTCGTGGCCGGTTTTCATTGAAGCCTACGAGCGGCACGAAGTCTCGACCAACGCCGGTGGGCTCATCATCTGGCCGGCTCGGCTCCTGTTGCCGATCGGCTTCGTGCTGCTGGCGGTGCAGGGCGTTTCCGAGCTGATCAAGCGCGTTGCGTTCCTCAAGGGCCTGATACCGGATCCCTCGGAAAAACACGTCGAAAAGTCCGCTGAGCTCGAGCTCGCCGAGGAAATCCTCAAGACACGCGGCGATCAGCAACTGGCCGAGGAGATCGTCAAGCAGGCCAAGGACAGACTTTCATGACGGCTTTCCTCATCGAGAACATCGCCCCGCTGATGTTCGGAACGCTGGTCATCGTTTTGCTGCTCGGGTATCCCGTAGCCTTTTCTCTCGCTGCCGTGGGCATCGGGTACGCGATCCTCGGCATCAACCTCGGGCTGTTGACGCCGGCGCTGCTGCAGGCGTTGCCCGAGCGCCTTTGGGGAGTGATGTCGAACGACACGCTGCTGTGCGTTCCATTCTTCACTTTCATGGGGCTGATTCTCGAGCGAAGCGGCATGGCCGAGGATCTGCTCGATACCATCGGCCAGGTGTTTGGCCCGGTTCGAGGGGGGATCGCCTACGCGGTCATTTTCGTCGGAGCGCTGCTAGCGGCAACCACCGGCGTGGTCGCCGCATCGGTCATTTCGATGGGCCTCATATCGCTGCCGATCATGTTGCGCTACGGCTACGACCGGCGCTTTGCCTCGGGCGTGATCGCCGCATCGGGCACGCTGGCGCAAATCATTCCGCCGTCACTGGTGCTCATTATCATGGCCGACCAGCTCGGGCGGTCGGTTGGCGACATGTATGCGGGGGCGTTCATTCCCGGTATCACGCTGGCGGGACTCTATGCGCTGTACAGCCTGGGCGTGTGCGCGGTCAAGCCGACATGGGCCCCTGCTTTGCCCGAAGAGGCGCGCACGCTGCGCGAGCCGAGTGGGGCCCCCGGGACGCGATCGCTCACCGTGCTGGCCGTGCTCTCGGCCATCGCCGCCGTGGCTTTCGCCAAGTGGTATCTGTCTCCGGAAACCCCCACCGATGAAACGATCGTCCTCGCGGCGTCGTTTGGAACAGGCGTCGCTTTCTTTTCAGCGGTGATCAATCACCTTCTCAAATTCAGGCTGCTCTCACGTCTCGCTGAGCGTGTGACCTTCGTGTTGATACCACCGCTCGCCCTGATTTTCCTGGTGCTCGGCACCATCTTTCTCGGCATAGCGACGCCGACCGAAGGCGGCGCGATGGGCGCGACCGGCGCGCTGATCATGGCGACCGCACGTCGGCGGTTGTCGTGGAGACTGCTCAAACAGGCGATGGATACGACGGCGAAGCTCTCGACCTTCGTAATCTTCATTCTTATCGGGGCGCGGGTCTTCAGCCTCACCTTCTACGGCGTCAACGGACACGTGTGGGTCGAGCACCTGCTCTCGGCGCTGCCTGGCGGCCAACTCGGGTTCCTGATCGTCGTCAACCTGCTGATTTTCGTTCTCGCGTTCTTCCTCGATTTCTTCGAGCTCTCGTTCATCGTGATCCCGCTCGTGGGCCCGGTCGCCGACAAGCTCGGCATCGACCTCATCTGGTTCGGCGTGCTGCTGGGGGTGAACATGCAGACGTCGTTCATGCACCCCCCGTTCGGTTTTGCGCTGTTCTACCTGCGCAGTGTCGCCCCGGCCAAGGACTATGTCGACAAGCTCACCAAGAAGGTCACGGCCGGAGTCAGGACCACTCAGATCTACTGGGGCGCCGTGCCTTTCGTGATCATCCAGGTCATCATGGTGGCACTGGTCATCACCTTCCCTCAGATGGTGATGGTCTACAAGGCGAAGGAAAGCACGGTCAACCCGAACGAGATCCAGATTCAGTTGCCTCCGTTCGAGAGTGGAAGCCAGCCGGGCGCATCGCCTTCCGAACAGCAGCAGCAGGAGGGCGCGGACTCCGATGCCAAGTCGCTTGAGGAACAATTCAAGACAGCGCCTGCGCCAGCGCCCGGAAAGTGATTAGCTGTCGGCGAAAAAAAGCCCCATGCAGTTCGCGCGGGGCTTTTGTAATGCTTCAGCGCAGTCGACTGATCGGCGTCAACCCTTCTTGGCCGGTGCCGGCGACTGCTGGCTTACTGTAGCCATGAACTGGTCAAAGTTCTGCTCGGCGACGCGGAACCAGAGAATCTCTTCGCCACGGAATGCTTTCCATGGCTCGTAGATCTTCTTGAATTTCGGATTGGTCTCGGCGAATCCGTCGTAAACCTCAGTCGCGGCCTTGTACGATGCCTGCATGATTTCGCGCGGGAAAGGCCGCAACTGCACGCCGGCCGCCACCAGACGCCGCAGCGCCGCAGGATTTAGCGAATCGTATTTGGCGAGCATGTCGACATTTGCCTCGGCGCACGCCGCTGTCAAAATCGACTGGTAATCCTTGGGCAGATCCGACCACGCCTTGGTATTGACGAACAGATCGAGCTCGGGACCGCCCTCCCACCATCCCGGGTAGTAGTAGAACTTGGCGATCTTGTAGAGGCCGAGCTTCTCATCGTCGTAGGGCCCGACCCATTCCGCCGCGTCGATCGTGCCCTTCTCGAGCGCGGGGTAAATATCGCCGCCTGCCAGTTGCTGCGGCACCAGACCGAGCTTTTGCAACACGACACCGGCGGAGCCACCGATGCGCATCTTGAGCCCCTTCATGTCGTCGACGCTCTTCAACTCCTTGCGGAAGAACCCGCCCATCTGCGCCCCGGTGTTGCCAGCGGGGATGTTGTAGACGTTGTAGTCCTTCATGAACTCGCGCAGCAGCGCGAGTCCGCCGCCGTGATACACCCAGGCGTTCTGCTGGCGGGCGCTCAGTCCGAAGGGGATCGCGCAGGCGAAGGCGAAGGTCGGGTCCTTGCCGAAGAAATAATAGGGCGCCGTGTGGCAGCACTGCACCGTGGCGTTCTGCACGGCATCAAGCACCTGCAGGCCGGGAACGATTTCGCCCGCGGCGAACACCTGGATCTGGAACTTGCCGTTGGTCGCCGATGCGCAGCGTTCGGAGATCGTTACTGCGCCGCCGTAGATCGTATCCAGGCTCTTCGGAAAGCTCGATGCCAGACGCCACTTGACCTCGGGTTGTGTGCTCTGACCGATCGCTGGCGCGGCGACGGAACCCACGGCCAGCCCGGCACCGGCTTTTTTCAAGAATGAACGACGTTTCATACTGGTCCTCCGATCGAAAAATGAATGCAAATCATCGACCCCTTCTCCGGCGATTTTGATCGCTCATGCGCTCTACGGCACTTGGTACACCGAGTCGACGGCGACCCCTGGCCTCGAGTCTGGCGCGATTCTACCCCATCCCCGCGAATTCGCGGCCGCCGCTGAAGAAGAGCGGATCACCCGGAAAGTTTGCGAACCGCGTTGAACAGCGACCAGGCCCATCCAGCCTGGCGTTCCAGCGTCTGCGTAAACCGTATCAGGTATCGTGCATTCCCGGTGTCGAGCTCGACCATTCCCCCTGGCAGGAACCGGTCATCGGGCCCGATGAGGCTGCGCTGGACGGATTGACGGTTATCCTGATGCGCAGGCAGGTAGACTCCGAAAAAGGGACGATCGATGCCGGCTCGGCCCGCGTCGAGGGGCGCGGCCCATGTACGCAACAGAACGCGCACCATGCGCCGCGCAATGATCTCGACGCCGCAGATCACCTCGTCGACTTGTTGCCGCTGCATGCGGCGCACGACGCCCAGCGACCATCCTTCAGGATCACGGAACGCGATCATTTCGCCAAGCCGTGACGGCGCGTCCTTTGCCGGCGCGACCAGCCGGCAACCGGATTCGCTCAGATCAGCGATCTTCCACTGCGAGCCTTTCACCTTGCGCGCCACCGAGTCGGGATTGGTGCTGGGATTCACGATCTCGGTAACTTCGTCGAAGCTGTGGCGCGCACCCTTCGACTTGGCGTCATCCGACAAGCGATCGACTTCGGCGACTGCGCGGGTGAGCGCCGCCAGTCCGACAACGACCCGAACTTCAGAGTCCACAGCCACCGCACGCCGCGGCGCACGCGGGGAGAACGCTAAAGATTCGGGCCCGTACAGTGCGGCGAGCCGCATGAGCAGGAGCTTCTCTTCTCGCGCCGGAAGCTCGCCGCTGGCACGCGTCTCATCGTCCTGTTCGGGAAGCCAACGCAGGCGTTCGACGATGCGCCCGTAGACGGGCGTCGTGTCCAGAAACATCAGTCGTCCGCCGGTCCCGATGTTGCCGATGCGCTTGAGACCCTGCGTACCGGTGAGATCCACGTAGAAGTTCGCACCTGAACCGGGCGGCGGAGTCAGCATCAGCGATCCAGCCCATTCGTCCAGCGAACGAGCCACCCAGTCAATCTGATCGGGAGTAAAGCTGCCGCTGTCGAGTCGCATGAGCAGCAATGCCTTGACGTATTCGTGCTCAAGCGTCGCGCCCTGCTTCTCGAAGACGCCGTCGGGAAATGCGAGCGGCTCACGTTGCCAACCGCGCATCCGGGCGAACTCGTAGAGCTCGTGCAGCTCGCGCCATTGTGCTGGAATCCAATGGCTGTACCGGAACAAGCGATATTTGCCATCCAGCCCCTTGTGATGTGCCAGTCTTACGACGATTCGCGGCAGCACGGTCTTCCAGCGCTTCTGTTCGCCGTTGTAGCCGGTCTTGAGAGTCGCCTGATAAGCATTGATGAACGCCTTCATCATGTCGAAGGCGCCGTGCCAGAGCCGTGTTTCCACCGCGCTCGAGCGCTGATAATTGGCCGCATACTGCTCTGTGAGCTGGCCGATCACGGGATCACAGCGGGCATCAATGCGCAACAGCGCCTCGGCCTGATTGGGGCCGATCGCGCGCCGGCCGCCGGGGAATGAGGCGATGAGATCAAGCGCTTCTCGCTGCAACTGCAAAATGTCGGCCGCGGGCAAGCCTTCGATCCATCGGCTCGCGGCTCCGACGTTACGCAGCGGGTCGGAGAGCGAGCGCCGCCACGCCAGGAGCCTGTCACGGAATCCAAGCTTGGCCATCACCGCGCTCCGCGCGTGGTCTAGTTCCCGGCGACCGTCATCGCGCCGATCAGCATCGAGCCGCATTGTCGTGATCCCCTTTTGTCCACGTCATTGCCTACTGCGACGATGTCACGATACATCTGCGCCAGATTACCGGCGATCGTGATCTCCTCGACGGGATGAATGATTTGTCCACCTTCGACCCAGTACCCGGCCGCCCCGCGAGAATAATCACCGGTCACTGGATTTACTCCCTGACCCAGCAACTCGGTTACTAGCAGGCCCCGATCCATTCGTGCAAGCAAGCCTTGCAGGTCGAGTTCGCCGTGGCTCACTATCAGATTATGGTTGCCGCCTGCATTTGCTGTGGAAGCGAGGCCCAGCTTGCGCGCCGAATAGCTGCCGAGAAAGTATCCTTCCACGACGCCATCGCGAACGACCTCGCGTGGCTTGGTCGCGACGCCCTCGTCATCAAACGGAGCCGATGCCTGGCCGCGCGGAAGGTGCGGTTCTTCGCGAATAGTGATGTGCGGTGCGAATACCTGCGTGCCCAGACTGTCGAGCAGAAAGGAGGTCTTACGGTAGAGACTTCCGCCGCTCACCGCATTGACAAAGTGGCCGATGAGCCCCGTTGCGACCGGCGCTTCGTAGAGCACCGGACATTGCGTCGTCGCAAGCTGCCGGGCTCCGAGCCGCTGCACGGCGCGCCTGCCCGCCTTGGTCCCTACTTCCCGCGCCGGTTCCAGATCCAATGGCGTCCGCGCCGACGTGTACCAATCGTCGCGCTCCATCGCTCCGTCTTCCTCGCCGATGACCGAACAATAGATGCCGTGCCGTGAACTCGCGTAGCCCCCGGAAAATCCGTGCGTATTGGCGTACACGAATTGCGCCTCATGCACCGAGACCGTAGCGCCTTCCGAATTCGTGATGCGTTTGTCCACCGCGAGCGCTGCAGCTTCGCAGTCGCGACTCAACTCGATCGCGTCCTCAACCGGGAGATCCCACGGATGGTAGAGATCGAGATCGCTCCATGCGCGCGCAAGGCGAGCCGGATCGGCGAGTCCGGAGCAAGGATCGTTCGAGGTGTAGCGTGCAATCGTCAGCGCCTTATCGACGGAGTCGCGAATGGCGTCGAACCCGAAATCGGCGGTGCTGGCGTGCCCCCGTCGCTCGCCGACATAGACCGTTATACCGATCCCTTTGTCGCGATTGTAGGCGATGGTTTCAACCTCGCCCTTGCGCACGGTTACGCTCTGTCCGAACGCTTGCGAGATCTCGGTTTCCGCGGCCGTCGCGCCGCCTGCCCTGGCCTCACGCAGCACGCGTTCCGCGATCCCGCTCAGCGCTTCAGAAGTGAGCGGAAACCGAGTGGCAAGAGCGGTCGTCAAAGCGATTGGGGGAAATCAGCGAAGGGTAATCAGTTATGATAGCAAACCGCTGCACGCCAGAGCCTGCCTGATGCCACGATCCGACGAAACACCCCGGCAGCAGGGACGGGTGGCGATCACCCGATCAGCCGTCGGAACTCCGTCGCGGGACGCCACTCAACTCGATTCCGCTCCGCTGTCCAAAACGCGGCGCAAGCACGCAATGCAGGCGCTGCAGGACCTCGGAGTAACTTTGGTGAGCTTGAGCCCCGCCCGGCTCGACGCGCTGGCGCTGCCGCAAAAACTCGCAGAAGCCATTGCTGAAGCTCGCCGGCTCACCCAGCGCGAGGCCAGGAGACGTCAACTGCAGTTCATCGGCCGCCTCATGCGCGAGGTCGATCCGGCGCCGATCGAAGCGCAACTCGCACGATGGCGCGAACCGGGCAATGCCGAAAAGGCGCGCGTCGCCGCGGCTGAACGATGGCGCGAGCAGCTGCTCTCCAACGCCTGCGCGCTCGACGAGCTGTGCGCGCAATGGCCGGTTGCCGACCGCGCCAAACTTGCGGCGCTGGTCGCGCGCGCCGCCGAGGAACACGCGCATGGCTCGCCCCCGCACGCTTACCGCGCGTTGTTCCGAGCGCTCAACGCATTGCTCAGCCGCAACTCATGACGACTTCGCAGTCTCTGTTGATCGGGTTGGTATCCATCAGCGATCGCGCTTCCAAGGGTGTGTATGAGGACAAGGGCATCCCCGGCCTCGAGGAGTGGTTCAGCGCAGCGCTGAAAACACCGTGGCGGATGGAAACGCGCCTCATTCCCGACGAACAACCCATTATCGAGCGCACTTTGATCGAGCTCGTCGACCGCGTCGCCTGCGATCTGGTGCTCACGACCGGAGGTACTGGTCCTGCGCGGCGCGATGTGACACCGGAGGCAACGCTCGCGGTTGCGCACAAGGTGCTGCCTGGATTTGGCGAGCAAATGCGGCAGGTGAGCCTCAAATATGTTCCGACAGCGATCCTGTCGCGACAGGTCGGGGTCACAAGGGGGCGAGCGCTCATTCTCAACCTGCCTGGCCAGCCGAAGGCGATCAAGGAAACGCTCGACGGCGTATTTCCTGCCGTGCCCTACTGCATCGACTTGATCGGCGGGCCCTACATCGAGACGCACGAATCCGTGTGCAAGGCGTTTCGGCCGAAGAGCGCGTTGCGGCCTCCGGTCACATGAAGCCGTCCGCCAAGCCCTGCTCGGACAGCAATCAGCCGCCGCCCTTCGAGGGCCGAAATCTCTACGACACGCAACCGGCGCTTCGCGAAGCGGTGATTCGCGAGGGAGCGGCGTGGGCCCAAACGCGACTCGAAGCATGGGGAGCCCTGCTGGGACGTGCCGAGACCTTCGCGCTCGCTGATCGTGCCAATCGCTGCACTCCTGAGCTCAAGACGCACGATCGCTTCGGCGATCGGATCGACGAGGTGGTTTTCGATCCATCGTGGCACGAGTTGATGGCGCTTGCCATCCATGAGGGCGAGCATGCAACGCCGTGGCTGGAGCCGCGTCCCGGCGCGCAAGTCGCACGCGCCGCCGCCTACCTCATGCACGCTCAGGTTGAGAACGGAACGCAATGCCCTCTTACCATGACCTACGCCGCGGTGCCGGTCCTGCGCCGGTACGCCCGTGCACTGCCATGGCTGGAAAGCAACTGGCTGCCGCACATCCTGTCACGCGACTACGATGGGCGATCGCTCTGCGTGGACGCCAAGACATCGGCGCTGATCGGCATGGGCATGACCGAGCGCCAGGGCGGCTCTGATGTGCGCAGCAACGAAAGTCGCGCCGAACGCGTGCATGACAGCGAGTACAGAATCGTTGGGCAAAAATGGTTCTTCTCGGCGCCGATGTGCGACGCGCACCTGGTGCTCGCCCAAGCCGAGAATGGATTATCGTGCTTTTTTCTGCCGCGGTTTCTTCCCGACGGCGGCCGCAACGCAGTGCGGCTGTTGCGCTTGAAGGACAAGCTCGGTAACCGCTCCAACGCTTCGAGCGAGGTTGAATTCGATGGCGCGACAGCGTGGCTGCTTGGCGATGAGGGTCGCGGCATCCCGGTGATCATCGAGATGGTCCAGCACACGCGCCTCGACTGCGTGATAGGCAGCGCGGGATTGATCCGCAGCGCCGTTGCGCAGGCAATGCACCATGCGAAGCATCGGCGAGCGTTCGGTAAGACGCTCTTCGAGCAGCCGCTGATGCGCAATGTGCTCGCCGACCTGGCGCTGGAAGACGAAGCCGCCACCATACTGGCGCTGCGGCTCGCTCGCGCCTTCGAGGCTGACGCCGACGCGCCTGACGCAGCGCTCGCGCGGCTGGCAACGCCAGCGCTTAAATACTGGATCTGCAAGCGTGCTTCATGGGTCATTGCGGAGGCGATGGAGGTCCTTGGCGGCAACGGCTACGTCGAAGAAAGTGCGCTCCCGCGGCTCTACCGTGAGGCGCCGCTCAATTCGATCTGGGAAGGTTCGGGAAACGTGATGTGTCTGGATGTGCAACGCGCCGCGCGGCGCGAGCCGCCGGCCGTCGAAGCACTGTTGGCGGAGCTACGGCGTGCCCGCGGCGGAAATCCTCGCCTGGATCGGCATATCGCTACGCTCGAGCAGATACTCGCTAGCGAAGCCTGCGAAGAAACCGATGCTCGTCGTCTGGCCGGCGCGATTGCGGTCGGTCTCGCTGCTGCACTTCTGGTTCGCGATGCGCCTCGTGCCGTGGCGGATGCCTTTTGCGCCTCACGTCTGGGTGACGCTGCCGGCGCACTGGGAACGCTTTCCTCGAGCGTCGATCAGAAAGCGATCATCGCGAGAGCGGCGCCCGCGTGAGAAGGTGTTCATAAAACAAAACGCCGAGCGGTCGCCCGCATCGGCGTTCGGCGACATTGCGTCGCCTGGCTTCAGCTCGTCGGGATGCCCAGGATCTTCTCGGCCTTGGCCAACGCGTCGAGTGATTCCTGATGCTTGCCGGCCTTGTGCAACGCCTCGCCTTCAGCGCGGTACTTCTTGACTTCGTCCATCTGAGCCGCGCTCAACTGCGGATTCTTCGCCAGCGCGTCGTCGATCTTCTTCATTTCCGCCGGGCAGTGAAATGCCCATGCGCTACCTGCGAAAAGCAGGGCGGCAGCCAGCATTGCAATGCGACTTTTCATCGGTTCTCCCAGTACGATGTCGAAAGTTGCCGGCCCCATGCACTTCCCTTGCGCTTGCTCACCGGCTTTCACAGCATAGCGCAGACGCGACGTTTTGCAAGCCCAAGCTTAGGTCTCTAGGAGCAGCTCGGTTCGGCTGGCGGGATCCTGTTTGTAGAACCACGCAAACAGCTCATAGATCTTGGGATATTCATGCACCAGCAGCGTAGGGTCAGCAAAAAAAACCTCGGACAGGACCGCGAAAAATTCGGCAGGACTTTCTGCAGCATACGAGTCGATGGGCGTGTCTTCGCCCTTTTCGACGCGCGCTCTGAAGTGGTCGAAAGCGCAATTCATCGCTTTCTGCCACGAGCGCGGCGGCATTTCCGCAGGTAACGGGGGACATCCATTGGCCTCGCCGCTCCTCATGTCAAGCTTGTGCGCGAACTCATGGATCACCAGGTTCATGCCCGCACTGGACCAGTCGGCGCTCGCCTCGACGTCGGGCCATGAAAGCACCACGGGGCCCTGCGGCATCGCCTCACCTGCAAGGGGCTCGTGCGCGCGATGCACGACGCCTGCCTCGTCCTCGTACTCGAGATCGGTGATGAATTCGTCGGGATAGACGATGACGCTTTCCCATCCATCGTAGTAGCGGGGGTCGAGATTGAGAACCAGCACGCAGGCCTGCAAGGCGATGATGACGCGCATCAGGGGAATGACTTCGAAGCCCCGCGCGCCGAGGATGCTCTTCTCGGCAAGGAACACAACCACGCGCTCTCGCAAGCGCTCGAGCTCGGCATCGGTGTAGACCGCAAGGAAAGGCAATGACTCCAATGCCTCGCGCCACAACAATTCAGGAATGGCGGCCTGCGCAAGCAGCCGCCGGCGTTTCCAGTTTCTGAGAGTCTGGAGCATCCGTCAGCGCGTCGCGGTGATGGTCTTAGGGAATGACGTCGCGCGATGCCGGTGGATCGCCATCGTCCCCCACGATTGCCGCTGCGTCTGCGTCGGCATCGTAGACGAGCCTCGGCTCGCTCGTCAGCAGGCGCTCGGCTTCGGTCGCGGGTAGAGCTTCGACCTCGCGCAACTGCCTGGCGATCGCGCGGCTGCGCGCCTCGGCTTCGCCGATCGAATTGCTGGCTTGCTCGAGCTTCTTGCGTGTCGCTGAAAGTATTTCCCCGAACCTCGCAAACTCCGTCTTGACCAGCCCGAGCCGCTTCCAGACTTCACTCGAGCGCTGCTCGATGGCCAGCGTGCGAAATCCCATCTGCAGGCTGTTGAGGATGGCAGCGAGCGTGGTGGGGCCGGCGATCGTCACCCTGTAATTGCGCTGCAGGGTATCGGCGAGACCCGGCCGCCGCAACACTTCGGCGTAGAGGCCTTCGACCGGAAGATAAAGCAGCGCGAAGTCAGTCGTCGATGGCGGCGCAATGTACTTGCCGTGAATGTCCGCCGCCTGATCCTTGATGCGGCGCTCAAGGGCTTTGGCGTAGGCTTCCACGGCAGCTGGATCGCCGCGCTCCTGCGCCTCGACCAGCTGCTCGTAATCGGCGAGCGGAAACTTGGCGTCGATCGGCAGCCAGCAAGGACCTCCATCGGTGTCGCGACCCGGCAGCCGAATGGCAAATTCGACGCGCTCATTGCCACCGGGTCGCGTGATGACGTTCCTGTCGTATTGCGCGCTGGTCAGTATCTGCTCGAGCAGACTCTCGAGCTGCACCTCGCCCCACGTGCCTCGCGTCTTGACGTTGGTTAGAATTTTTTTTAGGTCGCCGACGCCTGCCGCCAACGATTGCATTTCGCCAAGGCCCCGATGCACCTGCTCGAGCCGGTCCGAGACCTGCTTGAACGATTCGCCGAGCCGCAGCTCAAGCGTGGCGTGGAGCTTTTCGTCGACCGTGGCACGCATTTGCTCGAGTTGCTGCGCGTTGTCGCTGCGAAGCACTTCCAGCCGCTGCTCGAGGGTGCACCGCACCGCGTCGAGCCGCTGCTCGTTGCTCTGCGTCAACGTCGACAGGCGCTCGTTTTGCAGCTGCGCGATGCTGGCGAGCTGGTTTTGCAAAAGCTGCGCGAACCCGCTCAGCGACTGGCCAAGCTCGGTGCGCGCGCTTTGCGCGCTCTGTGCCGATTCCGAACGAGCCAGCGCGAGGTCGGCCCGTAAGTCGCGCTCCAGGCGTTCGTTCTGCGCGCTGATCGCCTCCAGCCTCAATCCGCTATCACCGCCGCCCTCGAGGCTGCGCCTCAGGGCTCCAAGGCGGACGAGCACGACGCTTGCCAGCACCAGCAGCGCGACGAGCCCTGCTGCCAACACCACGATCCACAGTGAGAAGTCCACAGCGCGAGAGTTTACGTCGTCAAAGCGAGCACGGCAAAAGTGGCACGCGAAGCGGCTTCGACGGTGATTCCCGTCGTCCCATCATGACGAAGGGGAACAGCCGCGATCATGCGTTAGGCGGCTTCGCGGCTCGCGCGTTTGCGTTCGTGCGCGCGCAAATGACGTTTGCGGACGCGAATGGATTTCGGCGTAATTTCGACCAACTCGTCATCGGCGATGAATTCGACTGCGTACTCGAGCGTAAGCGCGATGGGCGGTGTCAGGGCAACCGCTTCGTCCTTGCCGGCAGCGCGAATGTTGGTGAGCTGCTTGCCCTTGATCGGATTGACGACGAGATCGTTGTCGCGGCTGTGGATGCCGACCACCATGCCCTCGTAGAGCTTCGTTCCGGGAGAGACGAACATGCGGCCCCGCTCCTGGAGCTTCCACAAGGCGTAAGCGACGGCTTCACCGTCCTCCGCCGACACCAGCACGCCATTGCGTCTTTCGGGAATCTCGCCCTTGACTGCGCCGTAGCCGTCGAAGACGTGACTGATGAGTCCGGTGCCGCGAGTCAGGTTCATGAACTCGCCCTGAAAGCCGATCAGCCCGCGCGCCGGAATGCGGTAATCGAGGCGGGTGCGACCGCGTGTATCCGACTCCATGTGGGTGAGTTCGCCGCGGCGGGTGCCAAGCGCTTCCATCACCGCTCCCTGGTGCGCATCTTCGACGTCGACGGAGAGCAACTCGAAGGGCTCGTGCCTCTCGCCGTCGATTTCACGCAGCACGACGCGGGGTCGCGATACCGCCAGCTCATAGCCTTCGCGGCGCATCTTCTCCAGGAGGATGGTGAGATGCAGTTCACCGCGGCCGTACACCATGAACACGTCGGCGTCGGCGGTTGCTTCGACCCGAAGCGCAACATTGGTTAACAACTCCTTACGCAGGCGCTCCGCAAGGTTGCGGCTCGTTACATACTTCCCTTCACTTCCTGCGAGCGGGGAAGTATTGACTTGGAACTGCATCGATAAGGTCGGCTCGTCGACCGCTATCAAAGGCAACGCTTCGGGAACATCGGTCGCCGCGATGGTGGTCCCTATGCCAAGCTCGTCGATGCCGGTGACGAGTACGATATCGCCCGCTTCCGCGGCTTCGACCGGGATCCGCTCCAGACCTGCGAAACCGAGCACCTGCCCGATCTTCGCTCGCTGGCTGGATCCGTCGCCCTGCAGCACTGCGACGTCCTGGCCGGGGATGAGGCGGCCGCGGCGAATGCGTCCGATGCCCAGCCTGCCAAGGTAGCTTGAATAATCGAGTGCGCTGATCTGAAGCTGCAACGGCTCGTCGACATCTGCACGCGGGGCAGGCACGTGCTCGAGTATGGTTTCGAACAGTGCACGCATGCTGCGCTCGAGCGGCGATCGATCTCTGGTCGCGATGCTGCCTGTCTCGCCGTTTCCAGAGCTGGGCGTCGATGAGACTTGAATTGCCGCGAGGTCAGTTACGGCCCAACCTTGCAGGGCGGAAGCGTATACGACGGGGAAATCGAGTTGCTCCTCGGAAGCGCCGAGCCTGTCGAATAATTCGAAGGTCGCATTGACCACCCAGGCTGGCCGGGCGCCGGCTCGATCGACCTTGTTCACCACGACAATGGGTTTGAGTCCCAGCGCCAGCGCTTTGCGGGTGACGAACCGCGTTTGCGGCATGGGGCCTTCGACAGCGTCGACCAGCAGCAGCACGCCGTCGACCATCGAAAGCACACGCTCGACTTCTCCGCCAAAGTCGGCATGGCCGGGTGTATCGACGATGTTGATGTGCGCGCCCTGGTAGTCGATCGCACAATTCTTAGCGACGATGGTGATTCCGCGCTCCCGCTCCAGTTCGTTGCTGTCCATGACCCGTTCCGCAATGTGCTGATGCGCGGCGAAGGTGCCCGCCTGCACGAGCAGCTTGTCGACGAGCGTTGTTTTGCCGTGATCGACGTGGGCAATGATGGCGATGTTGCGAAGGCGACGAGTGGACATGGTGCATTGCGGTACCAAAACGTTGCATTCTAGCAAATCCAGCGCCTCGGCGTAAGAAATGATTTGCAAAATCCGATATTTACGGTATAATTGTCTCCATATTCGGCGGCCGTTCCGGTCACCGCCGATCCCCCCGCGGGTTACAACTTGTGACTCGCTTGTCCAACTAAGTTTCGCTGCCTGGACCGGAACTCGCAAAAAGCGAGTAGGCCGCGCCAGGAGCCTCATTGATGAGCAATACCCCGAGCTTTGCCGAGCTCGGACTACGGCCGGAATTGCTACGCGCCGTGGACGAAGCCGGCTACACCACGCCCACCCCTATCCAGGTGCAGGCGATCCCACCCATTCTTGAAGGACGCGATGTCATGGGCGGTGCCCAGACCGGCACCGGCAAAACCGCAGGCTTCGCACTCCCGATCCTGCAAAAGCTGCTCCCCAATGCCAACACGAGTCCGTCGCCCGCCCGTCACCCTGTACGGGCTCTGATACTCACGCCGACCCGCGAGCTCGCCATCCAGGTGGAAGAATCGATGCGGACCTACGGCAAATACACGGGGCTGCGCTCCACCGTCGTTTTCGGCGGCGTCGACATCAAGCAGCAGCTGCCGATTGTGCGCGGCGGAGTCGAGATCCTGGTCGCCACGCCGGGGCGCTTGCTGGACCACATCGAGCAAAAATCGGTTTATTTAGGGCAAGTCGAAATCTTCGTCCTGGATGAAGCGGATCGCATGCTGGACATGGGTTTCATCCCCGACATCAAAAGGATCATGGCGCTGCTGCCACTGGCCGCCAAACGCCAGAATCTTCTTTTCTCTGCGACGTTTTCCAACGAGATCAAGAAGCTCGCTGACCAGTTGCTCAATGCGCCGCAGTTAATCGAGGTCGCGCGGCGCAACACCGCGGCGGAGACCGTTTCGCAATGCGTCTACAAGGTCCAGGCCGACCAAAAGCGCGCGCTCTTAAAGCACATCGTCACGTCGCGCAACCTCTGGCAGGTGCTCTGCTTTGTGCGCACCAAGCACGGCGCATCGCGGCTCGCGCGACAATTGGAAAAAGAAGGGCTCAAGACTACGGCGATTCACGGCGACAAGAGCCAGGCCGCGCGGCTCGAAGCACTCGACGCGTTCAAGGCAGCCAGCGTGCAGATCATGGTAGCCACCGACGTCGCCGCGCGCGGCCTCGACATCGACGACCTGCCCCTGGTCGTGAATTACGAAATGCCGTACGTTCCCGAGGACTACATTCATCGGATCGGCCGCACCGGCCGCGCCGGTCAGGAGGGCGAAGCGATTTCGCTGTGCGCGCCTGACGAAGAGAAGTTGCTCGCCGAAATCGAAGGGTTGCTCAAACGTTCGCTGCGAGTCGCAACGCCCGAGACACTTGCGCCGGCGCCTGCGCCGCGCTCAAGCCGTGACGCACATTCAGCCCGATCCCCGCGACGCGATGCGCGACGCGACACGGGTGCGGGCCGCCCGCGCGAAGACCGGCACGCCGAGATCGATCGCAATCCGGATCAGCCGAGGGTGGTGCGGACTGATGCGCCCCATTCCTCGCGCAAGGCGCAGCCGGTCGCGGCATTGCTGATGAAGCGCTCGGCCCGGGAACCTGCAAAAGTCTAGAGGCGCCTCCGCAGGCGAAGCGACGAAGGATCAGCGCAAGCGCTTGAGAAGCTCCTGCAGCGCCTCGAGCTTCGTCGTCAAATCCGCCAGGCGGAGCCGCTCCTGCGCGACGATGTCCGCGGGAGCACGCGCGACAAACGACTCGTTGCCAAGCTTCGCCCGAGTCTTGGCGATGTCGCCTTCCAGGCGAGCGATTTCCCGGGAATGGCGTTCGCGCTCTGCCACGGGATCCACTTCGATGTGCAGCATCAGTCTCGAATCCCCTGCGAGCACCACCGGAGCGTCGGTGTGCGGCAATTCGTCGGCGATCTTCACTTCGGAGAGTTTGACCAGCGACATCACATAGGGCGCAGTAGCAGTCAGGCTGGCACGCTCCTCCGCGCTTCCCGGTGAGGCCCACAGCGGCACGCGCTGCGCCGGAGAGAGATTCATTTCACCGCGCAGACCGCGCGCGGCCAGAATGCGCGTCTTGAGCCGTTCCATCTCCGCTTCCGCGGCGGTGTCGATCTTGTCGGATTGCGGGAGCGGATAAGGTTGTGTCGAGACCGATACGCCCTCTTTGCCCGCAAGTACCGCCACCGTCTGCCACAGCTCCTCGGTGATGAACGGCACCATGGGGTGCGCGAGGCGCAACGTCGTTTCCAGCACGCGGACAAGCGTTCGCCGCGTACCGCGCTGTGCCGCTTCGTCTCCCGTCTGCAGCTGCGTCTTCGCGAGCTCGACGTACCAGTCGCAGTATTCATCCCATACGAATTCGTATATGGCCTTGGCAGCGAGATCGAAACGATAGGCATCCAGATGCTCGGCGACATCGCGTTCGGCATGTTGCAGCCGTGACATGATCCAGCGGTCGACGAAGGAGAGCGTGACCGGCTTCGAGGCATCGAGCCCGACATCTCTCCCGTCGACGTTCATGAGCACGAACCGCGTCGCATTCCACAGCTTGTTGCAGAAATTGCGATACCCTTCGCAGCGGGAAAGATCGAAGTTCAAGGTTCTGCCGAAAGTCGCGAGGCTGGCGAAGGTGAAGCGCACCGCGTCGGCGCCGACGGCGCGAATGCCTTCCGGAAACTGGCGCCGCGTGCGCTTCTCGATCGATTCGCGCTGCTTTTCGAGTAGCAGCCCGGAGGTCTGCTTGCGCACCAGCGTCTCGAGATCGGTGCCGTCGATGAGATCGAGCGGGTCGAGAATGTTGCCCTTCGACTTCGACATCTTCTGACCTTCCTCGTCGCGCACGATGGAGTTGATGTAGACGTCGTAGAAAGGCACCTTACCTGTGAAATAGGTCGTGGTCATGATCATTCGCACGACCCAGAAAAAGATGATGTCGAAGCCGGTGATCAGCACCGAGCTTGGCAGAAACGCCGTCAGTTCCAGCGTTTGTTCCGGCCAGCCGAGCGTCGAATGGCACCACAGCGCAGATGAAAACCAGGTATCGAGGACATCCTCGTCCTGGCGCAACGCCGCGACGCTCTTGCCCGCCTTGTGCGCAGCCCCCGCAGCGTCGCGGGCGACATACACGTTGCCTGCTTCGTCGTACCATGCCGGAATGCGGTGTCCCCACCACAACTGGCGCGATATGCACCAGTCGTGGACGTTTTCGAGCCAGTGGTTGTAGGTCGACGTCCAGTGCTCCGGCACGAAGCGAATCTTCACCGGCTTGCCCGTCGACGGATCGACAACACTCGCGTTGACCGCTTCGAGGCAGATGTCCTGGAACGATTTGCCGGGAAAGTGAGCGTGATTCGCCGGCGACGCCTTGCGCATGGCGACGAACCACTGGTCGGTCAACATGGGTTCGACGACTTCGCCCGTGCGCTCGCAGCGCGGCACGATCATCTTGTGCGCTCTCTCGGCGGCGATCAGACCGGCTAAGCGCAGGTCGGCCAGCACGGCCTTTCGCGCCGCGTAGCGGTCGAGGCCGCGATACTTTAGCGGCGCATTGTCGTTGATCGTCGCCTTCAGCGTGAAAATCGTCAGCGGTGCCAGCCCATGACGCTGGCCGATCTCCCAGTCGTTGAAGTCGTGCGCGGGCGTAATCTTGACGGATCCCGTGCCGAACGCCCTGTCGACATACTCATCGGCAATGATCGGGATGCGACGTCCGGTGAGCGGCAACTCGACTTGTTTGCCGATGAGATGCTTGTAGCGCTCGTCCTCCGGATTCACCGCTACTGCGACGTCGCCCAGCATCGTCTCGGGCCGGGTCGTAGCGACTGAAACGTGTCCGGAACCGTCAGCCAGTGGATAGCGGATCTCCCATAGCGTTCCGGTTTCCTCTTCGCTTTCGACTTCCAGGTCGGACACCGCCGTGCCGAGCTTGGGATCCCAGTTGACCAGTCGTTTGCCGCGGTAGATGAGACCGTCCTCGTAGAGACGCACGAATGTCTCGATCACCGCTTTCGATAAGCCGGGATCCATGGTGAAGCGCTCGCGCGACCAGTCGCAGGATGCGCCAAGGCGGCGCATCTGGTTGGTGATGCTCGATCCGGATTCAGCCTTCCATTTCCAGACGCGCTCGACGAAACGCTCACGGCCGAGCGACTGGCGTGAATTTCCTTCCCCTCGCAGTTGATTTTCGACGACGATCTGGGTCGCGATACCGGCGTGATCGGTGCCGACCTGCCACAGGGTATTGTCGCCCAGCATGCGGTGATAGCGGATCAGCACATCCATCAGCGTCTGCTGAAAAGCGTGACCCATGTGCAGCGTGCCTGTGACATTGGGCGGCGGAAGCTGAATGCAGTATGGAGCCGCGCCCGGCTTCATCGACGGCTTGAACAATCCGCGCGATTCCCAATAGGGATACCAGCGGCTTTCAATCGCTTTCGGGTCGAAGCTCTTGGCGAGTTCCATCGGCAAATGCGCGAATCAAGGCCTGTCAACGATTGAAATTATAGCGGAGAGGCAACGTGAAGCCGGACCGCGCCGTGCGCTCAGGCTTCGGCGCACGCGAATTCACGCGAACGCGATTCGACTACTTGGCTGGACGCGCGACCGCTTCTGCGTCGGTCATCCGGTAAAGCATGCCGGCAGGATCGTCCTTGAGCACCGCGAATTTGCCGCTGAGCACGATGACTTCGAATCCGAAAGCTATCGGTATTCGCGCCTCCACCTCGACCATCGAATCAGGTCCGGCAGGCATGCAGAAGGGGCAATGCGGCGGCACCGCGGAGAGTAAAAAGTGCGTCTGTTTGTCGCCCATCTCGAGCGGAATGATGAAGCCCTGCACGCGAACCTGCTGCTTGTCGAGCCCAAGGACGTCCTTGGAGAATTGCGGGATCATTTTGCTGCCTTGTTTTACCGGCTCGACCTGCGAGAGCGTGCGCCACGAGACGACTCCGCTCAATTCGGGCAGCAAGCTTGCAGCGTAGTCGCTGGCACTCGGGAGTCCCGCTTCGGGAATCTTGGTATCCAGCGCGGCGGAGGAAAGCGCGGCCGCGGCGAGCGCAGCGCCGAACACGTAGAGCACGATGGCCCTGGTCATGGATAGCCCTTGGCGAGGGTTGCCGCAACGTCGAGGCGATAGGCGCGCCAGGCCGGCAACAAAGCAGCCAGTATACCGCCCGCCACGACCAGCACAACGATTGTGAACTCGCTCGGCAACAGGCGCATCGCGCCCGAAGCAAGCGAAGCAGCGGTCGGCAACCACGCGCCGATGAGAGCAAGGAGCGCATGGCCGAGCGCGATGCCGAATAGAGCACCGATCGCGGCGAGGATCGTGCTCTCCAGTAAAAGCAGGCCGCACACTCGCCCGCGACTGGCGCCCAGCGTTCGCATGACAGCGAGATCATATTGACGCTGATCCATCGCCTGGTAGAGCGCGATGAACATGCCCATTGCGGCGGCGATCATCAGGAAGGCGGCGAAACCGCGAATCACCTCGGTGCCGACACCGAACACGGTCAGCAGCCGCGCCGATTCGTAAGCCGGAGATGCTGACTGCAGCATCGTTTCAGCGTTGATCTGCCGCGGCAGGCTCGCCGCGGCCAGCGGCGTGGCATAGCGCACGAGCCCCATGGTCACTTCCCGCGGCGCGCCGTCTACTGGCGCCTTCCCCTGTTCTTCGGCTTCGTGCTCGTGCACCTTCCAGACGCTTTCCACGCTGGTGAGCACCAGACGATCGACAACGTTGCCTGAAGCTGCGAGCACGCCGACGACGCGATACGGTTCATCGGCATGAACTCCGCCACCTTCGGCGAGACCGTGCGAGCCGGCAAAGCTATCCCCTGAGGCAAGCCCCGAGCGCCGGGCGACCTCAGCTCCCAGCACAGCCTGCAGGGGCGCCGTCCAGAGATCGCCCTGCGCGATCCTTGCGCCGTAGAGTTCGAGCAGCTTGGGCTCGGTGCCGATGATGTGATAACCGCGGAAGCTATCGCCCATTGCGATGGGGACGACATCGCGAACCAGCGGATTGGCACGGAGCTTGGCGATCTCCGCGAGCGGGATGTTTCCCGGAGGGACGTCGACGTGGAAAACGCCGGCGAGAACCAGTTGCAGCGGACTTCCCTTCGCGCCTACCACCAGATCGATGCCCGCCGCATCCCGTTTCAGGCGTTCGTCGAGGGCGGTGGTAAGCAGCAGCAGAAGCGTGACCGTCGCTACGCCCAGCATCAGCAGCGCCAGGTTGAGCAAGGTCGTGAGCGGGCTTTTCCGCGCGTACGCGTAGGCGATGCGAGCAAGGTTCATGCGGCAGCGCTAAAGTCCAAAGCGGCGCTCGAATGACGATGCGATGCGTCCGTCATGAGAAGCGACGACCAGTGTCGCGCCAACGGCTGCTGCCTGGTCGCTCAAGAGCGCTATGGTGGCATTGGCACTCGCGTCATCGAGCGCCGCAGTCGGCTCGTCGGCAAGCAGCAGCACGGGCCGGTTGATCACCGCCCTCGCGACGACGACGCGTTGCGCTTGCCCTTGGGAAAGCTTGTCCGGCGTACGCGACGCGACGCCGGAAACGCCAAGCGAGTGAAGCAGTGCAAGCGCTGCCGGCCGATCAGCCGCAACACCCGCAAAGAACTGCGCCAACAACAGATTGTCGACCACGTCGAGACTCGCAATCAGATGCAAGCGCTGGGGAACATAGCCCACCTTGCGTCCGCGCCAACCATCGAGCGCTGAGTCCGGCAACCTCGTCAGATCCTGTCCTTCCACGACAACGCTGCCGGCAGAAGGCCGCAGCAAACCGGCGAGGATGTTGAGCAACGTGGACTTCCCGCTTCCGGATGCCCCCGTCAGAAGCCACCGCTCGCCTCGTGCGACACGCCATTCCGGCACGCGCACTGCGGCAAGTGCGCCATAGTGGTGTTCGATGCCGGTGAGGGCGAACATGTTTCTCCGCTGGCCTCAGAGATCGCGACCGATGGCTCGCGCCACGGCGCGCAGCTGACCGATGAGCACAGCGAACTCGCTTGGCGTCAATGCCTGGTCAGCGTCGCACCACGCGTCGCACGGATTGGGATGGACTTCGACGAGCAATCCATCGGCGCCCGCCGCCACCGCAGCGCACGACAAGGCGGGCACCATCCACGCCTTGCCGCCGGCGTGAGAGGGATCGACGATCACCGGCAGATGGGTCTCGCGCTTGAGAACCGGAACCGCGGTAACGTCGAGCACGTTGCGGTACGCCGTCTCGAAAGTGCGAATGCCCCGTTCGCAAAAGATGATGTCGTGATTGCCGCCGATGGCGATGTATTCGGCAGCCATCAGCCATTCATTGATGGTCGCCGACATGCCTCTTTTGAGGATGACCGGCTTGTTGACGCGGCCCACTTCCTTGAGCAAGTCGAAGTTCTGCATGTTGCGAGTGCCGATCTGAATCGCATCGACGTCGTATTTGAGAAAGGTCTCGAGCATGCGCGCATCCATCAGCTCGGTGACAATGGGTAAGCCCTGCGTATCAGCGGCCGAGCGCAGCAACTCGAGGCCCTCGACACCCTTGCCCTGAAAGGCGTAGGGGCTGGTGCGCGGTTTGAAGGCTCCGCCTCGCATGAGCCGAGCGCCAGCGGTCTTGACCCCGACCGCTGCTGCGCTCATCTGCGCCGGGGTCTCGACCGAGCAAGGGCCGCCGATCACCTGTACCGTCGGGCCGCCGATCGGTACTCCAGCGACGTCGATCACGGTGTTTTCTCGATGCCATTCGCGAGCTACGATTTTGTACTGCTTGACGATGTGCATCGACTTTTCGACGCCCGGCATCGGATCAAACATCTCGGGGTCGAGCACACGCTCATCGCCGACGGCGCCGATGAGCGTACGCTCCGTTCCCCGCGACACGTGCACCGAAAGTCCATGCGCAAGAATCTTGGCCTCGACGGCTTGTATTTCCGCTTCGCCCGCCCCGGGTTGCATGACGATAATCATGATTTCTTTCTCCGCAAAAAAATCGGGCGGCTTCTTGGCCGCCCGATCGCTGGTCTGTTCGCTGTGGAACTTACCGGTGAGCGCGGCCCCGGCCTATGAATCCGAAAAAATACCGTTTCAGTGGTCTTTTCGCCATTGTGCTATCTCGCGCTCGATCGCTTCGGCGACATAGGCCCGGACAAGCTTGCCGACATGCTCATTGATCGCCGTGACCAACTCTGCGCCCGCGCGCGCAACGATCGGCTGCAGTCGCTCGGCAAGTTGTTCCTTGAGCCCCGTGTCGGTAAAGAGATCGAGGCGCTGCAGCACCTGCATCGAGATGTGGTCCGCCATGGTCTGCCACCGCTCATCCTCGGTCGACGCGGACGCGATCGAGATCGCAACGGGAATCTCCGAACGATCAACGGCGATCTCGTCTTCGAGTGCGCCGGCAGAGGCAACCGCCGTGATCGAGCCCGCCGGCGGCGGCGTCGGCTCCGACCCTGCAGCCTTGAGCGTGACCGGCGATCTTGGTTCTTCGCCGTACGGCTCGAAGTCCATCACCGTTTTCTGAGTGACCGGCGGAACGACTGCCAGCGTATCAGGCGCCTGGCCGGTAACGCTGTGCAAGGCCGGATCGATGGTGTCCATGACCAGCCAGTTGGAGGGATCGCCCTCCAGCATCGGACCTGAAACCAACTGCAGTGACTGGGATTGGGGCGACAACGCTACGGCTTCGACCAAGACCTCTTCGACCTGATCGGTCAGCAATGGAATGTCGGCTTCGCTATCGGCCGCAGGAGACTCGTCTGGGATGTCGTCGGTGAGTACCGGGATATCGCCTCCGCTTCGGTTTCTGCGCATCAGCGCATCGGCCTGTGCCAGAAGCTCGCGAGCAGTCGCCATCAGATGCGCTCGCTCAAGTCATGGGTGCGTAAAGGATAGCCCCGTTCGCGATAAAAGCGGTAGCGTTCACGCGCCGAGGCGACATGCGCTTCATCGAGGCCGGCGATTTCCGCGAGGCGCTCGAACCTGGAGAAAAAGGGCGGCGGTGCGTCGTGCAGGTTGATGAGGACGACGGCCGGACCGGTGTGTTCCAACGCATGATCAACCCAGATCGGCGTTTCCAGAGCAAGCCTGCTATCGAGGCGGCAATGCGGAAGAAAGGCAATGGCGGGCTGCATCCAGAGCATGCGGTCAAGAGCATCCGTGGCGGCTGCGTCTGGGGTCAGCACCCGCACCCTGCCGTGCTGGGCAAAAGCTTTGGCGACGAGCCGCGCGGCGATCTGGAGTCGATCCGCGACTCGCGTGTAGAAATCGATCGCCGTCATGGTCAGGCGGCAGCGCTCTCCTGCGAGAGCAGCCAGGTCGTGAGCAGTGGAATGGGCCGGCCTGTCGCGCCTTTCTCCTTTCCTTCCTTCCACGCGACGCCGGCGATGTCCAGGTGCGCCCAATCGTACTTCTTGCCAAACTTGGAGAGGAAGCACGCCGCGCTGATGCCTCCGCCGGCACGCGTCCCGATATTGGCAAAGTCGGCAAAGTTGCTGTCCAGCGCTTCGTGGTATTCGTCCCAGAGCGGCATCTGCCAGCCCCGGTCGAACGACTCCTCACCAGCATTGAGAAGGGCTCGGGCAAGGCTATCGCTATTGCTGAACACTCCGCAAGCAACGTGCCCCAACGCGACGACCATCGCCCCGGTGAGGGTCGCCACATCGACGACGGCCGAGGGTTCGTATCGCTCGGCGTAGGTCATGGCGTCGCACAGGATGAGCCGTCCCTCGGCGTCTGTGTTCAAGACTTCGATCGTCTGCCCGGACATGCTCTTGATGATGTCGCCCGGCTTTACCGCCCGCCCGCTGGGCATGTTTTCGCAAGCCGGAATCAGGCCGACCAGGTTAACCTTCGCCTTCAGCTCTGCGACCGCCTTGAATGCGCCAAACACACTCGCCGCGCCGCACATGTCGAACTTCATATGATCCATGTCGAGGCCGGGCTTGAGCGAAATGCCGCCGCTATCGAAGGTAATGCCTTTCCCGATCAACACCACAGGCTTCTGCTTCTTGGCTGCGCCGTTGTACTCGAGGATGATGAATTTGGGCGGCTGTTCGCTGCCGCTGGTGACCGAAAGCAGGGAACCCATCTTCAGCTCTTCAAGCTGTGGCCGTTCGAGAACCTCGCACTGAAAGCCCAGCTCCTGCGCCAGTGCCTTCGCGTGTTCTGCTAGGTGTGCCGGGGTACAGATGTTGCTCGGGAGGTTGCCGAGATCACGCGCGAGGTCCATGCCGTGCGCGATGGCAAGTCCCCGCGCCGCGGCGGCTTCGCCTGAGGTGAGATCGCTGCGTTGAGGTACCGACAAGGTGAGCTTGCGCAACGGGCGCCTGACTTCGGCCGGCTGACTTTTCATCTGATCGAAACGATAGACCGCTTCCATCGCTACAACTACGGCGTGCTCCACCCGCCACGCCACTTCACGTCGCTTGACCTTTTCCTCCGTAAGGTAAACGACTGCTTCGTAGGAGCCGGTTTCGTTCAAAAGACGTACTGCGGATCGCACTGCGCTGCGAAACTCTCGCTCGCGGAAGTCCCGCTCCTTGCCTAGACCGACCAGCAACACCCGGTCGGCGAGCGTCCCTCGAACGTTATGCAGCAGCAGCGTGCTTCCCAACTTGCCTTCCATGTCGCCGCGACGAATGATTTCGCTGATATAGCCCCCCGACGCGCGATCGATAAGCTCCGCCGAGAGCGTCGGCTTGCGGTTGTCGAACACGCCGACCACCACGCAAGCGCTGCGCTGCTTCTCCGGGCTACCGCTTTTTATGGTAAATTCCATCGTCCTTTCCCAAGCAAAAATTAGCCTTTAGCCGGTACAATCTTCATTATCGGCAAATAACCCCGAAAAAGTCAAATTATTCCGTCGTCATGGTGTTTAGCCGCAGCTTGGTACGCGAACTGACGGCGACCGCGGTCGCTCTATTTCTCGTCCTGCAGGGAATTCTGTTCAGTAATCTGGTTTTGCGGCTCTTGGCGCGCGCCGCGGGCGGAACCGTCGCACCCGAGGGAATTCTGGCCCTTTTGGGTTTCAACGCGCTGTTCTATTTCAATATCCTTCTCTCGGTGGCGCTCTTCTTCACGGTGCTCCTCACGCTTTCCCGGAGCTATCGGGATAGCGAAATGGTCGTCTGGTTCACCTCCGGACAAGGACTCACGGCATGGTTCAAACCGATCTTGTGGTTCGCAAGTCCGTTTCTTCTCGCCATCGTCGTGCTTTCTTTGTGGCTTTCGCCCTGGGCGGAGCAGCGCCGCGTCGAGTACGAGCGCCAACTCGAGTCGCGCGAAGAGCTCTCGCTCTTGTCCCCGGGGCTGTTCAAGGAATTCCGCCAGGCGCGGCTGGTGGTGTTTATCGAAAGCATCAACAGTTTCGACGGCACCATCCGCAACGTATTCCTCCACTCGATCGAGGGCGATAAGGACGTCACCACGGTCGCGCGCTCAGGCCATCTCGAGGACACCTCCAACGGGGATCGCTTCATCGTGCTGCAGGAGGGGCGGCGCTATGAAGGCCAACCCGGCACGGCCGAATTCCGCGTCGCAGAGTTCGAACGGCTGGGGCGTCGCATCGAGCCGGCAGAAGTGCGCTCGCAGCCGCTCTCGCTCAAGGCGCTGCCTTTGATTGGGCTGATCGCCGCCAATGGGGCGCCCGAGCGCGCGGAACTGTTCTGGCGGATTTCTGTGCCAATAAGCGCTTTCCTGCTGCTCCTGCTGGCGGTACCGATGTCGTACGTCAATACGCGCATGGGCCGCTCCTTCAATCTTCTGGCCGCGCTGTTCATGTACATGCTCTACAGCAACGGCCTCAACATCGTGCAGAGCTTTATCGCGCAGGGACGCTTGTCGCTGCTGGCGGGACTGGTGATGATCCATAGCTTCGCCGCGGCGGTGGTGCTCGCCATGCTTTATCGGCGCCTGTCGGTCTTCGGTTGGTTTCCCTGGCGGCGCGCTGCATGAAGACGCTCACCCGCTACGTCGGACGGGAAGTTCTTTACGCGACCTTGCTGTACTTCGTCGCGTTGCTGATGCTTTTCGCTTTTTTCGATTTCATGCACGAGCTTGGAAACGTCGGAAAGGACGGCTACCCGCTCTCGCGCGCACTGTTCTTTGTCGCGCTAAGCCTGCCCGGGCACAGCTACGAACTGCTGCCCACCGCCGCGCTGATCGGCACGCTGTTCGCGATCGCCACGCTCGTGGCGAATTCGGAATACACGGTGATGCGCGCGTCCGGCGCTTCGCTTACTCAGATCACGTGGGCGATTGTTCGAATCGGCATTCCGCTCGCGATTGCGACATTTCTGGCCGGCGAATTTCTGGCGCCTCCGGCGGAGCGGCTCGCGCAACAGGTCCGAATGCAGTCGCGAGGAGACGGAACCCGTTTTGTCGCGCAGCAGTTCCAGTCTGGGTTCTGGTTCAAGCAGGATCAGACCTTCGCCAACATTCGCAGCCTCCTCGCCAACCTGACGCTGCTCGACGTGCGCATCTACGAATTCGATCGGGAGATGAGGCTCAAGGCGCTTCGAGTCGCCGACTCCGGCACGTTCGTGAGCGATGGACAGTGGCTGCTCAAAAATGTGCGCACCACCGAGCTTTCAGGAGAGGGTGCAAAGCTCGTCCGGGCCGACGAATGGATGTGGGATACCGTTCTCAAACCTTCGATCCTGACGGTCTATCAGGTAGCGCCCGAGAAGCTCGAAATGACGTCGCTGTACGACAACATCCGGGTGCTCGGCCACAACCAGCAAAAGACATCGCGCTTCGAGATCGCACTGTGGAACAAGATCTTCTATCCGGTAGCAGTCATTGTCATGATGATCCTGGCGCTTCCCTTCGCCTATTTTCAGCGCAGGGCCGGAGGCGTCGGCATTCGCGTCTTCGCCGGGACGATTATCGGGCTCCTGTTTTTTCTGCTGGGACGTTTGTTCTCGTATCTCGGCGTGATCAATGACTGGCCGCCGCTTTTCTCAGCCGCTTTCCCCGTCGCAGCTTTTGTCCTGGTCGCCGGCGGCTTGCTGTGGTGGCTCGAGCGCCGCTGAATCGGCCGACGCCACACGCAAAAAGTCCCCGCCGAGGCAGGGACTTTGGATGGCCAACCGAGGCCTTCAGGCGCCCGGTATGACGCTGACGACGTTGCGCTGGTTCTCACCCTTTACCGCGAATACGACCTTACCGGCGACCCGCGCAAAGAGCGTGTGGTCTTTGCCCATGCCGACATTGACGCCGGGATGCACCTTGGTACCGCGTTGGCGAACGATAATCGCTCCTGCGTTGATGCTTTCGCCGCCGTAAGCCTTGACTCCAAGGCGCTTCGAGTGCGAATCGCGGCCGTTGCGTGAACTGCCGCCTGCTTTTTTGTGTGCCATATCTTCTCTTCCTTCAGCCGACGATGCCGTCGATCTGTAGCTCGGTGTAGCCTTGACGATGACCCTGGTTACGATGATAGTTCTTGCGCCGGCGCATCTTGAAAATCTGCACTTTCTCGCCGCGCCCATGTGCCAGGACTGTCGCTCTTACGGAGACGCCGGCGAGCATGGGTTGGCCAAGACGGACGTTGCTGCCTTCGCCGACCAGCAGCACTTCGCTCAAGTTGACTTCCGCGCCCACGTCTGCAGGGAACTGCTCCACCCGCAACTTTTCACCGGGCGCGACCCGGTACTGCTTTCCGCCGCTTTTGATAACTGCGTACATGCTCGACTCCGTCGGCGCGTAACCGAAAAAGAACGTGATTTTAGTAGCTTAGCGCGAACATGTCAAAGCACGGGCGCCTTTCGGAAGCCTTGGCAGCTCATCGGTTAGAATAGCGGAGCACGGTCCGACCGCATCGAGCAGACCCGGCGGCGCTTCGACCACTCCGCCAGCCGGCGACTTTGGTGCTCAAACCCTAGCGAAACCCATGCTGCAATCGGTCCTCCACGGCGAGTTGCAGGCAGTCGATCGCGTTCTGCGAGACGCCTTGCATTCCGACGTGGCGCTGATCGAGCAGATCGCCGACCACATCATTGCAGGCGGCGGCAAGCGGCTGCGGCCGGCGATCCTCATGCTGACCGCGCAAGCATGCGGCTATCGAGGTCTGCACCACCACACCCTCGCCGCCGTCATCGAAATGATCCACACGGCAACACTTCTCCACGACGACGTGGTCGACGAATCGGCGTTGCGCCGTGGGCACGCCACGGCCAATGCAACTTTCGGCAACGCTGCGAGCGTGCTTGTCGGCGACTTCGTCTACTCCCGTGCGTTCCAGCTCATGATCACGCTCGACAACATGCGCGTGATGCAGATTCTCTCGGACGCCACCAATGTGATCGCCGAGGGCGAAGTGCTGCAGTTGCTCAACTCGGGTAATCCAGACATCGATGAACATCGCTACCTCGATGTGATTCGTCGCAAGACGGCCAAGCTGTTCGAAGCGTCGGCGCGGCTCGGTGGCGTGCTTGGCCGCGTCGATCCGGCGCTGGAGAATGCGCTCGCGCGTTACGGAATGCACGTGGGTACGGCGTTTCAGTTGATCGACGATGTTCTGGACTACACCGGCGAGCAGGCAGCGATCGGCAAGAACCTCGGCGACGACCTGGCGGAAGGCAAACCGACGCTGCCGCTCATTCGCGCTCTGCAGCTTGGTACGGCGGAGGAAAGCGATCTCATCCGCGGAGCGATTACCAGCGGACGGTTGGCCGACTTCGGACCCGTGCTCGCTTCCCTGCGG
>VBCY01000379.1:0-3648 GCA_005882995.1 Betaproteobacteria bacterium
CCCGTCCGGACAGCAGCTACGATGGCCTGCGCAACGATCTCGGGCGTGCACCCTTCCTTCTGATAGAAAGCCTGAAGCCGGGCGAGCTGGCCGTCGCTGATCGCTTCGGACTTGGGTCCCTTGGTGATGGCAGTATTGACGATGCCCGGACAGACCGCAGTGACGCCAATCGCCGTACCGGAAAGCTCCATCGCCAGCACGTCGCACAATCCGAGCACCGCGTATTTCGACGCGGCATAGGCCGACATGTTCGGAGCCGGCGCCACGGCTGCGCTCGAAGCTACCTTCACGATCTGACGCTGGCCACCCGTGGAGAGCATCCACGGCAGAAAGAAATGGCAGCCATGGACCACGCCCATCACGTTGATGTCCAGCACGCGGCGCCAGTCCGCCAGGGGGGTTCCGGTGAACGGTCCGAGATAACCGATGCCGGCATTGTTCACGAGCACGTCGACGGCTCCGCTACGCGCATGCACGGCGTCCGCGAATGCGCGCATCGATGCTTCATTCGCGACATCGGCGACGTGCGCGAAGCACGGTGCTCCGAGCGCGGCGACTTCCTTTTCGACTGTAGCAAGCGCTGGGGCACTGATGTCGCTGATGATGAGGTGCGCGCGCTGCGCGGCGAACGCCAGCGCGGTCGCACGGCCGATGCCGCTGCCGGCGCCGGTCACCAGGACTGTTGCACCCTTCAACTGAGGTACGGCCATGTCTTCAAGCTCCTATGGATGTTTTGCGCTCCTCTATCGGTTCATCGCCGCCACGGGACGACGCACCTGACATGGCGCGCATCATCGCGCTTCGAGGTGAGCAGCAACCCCCCCGCCCCGAGGGGGGCGGGCCATTGCTGTGGCGACTAAACTTCGTGCACTTACACCTTGAAAGGACGACGCAATGAATTCCGCCGGCTTCGACCCGCGCTATCGCAAGGGCGACGAGCTTCCCTGGGTCCCGTTCGCGCCCTACAACGACAAGGTCGGGATCAAGCTGCTGCAGGTCGATCCGATCCGTGGCGAAATGGTGCTTCTGATGCGCGTGCCCGCGGGTGTCTTCCTAGGCGCGCACAATCATCGCGGCCGCGTCGTGCTGTACACGATCCGAGGCGGCTGGCGCTACCTCGAGCACGACTGGGTAGCAAGAACCGGCGACTTCGTCTACGAGACCGCGGGGTCGCGGCACAGCTTCCAGGGCGAGCCCGATAGCGACACGGAGATGTTCGTCATCGTCGATGGGTCGCTCGAGTTCCTGGACGCCGAAGGAAACATCTATGCGATCGAGGATTGGCGGTCGATGCTGAAGCGGCTGGAAGCGCATTGCCACATCAAGGGTATTCCGGTGCCGGATCTCGTGCAGTTTCCTCGTGCCTGACGCGGCCGAGCTCGCATACATAAGGAGGCAGTTCATGCTTGGTCTGATGCAGGATGTTCCGCTGTTGGTCTCGTCGCTTATTCGCCACGCGGACCGGCATCACGGCGACGTTGAGATCGTGTCGCGGCGGGTGGAGGGCGACATTCATCGCTACACGTATCGCGAGCTTCACGTACGCGCCAAGCAGCTCGCCAATGCGCTGGACGCGCTGGGCATCAGCATGTCGGATCGCGTTGCCACTCTGGCGTGGAACGGCTACCGCCACATGGAGCTCTATTACGCCGTCGCCGGCAAGGGCGCGGTCCTGCACACGATCAACCCGCGGCTTACGCCCGAGCAAATCGCGTGGATCGCCAATCACGCCGAAGACGGCTGCCTGTTCTTCGATCTGACGTTCCTGCCCATCGTCGAGAAGGTCGCGCCACAGCTAACGAGGGTCAAGACGTTCGTGGCGCTCACCGACCGCGCACACATGCCGGCGGCAAGCACGATCCCCGGCCTCAAGTGCTACGAGGAGCTGCTCGCCGCGCAGGATGATGAGTACGTCTGGCCGGAGTTCGACGAAAAGGTGGCCTCTTCGCTGTGCTACACGTCGGGCACGACCGGCAACCCCAAGGGCGTGCTGTACAGCCACCGTTCGACGCTGCTGCACACCTTTGCCATCACGTGGCCGGATGTGATGAATCTTTCGGCGCGCGACACGATTCTTCCCGTGGTGCCGATGTTCCACGTCAACGCCTGGGGGATCCCCTACGCCGCGGCGCTGAGCGGCGCGAAGCTGGTTTTCCCGGGCCCCGCACTGGATGGCAAGTCGCTCCACGAGCTGATCGAGTCGGAGAAGGTGACGATGTCGGCCGGTGTTCCCACCGTCTGGCAGGGTCTGCTCAATTACATGGACCAGAACAAGCTCGAGTTTTCCACCATGCGACGCACGATCGTGGGAGGCGCTGCGCTGCCGCCGGCGATGCTGCGCACCTTCGAAGAGCGCTACAACGTCGCCGCCGTGCACGCTTGGGGGATGACGGAGTTGAGTCCGCTTGGCACGTTGTGCGCACCGCGGGCAAAGCATGCGGAGCTCAGTCGCGATGCACTCTACCAGATGAAGGCGAAGCAGGGCCGGGCGGTATTCGGCATCGACATGAAGATTGTCGATCCGGACGGCTGCGAGCTGCCGTGGGACGGCAAGGCGTTCGGCGATTTGATGGTGCGCGGTCCGTGGGTAGTCAGCGAATATTTTCACGACGAGAGCGGCGATCCGCTCCTGCCGGATACCGACGGCGTGCGCTGGTTCCCGACCGGCGACGTCGCGACGATCGATGCCGACGGCTACATGCAGATCACCGACCGAAGCAAGGACGTGATCAAGTCGGGCGGTGAGTGGATCAGCTCGATCGAAATCGAGAACATCGCACTTTCGCATCCCGCGGTCGCGATGGCGGCATGCATCGGCGTCAAGCACCCGAAGTGGGACGAGCGGCCGCTGCTCGTCGTCGTCCGCAAGCCCGGGAGCGAAGTATCGCGTGACGAGCTCTTGCATCACTACGAAAGCAAGGTGGCCAAGTGGCAGCTCCCCGACGACGTGGCCTTCGTCGACGCGATTCCCGTGGGCGCGACGGGCAAGATGCTCAAGAACAAGCTGCGCGATCAGTTCCGGGATTACCGGTTGCCGACAATCTAGGCCCTAATCCGCCGCGCTTCGGCACGTAACGGAGGCGCCCCGGCTCGCGTCGCCGATTCGGCGCGCGCCCGCATCGCATCGGCGCGGCGCCCTGTGATACACTCGCCGCGCATCGCGGGCGCTCGTCCCGCGTCAACTTCGCACGTGCCATGCCAGAGGCACACGTCGATCACGGTCTGGCTCTCAAGATCACCCCGCCCAAGGCTCGACGAGTAACCGCGCCACGCGCCTGGCTCGCTCGGAACTGCGAACAGCTGCGCGATCACGGGATCGGGCTAATCCGCGCACCGGGCGGATTCGGCAAGACGACGCGGCTCTGCGAATGGCGCCGCGAGCTCCTCGTTCACGGCACCGACGTCGGCTGGCTGCTGCTCGACCGTCGCGACGACGGAGCCCGGTTCGTCACCGGACTGGTGGCGTGCCTGCGCATCGCGACCGGCGACAAGCGCTTCGGTATGGTCGCCAGCCAGGCGGCTAAGCAACCCAAAAGCGAGATCGCGGCGCTGACCGAGTTGCTCGCCGAGATCATCGAGCTGGCGCACCCCGTGGCGTTGCTGCTCGACGACCTGCACGAGTTGCCCGACTCGACCACGGATGAATTG
>VBCY01000379.1:3704-4533 GCA_005882995.1 Betaproteobacteria bacterium
TCGCCGTCGTGACACCGAAGGATCTGCACTTGCGCCTTGAAGAGACGATCGAATTCCTGCGCGCGCGCTTCGGCGCCAGCGTGGATCTCGATGCGTGCGCACGCATTCACGAGATCACCGAGGGCTGGCCGATGGCAGTGCAGCTCGCCATCTCGCTGGTGGAAAGCGGTCCTGGCACGAATCTCGGCGCGGTATCGAGCCGGTCGCAGGACATCGGCCGCTTTTTCCAGGAGACCGTGCTGTCGCGGCTGTCACCGCAAGAAGCGGATTTCGTCGTCGGTTGCTCGATCCTGGACGCGCTGCACCCCGATCTGTGTCGGGTCATGACGGGCAGCGTCCACGCCTCGGCGCTGCTCGATCGGCTGCAGCGCACCACACCCATCCTGACCGCAGTCGAAGGTGACGTGTGGCTGCGCATGCATCCGCTCGCGCGCTCGGCATTTGCTCCACTGTTTGCCGCGCTGCCAGAGGACCGGCGGCAGGAGCTGCACTGCCATCGGCCAGCCTTCGGTGATCTCGTGAATGCGTGCGCACGCATCGAGATCCACGCTGGCGCCGAAGCGCGCGCGCAGGAATTCGATCGTCTCTTCAAGGCGCAAGTGCAGATCCTTCGGTGTCACGACGGCGAGATCGCCTCGTGCAGCCAGTTCGCTGGTGGGCGTACGCAAAGACTGGCGCGTTCCAAACACGAGCTGCAGATTCGGCGGTCGGTTGTAGAGCAGATATGGGATCAATTCATCCGTGGTCGAGTCGGGCAGCTCGTGCAGGTCGTCGAGCAGCAACGCCACGGGGTGCGCCAGCCCGATGATCTCGGCGAGCAACTCGGTCA
>VBCY01000061.1 GCA_005882995.1 Betaproteobacteria bacterium
CCGATGCGTCGTTGATGAGACTCTCGCCATTGAGGATCGTGGTCACGCGCGAAGGAACCTTGAGCCTCGATGTGATGGCGTTGACCGATACCGCGTCGGTTGGCGAAACGACCGCTCCGAGCGCGAACGCTGCCGCGAGCGGCAACTCGGGAATCAGCCAGTGCAGCACGTAGCCCACGACGATGACTGTCAGGAAGACCAGTCCGAAAGCCAGAAACAGCACGGGCCTGATCGCCCCCATCAAGTCGCGCTTCGGGATGAGCCAGCCGTCGGAAAACAGCAACGGAGGAATGAACAGCAGGAAAAAGATTTCGGGTTCGATGCGTAAGCTCGCGAACCCGGGCACCCACGACAGCGCGACGCCCCCGGCGAGCAGCAGAATCGGCAGCGGCAGAGGCACCCATTTGCCTATCGCAGCGACGGCCGCAACGGCGAGCAGCAGGCCAAGTGTGATTTCGATGACTTCCATTGCGCTTCGATCAGGAACGGTCCCTCAGAAGCCGCTGCCTGGATTCCCCAGAAATGCAATTTCCTCCGGCGTCGAGGCGCGGCCGAGGATGGCGTTCCTGTGCGGAAAACGCCCGAAGCGGCGGATCACCTCGGCGTGGCGTTTCGCCCAGTGCAGCGGCCCGGCGAGCCCGCTCTCATCGCGCAAGCCCGTGAACAGATCGAGCGCGGTTTCCTGCGCTGCGACGTTTTCGGCGTGCGTGAAGGGCATATACATGAACCAGCGTTGCACAGGCACGAGCGCACGGTCGTCACCACGTTCGACGGCCTGACGGGCAAGGCTCAGCGCCAGCGCATCGCCCGCGAACGCGCGCGGCGTTTCCCGATAGATGTTGCGGGTGAACTGGTCGACAAGGATGATGCGAGCCAGCACCCCGCTCGCGTCGGTCCATTCGGAGAAGCCACCGCCCAGTGCCGTTTCAATAGCTGCGCCAAAGCGCAAGCGTATCTCCTCGTCAAACCCAGCGTCCTTGCGAAACCATTGCGAGCGCTCGCCCCCGTAACCGGGAGCGCCAGCCCGCCCGAACCAGAAGTCGAGAATGCTTTCCTTCATTGGCGTTCGCCGGGTACCCAATCGCTGATATAGTGCCAGTGCGCGTACAACGCAAGCCCCGTACGTCACGCGCATCAGACAATCCCGCGCTCCGATGTTAACTTCGTACCGAGATATCGCGCTGCTCGCGTGCTCCTCACGACAGCGGCAGCCGGCCGTCGTGCGCTCCTCGTGAACCCGGTTCCCGCTCCCGACGATTATCAGGAGTTGCGCGAAGCGATGCGCGCGCTTTGTCGCGCTTTCGACTCCGCCTACTGGCAAAACGTCGACGCGCAGCGTGGCTATCCGGTCGAGTTCGTTGACGCGCTGACCCGAGCCGGATGGCTCGCGGCGATGATTCCGGCCGATTATGGGGGATCGGGACTCGGACTCGCCGAGGCGTCGGTGATCATGGAAGAGATCAACTTGAGTGGCGGCAACGCCGGCGCCTGTCACGGACAGATGTACAACATGGGGACGCTGCTTCGCCATGGGTCGGACGCGCAAAAGCAAGCATACCTTCCCGGGATCGCAAGCGGCAGCTTGCGGCTGCAGTCGATGGCGGTGACGGAACCCACCACCGGCACCGATACGACGCGGCTCAAGACGACAGCTCGGCGCAGAGGCGATCGCTACGTGGTCAACGGCCAGAAGGTATGGACTTCCCGCATCCAGCATTCCGATCTCATGATCCTGCTCGCTCGCACGACGCCGTTCAGCGAAGTAAAGCGCAAGGCCGACGGCATGAGCGTCTTCGTCGTGGATCTGCGCGACATCAAGCGTGACATGCATGGCGGCATCACGGTTCGACCGATTCCTAACATGGTCAACCACGAGACCAACGAGATCTTTTTCGACGATCTGGAGATTCCGGCTGAGAACCTGATCGGCGAGGAAGGCAAGGGCTTTCGCTATATTCTCGATGGACTCAACGCCGAGCGGACCTTGATTGCAGCCGAATGCATCGGCGATGGATGGTGGTTCGTCGACCGTGCCCGCCGCTACGCTTCCGAGCGTATCGTGTTCGATCGTCCTATCGGGAAAAACCAGGGCGTGCAGTTTCCCATTGCAGAGAGCCACATCGAGCTCGAGGCAGCGAACCTGATGCGTTTCAGGGCGTGCTCGCTGTTCGACGCCGGCAAGCCGTGCGGAGCGGAGGCGAACATGGCTAAACTGCTCGCGGCCAAGGCGTCGTGGGAGGCGGCGAACGCGTGCCTGCAGACGCACGGCGGATTCGGCTTTGCGTGCGAGTACGACGTGGAGCGGA
>VBCY01000380.1 GCA_005882995.1 Betaproteobacteria bacterium
GAAACAGGATGGTGCGCACTTCCGGACCACCGCCGGGCTTCAACCGCGGGCTGCCGTCGGCTTCGACGATCCTGACATGCGCGCCGAGCCAAGTTGCCTGGCGCGAGCCGCTGGCAAAATCCCAACGCGCGGTGGCGCGATAACCGCCGGGAACGGCTTGCACTTCGTGGGCGATCGCCCCCCAAGCGAGGATGCTGGTTGGCTTGCCGAAAATCTCCTGCGCCGCGTCGGGATCGAGATAGGCTGCCGTCATGGCGCAGACGGCGCATTGGCCGAGGCACCACGCGGTGGAGGCGTCGGCCTTCGCCACCTCCTCCAGCATCTGCATGAAGATTTCGGGCGGCGCCTCGGCGCCGCCGACGCTTTGCGGCAACAGCACCCGATAAAGCCCATTCTCGATCAAGGCGGAAACCACCGGCGGCGTGAGACGCCGCGTCCGCTCGATCTCATCGGCCTCCCGCGCGATCAGCGGCGCCAGCGCGCGCGCCCGCTCGATCAGTCCGAAACCCGGAGGCTTGTTCATTGCGTTTCCTCGCCCTTTTTGGGTTCTTTGGCTGGCGAAGGTGCAATGGTGGTCTATCCGCGGCGGCGGATCAAGATGGCGAGGGCCGTCATGCGGCTGCACGCCCGAGATCAAGCGAGCGCCGTGCCGGCGTGCGAACCGCCGGCGGGAAGGCCAGCGCCACCGCGACGGCTGCGAGTCCAATCCCGAACGAGCCGACATAAAGCCAGCCGTAGCCGTTAAAGGTGTCGAAGCCCCGCTATGCCCAAAAACACATTTGAAAGAGGCACGTCACGGTCGGGCGACAAGAATGTTGCGCCCTCCATGCAATTTAAGATAGGATCATAAATATTATGCAATTTTTTAGCGCATCTCAATTTTGGAGGCGACCATGGCGAAGCAACCCGCAACGAAAAGCATGTCTTTGAAAGTCTATAGAGGCGATGCCAAGACGCTGCTTGCATTCAATCTCGACAAGAAAAGTTCGAAGGACCTGGCTGGCTTCACGATCCAGTGCCAACCGAAGGGCCAGGTGCCTTACTACATCTACAATGAGTTGCAGTTCAAAACGCCTGCCGATCATGCTCAGGATGCAAAAGAGCCGGCGCGCTCCAGCATCAATGCGCCGATCCACAAATTCCGCTGGCTGCACGTGCCAGGTTCGGTGCACCAGGGGACCGAGCCGTTCCTCGGCAGCTATACCTACACTGTGACGCCGCGCTATTTCGATAACGGCGCGCTCAAACCGCTCGATCCAGCCTCGAGTGTCTCAACGACGATCGATGTTAACAATTTCTCCAAGCAAAGCGTCGAGCTCGGATTTACGCGCGGCTTCATGCAGTCGCAGGCGTTCGTCAATGATTTCGGCAAAACGGCACAGATTCAGCCCAACAAACACCCGTTGATTTTCGATACGTCGGTAGTCTCGGGCACAAACGCGCAAGGTGAAAAATTCACCTTCGCCGAGGAATATGAATGGCTCGGATTCACGGCGCGGGCGAAAATCTTCGCGCTGGTCGACGAGGTCTTGAAGAACAAGAATCTCGTCGTTGACGTCTTCGCCTATGATCTCAACGAACCCGATCTTATCGATCGGCTCCTGAAGTTGGCCCGGCAGGGCCGGATACGGGTCATTCTCGACGACGCCGCGCTCCACCACAACTCCACGAAGCCTACGCCCGAAGACCAGTTCGAAAAGCTGTTCGTGAAGGCAGCAGGCAAAAAGAAACTCATGCTGCGCGGAAAATTCGGCCGCTATGCGCATAACAAGGTCTTCGTTGTTTACAAGAAGGGCGCAAAGACCAACAACCCCATTAAGGTGCTGACCGGCTCCACCATACTCGTCTATAATGATCCGCAGGTCGCCGGTTTTTACGCCGGGGTCTTTGCGGAAGCATGGAGCACTGGGGTCAAGAAAGCTGCGTTTGCGAAATCCCAGTGGGCCACGAAGTCGTTCTCGTCGAAATCGAAGGGCACCCCGAAGACCAGCATTACGTTCTCGCCGCATGACAAGAGCGGCGCGGCCGAAGCGTTGAAGCCGGTCGTGGATCGCATTGCCAAGGAAGGAAAGAAGGGTAAGTCGGTCGGCAATGTGCTGTTCGCGGTAATGGAAATGGCGAACGGGAACAGCCCTGTTTACGAAGCGCTGAAGACCCTGCATGCAAACAGCAACATCTTCAGCTACGGAATTTCCGACAATCCGAAAGGCATCTATCTTTACCCGGTCGGGAAGAAGACCGGCGTGCTGGTAACGGGCAAGCCAGTCAAAACGCAGCTGCCGCCGCCGTTTAATCAGGTCCCGAACATCGGCGGCATCAAGCACCAGGTTCATCACAAGTTCGTCGTGTGCGGGTTTAACGGACCTGATCCGGTCGTGT
>VBCY01000378.1:0-1150 GCA_005882995.1 Betaproteobacteria bacterium
TGAGGATGTGTAACTCCGCCTCGCTCATGGTGCCCTTGAGCCCAAGCAAGAGACGATCATTGAAATGGGCGGGATCATAAATGCCATCCTCGTCGAGAATCAGCGTATCGCTTAGCGCACAGATTTCCAGCAGCCGATGCCAATCGGTGGAGTTGCGCGCAAGTCGCGATACCTCGAGTCCCAGGACGATGCCTGCCTTGCCCAAGCCGACCTCGGCCACCAGTCGCTGAAAGCCTTCGCGGTCGACACTGGAGGCCCCCGACTGTCCGAGATCGGTATCAATCACGATCACCTGTTCGACCGGCCAACCGAGGGCGATCGCCTGCTGGCGCAGGGCATATTGCCGCTCGGTACTCTCGCTGTTCTCGAACACTTGGCGCAAGCTCGACTGCCGGACGTAGAGGTAGGCGTTACGCTTGAGGTGGCTGGCACTCACCTTCTGTTGCCGCTCGTCTCTCATGACCGTGCCTCCTGCAGAGGGCGAGTCAACATGCTCGCCAGAATAAGGGTAAGTTGTGCGCGTATCGCCGAAGGCAGCGGAGCTGTCAGTGGCACCGCGACAGCCGACGGCGGCTGCCGTTCGTTCGTCCACTCCGACCAGGCGCGCATCCACGCCGTCATCCCCTGCTGGAGAAACAGCGCTAGCCCGAAGCCGTGGGCCGGCCCGGCATGGTTAACGACATCGCTACGCAGCTGCTCGTAGTGCGCCGTCAGTTGCCCATGGCCATCGCCGCCAACGCTCACGCTGCCACCGGGCGTTTTTTTTGACTGCGCGCCAAAGCGCGTTCGATGCTGCGCGGGTGCACGATCACCCCAAAGTGTCGTGCGATGAGTCGCACCAGCGTGGCTGCTCGTAGCTCGGGATCTACGAGCTGTCGTTGGCGCACGAATTGGACGACCTCGGCGGTCAGCTTGTGCGCCGCCTTGGGTCCGCGCTTGTGGGCAATCAGACCGCCAAGGCCACCGTGCTCGAACGCCGCTAACGCCTGGTAGAACGAGGGGCGGGAGAAGCCAAAGGCCGCGGCCGCCTGCGTTACCGAGTGGCCTTCGTGCTGCGCCCGCCGCAGCATCTCGTATTTCACTTGCACCAAATCGTGCGGATCGAAGAATGGGTGTTGCAGGAACAGCGGATCGGTAACGGCTTGTGAGC
>VBCY01000378.1:1202-3737 GCA_005882995.1 Betaproteobacteria bacterium
TACGCCGTCAAGCTCTTTATGTGCCGACCACTGACACCTGTAGAGGAGGCAAAGCTCCGCTAGATCTAGCACAATGCCGTTGATGATCGGCGTAATTCGCTTAACATAATCGGAGTTATTTCCTTTACAACCCCATGCCGGCCGAATCACCGTAACTGCTCCAACAAGCGACTGAGCTCGAGTAAGTCCTCGAACTGAAACAGCGAACGCCCAGCCGAAATCACTACGAAAGGAGCTGGCACCCCCATCGTGGTCCACGCTATAGGCAAAGAGAGGAGCTCGTCCCGAGGACCGCGAACGTAGACACGTGCATCGCCCCAATTCTGGCGGAACGTAACGATGTCAAACTCGTGTCCGTACTGCGGATGAAACAAATGCGTAATGCGCAAACGTCCTACCGGAGCGTTATCATCCGGCGTAGTTGACGATGAAGACCAACGCCTACGCCGAGCGATTCGTACGCTCGATCAAAGATGAATGCCTGGACCGGATGATTTTCGTCGGGCAGGCATCGCTAGGCCGTGCTGTGTCCGAGTACATGCACCACTATCACACAGAGCGCAACCATCAAGGTCTCGATAACCGATTGATCGTACCCGGATCACGCAGGCAGCCAGCGGCGCAGTCAATGGCCGTGCGCGGCTTGGAGGAACACTGAATTTCTACCATCGGCGGACCGCGTGATAAGGTCGTTCGAGAATTTGGACATTACGGCGAGGGCGAAATCGTCGATGATCAGGACGTCGATCTTGGCTAATTGCGTGAGGCGGCGACCGACCGCCAAGTCTCTCTTCAAGGCTAACGCTGCTTAACTTCCGGTCCGCCGAAAATCGTACGGGTAGGGCTGCAAGCTGTTTCGTCGTCAGTTGTGGCAACAGACTTCTTTGGGTTCGATACGTCCGACAATCACTACCAACTACAGGGCTTGGGTGACGTCTCCGAAATGGGCGATGCCATACTTGGCCTTGTGTGCAGTCAATTAGGTCCCGCTGCGCCGCGGTGGGTCGCAGTGAGGAGTGTCTCGGATCCGCAAATCAAAGCCGACGGGATGACGCTAAACAGCAAGCAGCATTTGCCGCCCAGATTCGGGCGATGGAGTACAGTCTGTAGCGCGATTTTGTGTTGGGCGTTAATTGCCGCTGAATGACGGCGCCTTGCCGCGGCCATTCAGCCATCATGTCTAGCTCGCTCAACCGTTCTTTCGGAGAAGCCCTATGACCCCGCCCTCAGACTTGCATAGCCCGACTCCACAGTCGGTAGCCACTTACGTGAAGCGAAACACCGCCAGGGTTAAGAAGACGCTGGCTGGAATGGCTCATCACGGGCCTTCTGTCTCCGTGCGTCAAACGGACTATAAGGGGCATCACATCGAAATCCGCACCACCTATGAGATCACCGTGGACCGCATGCCCGTGATGGGCCACGTACTGGTCACCGATGAGGGACAAGTGCAATGTCACGCTCTTCCCAACTACACGTTTCTCTCAGCGCTGGATTTGGTGAAGTCGCTGATCGATGTTTTCCCCGAGGATTTTGAGCGTTCCGCCAAGAAGGGGAGTTCCCCGGCTGGGATGTCCTCCATGCCCATGCGTAAGAAAAAATCCAAGGCTCGGCGCACCGGAAACAAAACCGGCGCGCCAGCCAAAAAGAAAATGCGGAAGAGGGGCGCTACGAAGCGTGCTGCGAAAAAATCCGAGACCCGCAAGCGGAAGTAGGAGAGGAAGATGGCCGTTACCCGGAGCAACATCCTAAACAATGCCACCGCGCGCCAATCCTACGTCCGAGGCGTGCTCCTGCTTAAGAACGAGTTCACTGGACCGACTACAGCCAGTCTTGGCATTCCAGGGCCATCCCAGCCGGTAAGCACCTGGGACTTGTTCGTGGTTTGGCATCATACGGCGATGATGACCATGACGCCACGAACACAGAACTCGCGTAACGCCGCGCATCGGGGCCCGGTCTTTCCGGCTTGGCACCGCTTCATGCTGTACCAGTTGGAGCTCAACCTACGGCGCGTGTTACATGACAACACCTTCGGCCTTCCTTATTGGGATTGGGCTGCCGACGGTGACCTTCCGGCGGGGCAGCAAATCCAATCCAAAGTTTGGGCAGCAGACTGCATGGGAGGATCCGGGTCTCCGGTCGCTACTGGACCGTTCGTTTTTGATCCTGCCAATCCTCAGTCATTCCGCTTGCGACTAGTGGCCAATTCCGCCGGGCAATTGCTGCAGACAAATCGCGGGTTACGCCGCTCTCTGGCCTCAATCAACGGACTGCCTACCAAGGCCCAGACCTCGGCCGCCATCGCGATGACGCCCTACGACGCCTCTCCCTGGAGCGTCTCCTCGAGCGGTTTTCGCAACCGAGCGGAAGGCTGGCAAGGAGCAGACGCACCGGCCTTGCACAATCGTGTGCATGTTTGGATCGGCGGAGATATGTCGCCGTCCACCTCCCCCAACGATCCAGTGTTTTATCTCAATCATTGCAATGTCGACCGAATTTGGGAGCGCTGGATGACGGAACACGGTCGTCACT
>VBCY01000381.1 GCA_005882995.1 Betaproteobacteria bacterium
TAACGGGCAAGCAATGCTCCGATCCGTACGATTGTCCCTTCGTCTCGTTTTGCAAGACGCAAGAGTCACCGGAGCCCCAACATCCGATCGAGCTCTTGCCGGATTCGGCAGGCAAGGCGCTGGCGAGGACGCTCAGGGAAGGGAAGGGCTATACATCCATCCTGGAACCCGCGCCCGAGGAGCTCGTCGGGAAGGCAGCGGCACTCTACGCGCGCATGCAGGACGCACATCGCGGTGGGCGAGCAATCTTGGAGCCCGGGGCTCGTGAAGTCCTTCGGCGGTTCGGCTATCCTCGGTATTACTTCGACTTCGAGGGCATCGACTTGCCCGTCCCTCGTTGGATTGGCGTGCGCCCCTACGAGCACGTTCCCTTTCAGTGGTCGTGCCATATCGAGCGCGAGCCCGGCGTTTTGGCTCATGCCGAGTTCCTGGATCTGAGCGGTGAGGATCCCTCACTTCGCTGCATCGACGCGATGAGTCTGGCGATCGACCCGGATGATGGCGGGCCCATTTTCGTCTATCACGCTCCCTACGAACGCGGACGACTCGAGCAGCTAGCCGACCGTCGTCCCGACCACGCCGAACTCCTTCAACGCTACATCGATCGGCTGGTCGACCTGCTACCGCTCGTGAAAGAGAACTTCTACGACCCGCGCATGCGCGGGTCATTCTCGATCAAGAAGGTCTTGCCGGTTATCGCCGATGATCTGCGCTACGACGAACTTGATGAAGTCCAGGAAGGAACCGGCGCGCAGGTGGCGTACCTCAAGGCGATATTCGACAGGCCGGACCCCGGCCGCATGGCGGATCTCGACCGGAAGCTGCGACTCTATTGTCGACAGGACACTTGGGCTATGGTCGAAATTGTGTACTTTCTCGGCCAGTGCGCTCGCCCTGCACGCCCCGTCGAGGATGAGGTTCGCCATATCCGTGGTGGGCGAGCCTGGTCGTCGCTAGATCGTGTACGCCGCGGTTCGATGGCTATTGCCGATGATCGGTGGTTCGAACAAGTTCCTCCGCCCCTTAGGCGAGGCGTTGCACGATAAGGCGTGGTGGTTCGCAGCGCCCTTCGTTGTCGTTGCCGGCGTGGCCGCATTCAACGCCTACTATCGGCGTCGCCTCCTCGATGGCCAGACTGGGCTCGAAACGCTCAGAGCGCTGTCATGGCAGGACTTTGAGCGCCTTGTTGGAGAGTCGTATCGCCGGCAAGGTTACGTGGTGGAGGAGGTTGGAGGTGCGGCGCCGGACGGCGGCATTGACCTCGTGTTGCATCGCCAAGATGGCAAAGTGATCGTCCAATGCAAGCGCTGGAAGAGCGCTCAAGTCGGCGTGTCCTTGATTCGCGAATTCTATGGTGTGACGGTAGCGGAGAATGTGGAGCGCGGCATATTCGTGA
>VBCY01000384.1 GCA_005882995.1 Betaproteobacteria bacterium
TGGGGGTAAAGGGTGTTGGTAGAGGGTAATCGAACCAACTGTCGCCTTGGGCGAGCAAATTGAGACCTTCCGGGCTGGTGTCCGCCATGGCCATGCGCAGGCGCCTGCGTGCGGCGACCTGCGCCTGGTGCTCCCGAATGCGTCGTTCCTTCTCTTGCTGAATGGAGCGCCGCAGCTCGACATACGTATCATTTTGCTGCATGGCCATTGTTGCGATCCGAAAGCGCTGCTACGGAACACCCATCACCCGACGGAGTCATTCCCAGAAACTACTGACTGAAAACTCCGGACTCAGGTCCCATTTCCAAAATCGAAGCCAATAACTAGAAAGATGACGACACCGGCGGCGGTCCCAACAGTTGGCCGCCTGGGCCTGCCGCGAACGTGGTCCACGGATTCACCGGCACCTGTCCGATACCCGGCTTCGTCCAGTCGCACACGCCGGCGGGAAAAGCCGCTTGCAGTCTCGTCTGTTGATCGGCGCTAAAGAGAACCCCGATGTAATCGGGATCGGCAAAGCTCAACGGCTTCAATTGGCACTTGAAGATGTTTTCCGCGAGCGGTCCGCCCGCGGCCTGACGCGGCGATGCCTCGAACTTCACGGGACATGTGGGATCCGTCAAGGGGACCGCTGCATCGACGTCAGCTTGCGTGGCTCCGGTGCCGAGCGTGCATAGATCTGCCGCGCCGGCCGGCTTGTTGTTCAACACCTTCACCTCGATCGGAGTCGCGCTCGGATCGCTTTCGATGTTGGCCAGCCAAGTGTCAATGGTCAGGAACGCTTTGAGCGTCAACGCCGCGCCGGCCGCAGTCGATCCGGTCGCCGAGTTATAGGCGTAGATCAACTGGTTGCCATGACCGCCATGATCGCGATCGAGGCGGTCCCGCAGTCCCCATGGGCGCCAGTTCGAATGGATATCTCCGGCAGGACTCTCGTTGCCACGCAGGTCGATGATCGGCAGCTTAGCGAGTTGCCTGCCGTCGCTCACCAGGCCGCCGCTGTAGTAGGTGTGCAGGGCGCTCGGGTCCGCCCTCTGACGGCTCGGGGCGCTCCACACGAGATCGGTGTTATAGCCACCGACGCCCTCGTTCAGTTGTACGAATTGTTCGGCATTGATCACGCCGGTCTGCAGCGCTTTCAACCCGTACTGCAGACCTACGTTGTCGTTCGCAACGTTCGCCTTGGCGATTCCATCGATGTCGACAAAGGTTCCGACGATCCCGACGTCGTGGTCGGCACCATCGCAGCGGATGCCATGCGGGTTGCTCGCGCTGTACACCAACGCGTAGTTGGTGGGGAAGTTGCAGTTCGCGGCGCGCGTAGGATCGAACGCTGGTAGAAATGAGGTGATCCACGCCTGGCAGAATCCCAGCCCCACGTTGGGCGGCGTTCCTCCGGTACTCAGCTTGTGGCCGTTGATCGCAAGCTTCTGCGCGAGTGTGAGCGACGAGCCATTGGGCGTCAGATAGTAATGCGCCTGCAGTGCACCGCAATCAGAGATCTCAATGGCAGTGGTGAACGTATCCTGGAAACTGCAAGTGGGCTGGATGCCATCCAGCAGTCCGGGGTAAGCGGACGCGATGCTTTGCTGCATGATCGAGCCGCCGGAGCAGCCATCGCCGATGGTGTAGCGGATCGGGCCGTACTTCTCGATGATCAGTTCCTTGGTCATCATTACCGTCTCGGCTCCCAGCGTATCGTTCGAGTTCGTGCCGTGATCGGTCAGCGAAGACGTGGCGATCATGAAGCCGCGTGACAGCGCCTTGTCATCGAATACGCTCATGGCGGGAGTCTGCTCGAAGCGGCTCACTGCGGCGCTCGCCCCCATCCTCCAGACCAGCTTGCCATTCCAGCCCTTCGGTGGCGCCCAGGCCAGATTGGCGTCGAGCGGATCGTAGAAGGTCACGAGTTGATAGATGGTGCGATTGATCGAACCGCGGTCGACCCGTATCAGGCTCTTGACCGTGTCGCCCCTGTCGTTGGTGAAGTCGGCAATCGCCGAGTTCGCCGGCCGGGTCGTGGGGTCGCCTATCGTCGGATAAGGCACGAAGCAGGGGTTGGTTCCGGTGATCGTGAACGTGCAGCCCGAGCCCTGCTGTGCGGTGGGCTGGTAGTAGTAGCTATAGGTGGGCGGCGTATTGCACTGCGCATCGAGGGGATCCGAGTTAAGGCCGCTTGCCCTGGTCGTCGCGGTCGCGGTCGGCGGGGTACTGCCGGGGTTGCCGACGACGGTTACCGTTTGCGCGACCATGGTTGCGCAGATCCACGGCTGTAATTGCGCGCCGGCGAACACCGGTCCGCCGATGGGATGGTTGGTAATGGTGATCTTGGCATTGCCTTGGGTCGTACGCACGGTCAACAAGTTGTCGCCGTTGTTGAGACCGCTAACCACTCCCATGTAGCGGCCATTGGGACGGACCGCGAACGCGCTGTTGATAAGCGTGCCATTGAGCGCGACCTTGACTCCCAAGTCGGGATTGACGCCTTGAGGCAGATTGATCTGCACCAATGCATCGCCCCCGGAAATCAAGTCGGCGCGGTTGGAAAGCACCTGGATCGTGGGACCACCGATTTGCGCGTTTGCTCCGGCGGTTAGCATTGCGCATAGTGGCAGGATCGATAAGACCGCGGTCAATCGAGCGCCAACCCGGAGGGCCTCTCTGGCGGGGACACGTGCGACATAATTCA
>VBCY01000382.1 GCA_005882995.1 Betaproteobacteria bacterium
TGTTTCCGGGAATCGCGACCGTGGCCGTTCTCTGGAATGAAGCAAATCCGAATGAAGCAAATCCATATCCGGCGCTTATGTTCGCTCAAACCGAAGCAGCGGGGCGAACGTTGGGAATACGAATTCTGTCGCTACCCCTGCACGATGCAAGTGGTGTGCAAAAGGCACTTGACGCTGCGTTGCAAGGCGGCGCGGGCGGGCTGATTACGGTCGAAGACCCGTTCACGAACAATCACCGCGCCCAAATCGTCGACTTCGCGGCTCGCCATCGGTTGCCGGCGATGTATGGGCTCCGCGAATTCGTGGATGCGGGCGGCCTACTTTCGTACGGCACGCATCTTGCTGACCTGTCGCGCCGCGGTGCGCAGTACGTTGACAAGATACTCAAGGGCGACAATCCCGGCGATCTGCCGATCGAACAGCCGACAAAGTTCGAGCTGGTGATCAACCTCAAAACCGCGAAAGCACTCGGCCTCACGATTCCACAATCGCTGCTGCTGCGCGCGGACGAGGTGATTCTATAGTGCGACGGGAGACCGGCAAGGAGTAAAGGGTGAGAGTCCCTGACGGTGAAGGTGTAGCAAACCACACTGTCCCCGAGTCATGCGCGGGGTGTCGTGAGGCACAGCGCGAAGCGTTGACAGGGGTACGCGTAGGCCAGCCATCGAGCCACGAAAGTCACCTTCCCCGAGGGACGCGCACGACAGGCAACAGATGATCGCCAAAGTCCTTGTCAATGGCGCGCAGTCACGGTAGCCCTCATTCTCGTTCCAGCGTGGCTCCCTAAGCCCCACCTGAGCAGCTAGGAATGATATACAGTAATTTGGTGATTGAACGGCGCACGTTCATTGGCAGCGTTGCGGGTGGCCTATTTACTGTGGCGCTCGCTGCTAGCGCGCAGAAACCGGCGATTCCGCGTGGTTGGATTTCTCTCCAGCGGGTCCGGCGGTCCGCGTCATAGGTAATTACGGGCAGCGACTCAACCGGTCGGGTCGCATGACGACGCGTCGTAAATTATTGGTTGCGCTCGGCACAGGCGGACTCGCCGCGGCAATCAGCTCCTTGGCGCAACAACAAAGCAAGGTTTGGCGCATAGGTTACCTTTCACCGCGCGCTGGGATCAAGTCCGCGGAAGAGGCATTTCTGCAAGGTCTGCGCAGCCTTGGATATGTCGACGGGCAGAACATCGTCATTGAGTGGCGATTCGCAAATGGCAACGCAGATCGTTTACCCGAGCTCGCGGCGGAGCTGGTCCGTCTCAATGTGGACTGCATTCTTGCCGGGGGCGCGAACTCGGCCCTCGCAGCCAAGCGTGCGACTACCACGATCCCGATTGTCATGGGAAATACCGATGATGATCCGGTTCGACTCGGCTTGGTTGCCAGTCTCGCGCGGCCCGGCGGCAACGTTACAGGTTTCATCAACATGGGTGCGAAATTGGCCGGCAAACGGCTGGAATTGCTCAAGGAGACTCTACCCAAGATGTCGCGCGTGGGATTGCTCTGGGATCCAAACAGTCGGCCCGCCGCGGGCCACGTGAGGGAGACCGAGAGTACTGCCCACGCGTTGAGAGTGACGCTTCAGTCTCTGGAGGTGCGAAAGCCTGACGATTTGGAAAATGCATTTCTCGTTGCAGGCGAGATGCGCGCAGAGGCGCTCATTGTAGTAGCGACTGGATCGGTGAACGTACACCCGGCACGGGTCGTAAATCTCGCGCTCAAGGCTCGACTGCCCGCCATATATACCACTTCAAGGTATGTCCTTGACGGTGGCCTCATGAGCTATGCGGAGGAAGCAAACGTGACGTGGCGCGACGCAGCCAGCTACGTCGACAGGATCCTGAAGGGAGCGCGGCCCGCCGATCTTCCCGTCGTGCAGCCCACTAAGTTCGAGCTGCTCATCAACCTGAAGACTGCGAAGCAGATCGGCGTGACCATCCCGGAGTCCGTGCTACAACGAGCGGACGGGGTGATCGAGTGAGAAGGAACAACGCATTTCTTGTCTCTCGTCGCTGCGTCGATGTTGCGTGCGGTCAGTCCCGCGCGCGCTGAGTCGCCCGCGAAAATTCCGCGGATCGGATTTCTATCGTGAGGCTACCTGAACGCGTAGCGCACGCGGGCCGCAGGATACCTAAGGACGAGGACTTTTCCAGTCGCTACGGTCAGGTGGAGGATGGCGAATTGCCCAGCTGTACTCCACGTTGGCTCGCGACGAGTACTGCCTGCGTCCGCGTGCGGACATTGAGTGCATTGAACACCGCCTGCACGTGGCTCTTGACGGTGCCCTCCTGGAGCTTGAGCTCGCGACACATCAGCTTGGTCGACATTCCGCGCAACAGGCAACGCAGCACGTCCATCTGTCGTGGCGTAAGCCCCAGATCGGGGATTCCCGGCGCTGCGGGTACTTCTGGATTTGCAGCAGGCCGCTCGGCGTCGCCCTGCAGCACGACAGCCGGCAGGTAAATTCCACCGACGAGCACTAGCCGAAGCGCCTGCGTCATGACCTTCGAGCTCGAGGATTTCGGGATGTAGCCCACGGCACCCTTGTCCAGGGCTCTCAGAATGGAGCCGCGTGTTTCATCGGACGAGAGTACGACCACCGGCACGGACGGCAAGTCCTCCTTCAATGCGCGGAGTAGATCCAACCCACTTGGACCTGGCATGTGCAGGTCGAGAAGCACGAGGTCGATATCAACATTGAGCTTTGTCTGATCCATGGCTGCGTTTGCGTCTGCGGCCTGGAGCGTCTGCACTTCAGGA
>VBCY01000383.1:0-10557 GCA_005882995.1 Betaproteobacteria bacterium
CACGTTTGCCGGGCTGAAAAAATGCATCCCGATAACGTCCTGCGGCCGTTCGGTGGTCGCAGCAATCCTGTCGAGATCAAGGGTCGAGGTATTGCTCGCGAGAATCGCGCCGGGCTTGGCCACGCGATCGAGCCTGCGGAACACGTCCTGCTTCACCTCCATGTCCTCGAACACAGCCTCGATCACCAGATCGCTGTCGGCAAGTTGCTCAAAGTCGAGAGTCGGCGAGAGCAGCGCCATGTTGCGTTGCGCTGCATTCGCGTCGAGCTTGCCGCGCTTCACCGACGACTCGTAGTTGCGACGGATGGTCGCGAGCCCCTTGTCGAGCGCTCCCTGTTTTGTCTCGAGGATCGTCACCGGCAATCCCGCGCTGACAAAGTTCATTGCGATGCCGCAACCCATGGTGCCGGCGCCGATGACCGCGACACGCCGGATCTGCCGTGCCGGTGCATCGTCGGCAATGCCGGGAATCCGGGCGGCGGTACGCTCTGCAAAAAAAGCGTGGCGAAGGGCCCGTGATTCGGGCGTCCGCATAAGCTGCGCGAAGAGCTCGCGCTCGATGCGCTTGCCTTCTTTGAACGGCTGGGTCACCGCGGCCGCGACCGCCTCGACGCATTTGAGCGGCGCCGGATATCCCTTGCTCGCCGCGCCAACGGTATTGCGCGCGAACTGAAGGAACGCTTCCGCATTCGGATCATCGATGGTCAGGTCGCGCAATCGCTTGCGTGTCCGATTCTCTTGCGCGACCTTGCGCGCCAACGAAAGCGCGGCCGGCAGAGGATCGCCTTCGACGAGCTCGTCGAAAAGCGCCGTTCCGGCGAGCTGAGAGGCGCGCACAGTCGTGCCCGAAACGATCATGTTGAGCGCTGCTTCCAGGCCCACCGCGCGCGGCAATCGCTGCGTACCACCAGCGCCAGGGAGGATACCGAGCTTCACTTCAGGCAGCGCAATCGACGCTTCGTTGGCAGCGATGCGGAAATGACATCCCATCGCAAGCTCCAGCCCGCCGCCCATGCATCCTCCACCGATCGCTGCGATGACCGGCTTGTCGCTTGACTCGATGATGCTAATCAGCGAATTGAGCGTGGGCTCGGCCTTCGCCTTCGGGGTGTTGAATTCTCGAATGTCCGCGCCCGCCGAAAACATTCGACCGGCCCCGGCAATCACAATGGCCTTGATTTCGGGATCTGCGAGAGCGCGGTCGATGCCCGCGGCGACACCAGCGCGGGTGTCGTAGCCGAGTCCGTTCACCGGCGGAGCGTCCAGCGTGATGATGGCGACGCTCTGCTCGGCTTGGTAGCGTGCGGTAATGGCTGGCTCCTTTAGGAAACTCGCGATGCTTTGGCTTCGATGGGAATAGGCGGCGCGCTTCCCCGCCCAAAAATGAGCAGGCTCAATGCGCCGGCCAAGGCCAGCACGGCGCCGGCGGTGAGGACGGTCTCGATCGCTGCCGCATCCGAAGCTGCCGCGCGCACCGACCCGCTCAAGAGCTCCAGCACCGTGGCGGCAATGGCCACACTTACCGCACCGAGCATGACCAGCGACGTCAGCGTCACGCCGGATGCGGCGCCCGCGAGCTCCGGGGAAACCACCGCCTGAGTGGCGACGCTCGCAAGCGCCCAACCGAGCCCGAGACCAACGCCGGTAAGCAGAAACAAGGGCGTATAAAGCCAGAGCGATTCGACGCGAGTGAGCGCGACGATGCCGATGGCGCTGATAAACATTCCCACCGCCATGAGGCGATCGGCCGGAAAACGCTCAGCAAGCCGCCCCGCGTAATAACTCGCGGAGCCCGCGCCAGCGGATAACGCCAGGAAAACGAGTCCCGACGCGAAGGGCGACAGGCCGCGCGCCTGCTGAAGATACATCGCCGAGAATACTGCGACCAGACAATAAACGACGTTGGAGAGCGATCCCGCAATCACTGCGGCGTCGAGTGCACGGTTGCGAAATAGCCGCAGATCGATGAGTGGAGAACTGACCCGCGATTCGATCGCGACAAAAGCGATGAGCAGCGCGGCGCCCCCTGCAAGGGTTCCCGCCGTGGCCCACGAAGTCCAGCCCCAATCCTCGCCGCGGTCGAAACCGAGGCTGATGCAGACCATGCCGCCCGTGATGGCGACAATGCCGGCGACATCGATATGCCTGCTTGCCGTCTCATCGCGCGTTTCGCCGACGTAGCGCAGCATGAGAAACGCCGCAACGATGCAGAACGGGATATTGATGAAGAAAACGCCCCGCCAGCTCCAGTATTCGGAGAAGGCGCCGCCGACGAATGGTCCCAACGCGGTGCCTATCGCGGCGAATCCAAGGACGATGCCGATCGCCCGGCTTTGCCTGGGACCCGTGAAAGTGCTGGAGATGACCGCGATGGCAACCGGAAAAATCAGCGCTGCGCCCACGCCCTGAACGATCCGCGCCGCGATCAGCCATGTTTCATCCGGAGCAGCACCGCAGACTGCGGAAAGGACGCCGAAGACCACGAGTCCGCAAACGATGATTTTTCGACGTCCGAAAATATCGGCGAGTCTGCCCGCCGTCACCATCAGGGCACCGATCGAAATCATGTACCCGCTCACCACCCACTGCAGGTCGGTCGACGCCATGTCGAACTGGCGTGCGATGGCAGGAATGGCCAGATTGAGGGCAAACCAGTCCATCTGCACGATCAGCATCGATATCGCGCAGGCGGCGATGATCAAGGCGTCGGCCCGTGAAAACGCCGGAGGATGAGCGCTGAGCAGCTTGTCGGTGGAGGCCATGACTACCTGTTGCGATACATGAAACCCGGATCGTATCGCGCCGCTCCGACCACGGCTAGACCTCGAGCCACTCCTTGCGCACCGCTTCATTGGCGCGCAGGGCCTCGGGCGCGCCCTCGAACACAATCCGGCCGTGACCCATGACGTAGACACGCTGCGCGATGGCGAGCGCAATGGCGAGTTTCTGTTCGACGATCAGGATGGCGACTCCTCGCTTGGCGATCTCGAGCAGAAGCTCGCGAACCAGCTCCACCAGCTTAGGCGCAAGTCCCTCGGTGGGCTCGTCGACCATGACCAGATCGGGATCGCCCATCAGCGTGCGGCAGATCGTGAGCATCTGCTGCTCGCCGCCGGAAAGCACCCCCCCGGGCGCATCGGCACGCTCGCGCAGCAGAGGGAAGAGCGTGAAGGTGTCCTCCAGCGACCAGCGGGAGCGACGCTCGTTGTGCCGTCGCGATTTCAGGCCAAGCATCAGGTTCTCGCGAACGGTCAGATCGGGAAAGATCGCCCGATCTTCGGGAACATAGCCCAAACCGCGTCGGGCGATATCGTGCGGTTTGATCCCGTCGATGCGCTGGCCCTTGAAGCGAACCGCTCCCTGTGACTGCACCAGTCCCATGATGGTCTTGATGGTCGTGGAGCGACCGGCGCCGTTTCTTCCGAGCAGACTGACGATTTCTCTTTCGCCGACGCGAAACGACACGCCCTGAAGGATGTGGCTCTTGCCGTAGTACGCGTGCAGCGCGTCGACCTCGAGCATTTGAAACTTCAGAGGTTCCCTGGACCCGTTCCCAGATACGCGGCCCGGACCGCGGGGTTTTCGCGAATGCGCGTCGGGGCGTCGGTCGCGATGATCTCACCGTACACCAGCACCGAGATCCGATCGGCGAGGTCGAACACCACCCCCATGTCATGCTCCACCATGACGAGAGTCCTGCCCACGGAGATTGTCCGGATCAATGAAACGGCTCTGGCGGCCTCGGCGCGGCTCATCCCGGCAGTGGGTTCATCGAGCAGGATCACTCGCGCGTTACCGGCGATGGTGATTCCGATCTCCAGCGCCCGCTGCTCGGCATAGGTGAGCACCCCGGCCCGAACATCGCGCCGCGCACTCATGCCGATCTGCTCCAGCACTTCACCGGTTCGCGCGTTAGCGTCGGAGAGCTTGGCGACATCGCGCTTGAACGAATAGCGGTAGCCGAGCGACCACAGCACGCTGCAGCGGATGTTCTCGAACACCGAGAGTCGTGGAAAGATGTTGGTCACCTGGAAGCTGCGTGCGAGTCCCCGGCGATATATTTCAAACGGCGAAAAGCCCTCGATCGGCTCGCCGTCAAGACGAATGGAGCCGGCGCTCGGCGCAAAGAGTCCGCTGACCAGGTTGAATAGCGTGGACTTGCCGGCGCCATTGGGGCCGATGATGGCGTGGCGCTCTCCTTGGTCGATGTCGAGCGAAACCCCACGGATGATTGGCGTCGCGCCGAAACGCTTGTGCAGATCGCGCAGCTGCAGGACGCAGCCTCTGGAGGCGCGAGCATCTTTCATGGCCGGGGTTCGCGCTGCATGCCGCCGACCGTCCGCGCTTCGTCGCTCGCCTGCTGCCATGCGTTCGCCACAAGACGGCGACACCGATTGAAGAGAAACGCGCCGCCAGCGAGAAGCGCGATTGCGCTCAGCCATGGCCACACGCTTGACGTATCGACATCCATCCAGAAAAGACGCATACGCGCGCCGGTATCCGGCTGGGTGGCGCGACGGTAATTGATCTCGAGCAGCATGATCGCTCCCGCTGCGGCAGCAAGCGCTGGAAGAGCTGCGATGGCGTAGCTTTTCACGACGTGCAGAAAGGCTCGCGTTCCGAGAATCGGCCGATGCATCAACAGCAGGCCGGAGAGTCCGCCCGGAGCGAACAGCACGACGGCGATAAAAAAAAGCCCCAAGTAGAGCTGCCACGCCGTGGTGTAATCCGAGAGGCTCACCTGCAGCCAGGTGATGGTTACCGCCCCGAGAACCGCGCCGAAAAAGCTGTGCACTCCGCCGATGTACGCCATCAGCAGCACCGTGCCGGAACGGCCGGCGCCCACAGCCTCCGCCGCAACGATCTCGTAGTTGAGCGCGTGCAAGCCTCCAGCAAGACCGGCGAACATCGCGGCAACGCAAAACACGACAAAGCGAATACGGACCGGATCGTAACCGATGAATGCCGCGCGTTCCGGGTTGTCGCGCACCGCATTGCACATGCGACCCGCGGGCGTGCGCAAAAACGCAGCCATCAGTGCAGCGGCCATCGCTGACCAGAAAACGATGACGTAGTAGACCTGAAGCTGCGGTCCGAAGGTCAGCCCGAAAGGGTGGGGCCCCATGCCACGGTTGGCGGTGATTCCTTCTTCGCCGCCGGAAAATCCCTGCAGGATACGCATTGCGGCGAACACCAGCTCTCCGACTCCCAGAGAGATCAGGGCAAAAACCACACCGGCGCGGCGCGTCGTCAGCGCCCCGAAAAGCATTCCGAAAGCGAGGCCCGTCGCCGCACCCGCGAGTGGAACCAGCGGCATCGGAATCGGCAGCCCTGCGTTGATCGCGCGCATGAGATGAATGCCGGCATAGCCTCCCAAACCGAAGTACACCGCATGCCCGAATGACAGGAGGCCTGTCTGCCCAAGGAGGAGGTTGTAGGAAAGGGCGAAGACCGCGGCAATGCCCATCTGCGACAGCAGCGAGCGTCCGAAATTGCCGTCGAGCCCGGGGACATGCGGCAGGATGATCAACACGATCGCGGCGAAGAGCCATGCCTTTCGCCGTTCCAGCCATTGCAGCAAGGCGCCCGAGCGACGCTCCGGCACCGGACTCGCGGTCTTGCTTTCACTCATGCGTCGCGCCGACCGAGGAGACCGCGCGGTCGGAAGATGAGTATCACGACCAGCAACAGATAGGGTATGAGCGGCGCGGCCTGCGCGATCTTCACCGCGGCCACTTCGTGGAAGGCAGAGTCGCTCGAGACCACGACGTGGAACACGCGCAAGAGGTCGAGCAGCGAATAGTCCAGAGACACGGCGAAGGTCTGAATGATGCCGATCAACATCGAAGCAATGAACGCACCGGTAATCGATCCCAATCCACCGACGACAACCACGACGAACACGATCGGTCCCAGCGCCGCCGCCATGCTCGGTTCGGTGAGCAGCGCGAATCCCCCGATAACGCCGGCGAGCCCCGCGAGTGCGCTGCCGATGGCAAATACCAGTACGAAGATCCGAGGAACGTCATGGCCGAGTGCGCCGACCATTTCAGGATGCGTCAGCGCTGCTCGAATGATCAGGCCGAGTCGCGTGCGACGGAAGGCGAGATAGAGAAATGCGAACATGCCGACCGAGATCGCCATCATCAACACCTTGTATGCAGGGTAACTGGTGCCGAAGAGCAGGAACGCGGGGAAATCGATGACGGCTGGCACGCGATTCTCGATCGGATTGCGGCCCCAGATCATGATCACCGATTCGGCCACGAGATAGGCGAGCCCGAAGGTAAAGAGTATTTCGGCTACATGACCTTGCTTGTGCACGTGGCGTAGGCCATAGCGTTCGACGGCCGCGCCGATCGCTCCGACCAGCAGCGGAGCGATGACCAGTGCCGGCCAGAAGCCGATCCACGTGCCGATCTGATACGAGAAGTAGGCCCCGAGCATGAACATGCTGGCGTGGGCGAAATTGAGCACGCCCATCAGGCTGAAGATCAGCGTGAGGCCGCTCGAGACCATGAACAGCAGCAGCCCGTAGACCACACCGTTCAAAAGCGAAAAGGTGATGATCTCGAGCATGGTCGATGCTTCGCCTAGGTCGTCGCCCCGGCTTTAGGCCGGGGCCCAATCTGCGGCCTCGAAATTGGATCCCGGCCTTCGCCGGGATGACATGTTCAATTCGCTGCCTCTGCTTAAGGTCGTCGCCCCGCGCAGGCGTCGTCCCGGCGAAGGCCGGGACCCAAGTTGCAACCGCACATCAGCTTCGCGCGACCACTTGGATCCCGGACCTCGTTACGCTCGCCTGGGATGACGCATCCTAGTCGCCTCGGCCTCCGCCGGGATGACCTTCTCAACCGTTGGGCCGCTGCATCTGGCAAGTGGTCGGCATCGCCGTGTCCTTGGCGGTGACCTTGACGTCGGTCTTGAAGCCGAGCCCGGTTTTCTCGACGTCGAATTTGACGTTGTCGGAGAAAGTTGCAACGTAAAGCGGCTGGAGCAGCTGGTGATTGTCAGCTCGCATCTCGACATCACCCACGGAAGTTGTGAGCTTCATGCCTTCGAGCGCGCGCGCGATCTTCACCGGGTCGTTCGACTTGGCCTTGGCGGCAGCCGCCGTGAGCATCATGAAGGCGGTGTTGAGACGGTAGTAGTTGAATTCGTCGAGCTTGTCCGTGAAGCGCTTTCTGAAGGCCGCGACGTCCGGATCCGGTTCGGGCAATGCATTGCCGTGGAAGCTGGTGACGACCTTGACCACGCCGTTGCCATCGCGGCCGATGGCCGTTGGAGCGCCAAGGGCGTCGGCGTAGTAGGTGTACCACGTGACTTTGAGACCCGCGTCCTTGCCGGCCTTGAACAGGAGATACATGTCGTTGCTCCAGTTGCCGGTGATCACGGTGTCGGCGCCCGAAGCCTTGATCTTGGCGACGTAGGGAGAGAAGTCCTGTACCTTCTGCAGCGGATGCAGCTCGTCGCCGACGATCTCGACGTCGGGTCGCTTGTCGGCGAGCATTCGGCGCGCGGCGGAGGCCACCGCCTTGCCGAATGAATAATCCTGATTGATGAGGTAGACCTTCTTGACCTGCGGCTGCGTCGCAATGAAGTTGACCAGCGCCGTCATCTTCATGTCGGCGTCGGAGTCGAAGCGGAAATGCCAGAAGTTGCACTTGGCATTGGTGAGCGCCGGATCGACCGCAGCGTAGTTGAAGTACAGCACCTCCTTCCCGGGATTGCGCTCGTTATATTTGAGCACGGCGTCGGAGATGGCGAGCGCAACCGCGCTGCCATTGCCCTGAAAGATATAACGAGCGCCGTCGTCGAGCGCCTTCTTCAGAGCGATCAGCGATTCCTGCGGGTCGACCTTGTTGTCGTAGAAGACGATCGAGAGCTTCTCGCCGTTCAACCCGCCCGCGGCGTTGATCTTGTCTATCTCGTAGGTGAAGTGCTTCTGGGCGTTGATTCCGGCGCTGGCGGCGCCCCCGGAAAGCGGATCAATGAACGCGAGCTTGACCTCGGCGGCCGACGGTCCGGCGAAGATCGTTGCAACGAAGCAGGCGATCGCCGCCCACGCGGCAGGTTGCGGCGACTTGCGCATATTTCCTCCTAGGTCCCACCGCTCATTGACTGCATCGAGCCTACGCGTCTCACATTCTCGTCGGTGGGTAAAGGCATGCTACCGGCAGCGACCGGGCATTTCAAGCGCGCGATAGAATCACGGTCCCGAACCGTAGAAGCCACCCGATTCTGGACGGCAGCGAGGTGGCACCAGGAGGAGCCATGCAGGGATTGATGATGAACACTCCGCTGATGATTTCATCACTGATTCGTCACGCGGATCGCTGCCATGGCGACAGCGAAATCGTATCGAGAACCCTCGAAGGGCCGATTCATCGCTATACCTATCGCGACGCGCACCTGCGTGCACGGCGCCTGGCACGCGCGCTCCCCCGATTGGGTGTCGAGCCGGAAGACCGGGTAGCCACGCTCGCCTGGAATGGCTACCGCCACTTCGAGCTCTACTATGCCGTGTCGGGGAGCGGAGCGATCATCCATACCATCAACCCGCGGCTCTTCCACGACCAGCTCGTCTACATCGTGAACGACGCGGAAGATCGCATGGTGTTCTTCGATCTCACGTTCACGCCGCTGGTCGAGAAGCTTGCTCCACTCTGCCCTGGCGTGAAGCATTGGGTCGCCCTCACCGACCGCGCTCACCTGCCGCAGTCGGCGCTTCCTGGACTCTCCTGCTACGAGGATCTACTCGCGGCTGAAAGCGACGATTTCGAATGGCCTGAGTTCGATGAGAACACGGCTTCGGGGCTGTGCTACACCTCCGGAACCACCGGCCATCCCAAAGGCGTGTTGTTCAGTCACCGGTCGACGATCCTTCACGCCTTCGCGATTGCCTTGCCGGACGCCAAGAATCTGCGTGCAACGAGCTCGGTGCTGGCGATCGTGCCGATGTTCCATGTCAATGCCTGGGGTATTCCGTACTCCGCTCCCATGGTGGGCGCGAAACTGGTATTTCCGGGCGCCGCGCTCGATGGTGCAAGTCTCTACGAGCTGCTCGAATCCGAGGCAGTCGACAGCACCTCGGCCGTGCCCACCGTGTGGATGAACCTGCTCAACTACATGACCCAGAACAAGCTGCGCTTTTCGACACTGAAATCGTCGACCATCGGTGGAGCGGCTTGTCCGCCGGCGATGATGAAGACGCTTTCGGAACAGTTCGGCGTACGCGTCCACCACGGTTGGGGCATGACCGAGATGAGCCCGGTCGGCACGGTGAATGCGCCCAAGGGCTGTCACCAGGGATTATCCGAAGAGGCCAAATTCCAGCTCGCTCTCAAACAGGGGCGGCCGCTGTACGGCGTCGAGATGAAGGTGGTCGACGGACAAGGCACGGAGCTGCCACGCGACGGGAAGTCGGCGGGCGAAGTGTTGGTGCGCGGTCCGTGGGTATTGCGCCGTTACTACAAGGATGCAGGTGGTAATCCGCTTGCGACTGACGGCTGGCTGCCGACCGGCGACGTCGGCACGATCGACAAGGACGGCTATCTGCAGATCACCGATCGCTCCAAGGATGTCATCAAGTCCGGCGGTGAGTGGATCAGCTCGATCGAGCTGGAAAACATCGCCGTGGGTCATCCTTCGGTTGCCGAGGCAGCGGTGATCGGCATTCGCCATCCGAAATGGGACGAGCGGCCGCTGCTCATCGTTGTGAAGCGAAGCGACGCCGATCTGAGCAAAGATGAAATGTTGAAGTTCTACGAAGGCAAGGTCGCAAAGTGGTGGCTACCCGACGATGTCGTATTCGTGGACGAACTGCCGCACACCGCGACGGGCAAGCTTTCCAAGCTCACGCTGCGCGAACAGTTCAAGGACTACCGGCTGCCGACCTGCTGAAGCGAGCCGAATGGTTGAGAGGTCGCCGCAAACGAAGGCGCGGCTGAATGGTCCCGACGAGTCTGTGAGTCTGTTTAGACCCTGGTTCCCTCAAAGTACTTGTTGATCCTTTGCGCGAGCTCGGGATTTGTCAGTGCATTCGCCAGTATCTCCTGGTACTTGTCGACACTGATGCCTCGCTCCTCGACGGCACGCTTCATCTCCTGCGATGCTGCCTCTTTCAGGTTTTGTTGCTCTTCGGCGCTTGCAGCTGCTTGCAGTTTCGACGCGTATCCAGCTTTGATGCGCTTCACTTCCAATGCGGCTTCCGCGAACGACTGCAGTTCCGCATCACTGTATGGTTCTGCCGTTTGCTCCGCCGTGGGCTGACCCACTTGGGCGAACGGGAGAGGAGCCCATGCAACACCGAGTAGCGCGAATGCGATTGCAAGAATGCTTGATCGGATCATGTCGACTTTTCCTATGCAGATGTGGGGTCAAAAATGGGACTTCCCGACACAAGCAAAGTTCCAGCAAGGTCTCAGATGACTTTCGGACAGTGACGACACATCCCGCGCATGCGCCATGAAGTTATAGGAGCGTCGATAGGCGCGCAGCGGCGCCTAGGTGCCGGACCAGGCGGCGTGCATTTGGGCGAGCAGGTCCGAGGGGCGC
>VBCY01000383.1:10568-22038 GCA_005882995.1 Betaproteobacteria bacterium
CTGACCGCGTGGGCGATCTCGCCGGCCTGACGCGCCGTCAGATGGTTTTTGCGCGCGGCGTGCTCGGCGTCCTCGTCCAGGAACACGCATTCGATGAACAGCAGGTCCACGCCGGCGAGCAGCGCGATAAGTGCGTCCACGTTCGCCGCGGTGTAGCGCAAGTCCGTGACGTAGCCAATTCGCTGACCGGGAACGACGTCTAAAACCAGATGACGCAGGTCGCCGACCTGTCGCGTCATCGCGTGCTCGCCCTGCCGATCGCGCCATTGCACATCGATGGGCGCCGTGTCAGACGCGCCGGTGAGAACCGCATGTTTGAGCTCGCGCAGCCACGGACCGGTGGAAAGTCCCAGCGCGGAGAGGCGGTTCTTTGCCACGTTGACGTGCGCTTTCTCCTCGACGGCATAGGCGAGACAGGGTATGTCGTGGTCGACGAAGCGCCCGCGAACACGAAAAGTCGCCTCGTCGTGCAGAACATCCTCCATAGGTGCGAGCGGGGCGCATGACTCGCGCGCGAATCCTGTCCGGCTGGAAAAGCGTGCCCGCTGTCCGCGACCGTCGGTTCCGATTTCGCGCACATCGATCACCAGCTCGACCTCGTAGCGATGCACGACATTCCAGGTGTACGCGCGCAGCTTGTGCTCGACCTGCTCGACGAATCCCGGTCCGCCGAGCACGATCACGTTCTCCTTGCGCCCGAGCACCACGCGAAGCAGGTGATCGAAACCGGAAAAGTGGTCCATGTGCGTGTGGGTGACGAAAACGTGCGACAGCCGCATCAGCTTGCGCGGCGGCAGCGCGGAGATGTCACCGAGGTCGAACAGCAGCGCTCGCCGTTCGTCGCGAAAATCGACGTAAAGGCCCGGATCGCCGAAAGCGTCATTGACGAGACGCGGTTCGAAGAGGCAACGCATGCAGCGGATCAGTTCGTGGCTCGCGGGAGCGGAACCCTCGCCACGTCGCGGAAGCTAGTCAGGCATCAGGCGATGGCGATGCACTACCGGCCGCCGAGACGCCAATCTGGACGGACGGCTCTTGGTCGACCTCGGCAAACACCCTCTGCATCGCCGAGAATCCCGGCAGGTTGAAAGCGCCCAGCGGGACAAGACTTGCGCGACAGTGGCGTGCGAACTCGTTCGAGACGAGCATTGTGCGCCCGAGCCTGCCGGCGAGCTTCTCCAGGCGCGCCGCGAGATTGACCGCCGGTCCGATGCAAGTGAAATCGAGGCGATCGCCGCCGCCGATGTTGCCGTAGAGCACCTCCCCCACGTGCAGCGCGAGCCCGAAGCGCAAGCTCTCCACCCCATCGACCTTGCTCGGGGCGCTTAAGCTGGCGACGTTGTTTCGCGCCGTGCCAGCCGCTGCCAGCGCCGCGTCGCAGATAGCGCTCAAGTCGCTGCGCGCGTCATCGACGGGAAAGATCGCCAGCAAGCCGTCGCCCATGAATTTCAGCACTTCGCCGCCGTGTTTGGTAATGGCTGGGACCTGACAATCGAAATACTGGTTCAGAAGCGAGATCAACCCGTCGGGCGACACGCGGTCGGCCAGCGAGGTAAAGCCTCGCATGTCGGAGAGCCAGATTGCCGCAAGAATCGACTCGGTGTGCCCGCGTCGTATGGCCCCCGACATGATGCGCTCCCCCGCATTCCGGCCGACGTAGGTGTCCAGAAGATTGCTCGCGGTTCGGCGAAGCGCCATGATCTCGGCGACGCGCGCAAGCGGCGCGATAACGCTTTCGATGGCAGCAATGTGCTCGTCCGCGAAGCCTCCGGGATTCCTTGTCGCCCAGGTCGCGACATGAACGCTGCCATCGATGAACAGGAGCGGCGAGGCCAGATAATCCGTCGCACCCCCCGCATAGAGGCTGCGCAGCACCTCGAACTCGGCCGCATCGCTCTCCTGCCGCAACCGCCGGCGTAGCGGCGACTTGGTGGCATAGATCCTGACGACCGGACTGTCGCGATACTCCTCCGTGTCGAGACGCTCGAACGCGAGCTCTCCGACCTCGACGCCCGCACCGAGGCGCCATAGAAACCTGCGGCCCGTCACCTGCGGATGCAGCGTACGTACAAACACCGCTGCTCGCCACAGGGGAACTCCACAGGCGAGCAGGCGCTCGCACATTTCTCCCATGATGTCCTGAGCTCGAGCGGCCGAGCGCGCGCCTGACATCAACCATTCGACGACAGGACGCGTGTCGCACGCCACGACAGACCTTATTTCGCAGCAGCGAGCCACGTTCGCGGCAAGCTAAAGACGAATGTCGAACCGGCTCCGAGCCGGCTCTCGACCCATATTTTCCCGCCGTGCAACTCGATGAACTTCCTTGAGATCGCAAGACCGAGCCCCGTGCCTTCAACTTTTTTTGACGCCGTGCCGACCTGCCTGAATTCCTCGAACACCGTCTCCTGATCGTCGGGCGCAATGCCGACGCCGGTATCGGTGACTGAAATTTCGATGGAGCCGTCGTTCAGGCCCGCACGCACAGCGATCTGCCCGCCCTCGGGTGTGAACTTTAGAGCGTTGGAGAGCAGGTTCAGCAGCACTTGCTTCACCTTGCGTTCATCAGCGTGAACCATCCCGAGGCGCGCGTCGACAGTGCGCGCGAGCGCGATGGCGCGTCTTTGGGCGCGCTCGCGCACGAGGATGAGCGTGTTCTCGATGGCGCCGGGCAAGTCGAAATCGGTCGATTCGAGTTCCATCCGGCCCGCTTCGATCTTGGAGAGATCGAGGATGTCATTGATGAGCGAAAGAAGATGCCGTCCAGATTCGAGAATGTCGTTCAGGTATTCCGCCTGCTTGTCGTTGACCTCTCCGAACATGCGCTCGGCCAGCACCTCAGAGAAGCCGATGATGGCGTTGAGGGGAGTGCGCAGCTCGTGCGACATGTTGGCGAGGAACTCGCTCTTGTGCTTGCTCGCGACCTCGAGCTGGCGGCTCTTGTCCTCGATCTCGCGAAAGAGCCGCGCGTTCTGGATCGCCAGGGCCGATTGGGTGGCGAAGGTCTTGAGCAGATCGATTACCTCCGGCTCGAAGTCGCCGGGACTCTTGCGATTTACCGCCAGCGCGCCGAGCAGGCGGTCCTCACGCAGCAGAGGCACCGCCACGACAGACCGATACCCGAAGCGAATGAGTGCCTCACGCAGGCGACTTTGATAACTACGCTCGTCGACGAAGTCGCGGATCTCGACCGGCTCGACGGTCATCGCCAGTCGACCCAGCGCACCCTCGCCCTTTCGGATAGGCGTGGCTTTCAGCACATCGACTAACTTGCGCGGCAATCGGTCCGTCGCGTGCAGGTGAAATTCCTCGCGTGTGTCGTCGTACTCCCAGATCGATCCGCCATCCATCCCGGAGAGTTGCGTGGCGCGCGAGACGATCGTGCGCAGCACGGTTTCCAGATCCAGCGTCGAGCTGACTGCCTGACCGACCTCGCCGAGCGCCTTCAGCTCTCCCACGGATCGCGTGAGTTGTGCGGTTCGCGACTCGAGCTCGTTGAACAACCGCACGTTTTCGACGGCGATCACCGCCTGATCGGCGAAAGTCTTGAGCAGTTCCACCTTCGAGTCCGCAAAACGGCCCGGATTCGCCCTGGCGACGAAGATTGCGCCAACGACTTGCCCTTCGCGAAACATCGGTACGGCGAGGCAACTGCGATAGGATGCGGCGATTGCGGCGTCCTTGGCTTCGTACTCCGGATCGGCCATCACATCGGTGGTATGCACGACGGCTCGACCGCGAATGGCGCGCGCGCTCGTAAGCTCGGCGTCCACGCGCATGGGGAAGTAGCACTTGATGGCCTCGGTGCCCTCCCGGCTTACGCCGTGAATCGCGACGAGGTGGATCTGCTCACCTTCGACCCGCGAGACCAAGCTTATCTCCGCGTCGCACAGCTTTTCTGCACGTTCGCAGACGGTTTCGAACACCGGCTGGACGTCGGTGGGCGAGCTCGAAATGACGCGCAGGATTTCGCTGGTCGCCGTCTGATGTTGCAGCGCCTCGGTGAGGTCGCGGTTGCGCACCTCCAATTCGGTGAACAGACGCACGTTCTCGATCGCAATGACGGCTTGATCGGCGAACGTCCTGAGCAGCTCGATCTGTTTCTCCGAAAACGGGCTCACCTCCATCCTGAACAGGCAGGCGACGCCGAGCGGAACGCCCTCCCGGAGCAGGGGCGTGGCGAGACAGGTGTGGTGTCCGAAGCGGCGCTGAAGCTCGCGCCCTATTGGGTATTCGTCCTCGCTCTCGGCGGCGAGATCGTAAACGTGGACGCTGCGGCGCTCAAATACGGCGCGGCCGGACACGTATTTGCTGTTAATCGGAATCTCGAGCGCGGCAATGCTTCCGGCGCGCTGCCTGACGACTTCAGCGAACTGCCCCACCCCAGTACCGCCGCGGAGCACGTCCCCCTCCACGCGCAGAATCATTACATCAGGCGCCCCGCAAAACCGGGCGGCGGCGCTAACGACCGCCTCGAGGACAGGTTGGAGATGCGTCGGTGAGCTCGAGATCGCGCGCAGGATTTCGCTGGTAGCAGTTTGCTGCTCGAGCGATTCGGTAAGATCGCGGTTGCGGACTTCCAGCTCCGTGAACAATCGCACGTTCTCGACGGCGATGACGGCCTGGTCGGCGAAGGTCTTGAGCAGTGCGACCAAGTGGTCGGGAAACGCGCCGGGTTCCCTGCGGGACACCGCGATCGCTCCGATGAGCTCTCCCTCGCGAAGCATCGGCACCCCGATCCCACTGCGCCAGCCTCCGGCGATCGCGTAATCGCGCGAATACGTCGGGTCGGCCAGCATGTCGGGAAGGTTGACGACCGCTTTGCTGAGTGCCGCCCGACCCAGCATGTTTTCCGGGCCAGGTCGCATCGGGAACATGCCCTCGACGATTTTCAGTGCGTCGGGTGAGAAGCCGTGATGGGCGAGGGGGTGGAGGAGCTCGCCGTCGAACCGGGCGGCGATGCTATGGTCAGCTCCGCACAACCGAACGGCGCTGCGAACGATCGCGTCGAAGACGGGTTGAACTTCGGTTTGCGATTGGCTGATGACTCGCAGGATCTCGCTGGTCGCGGTTTGCTGGTCCAGCGCCACGGTAAGATCGCAATTGCGTTTCTCAAGCTCCGTGAACAGCCGGACATTCTCGATGGCGATCACCGCCTGATCGGCAAAGGTCTTGAGCAGGGCGACCTGCGCGTCCGGGAATGAACCGGATTCGGCTCGGCCAACGGCAATTCCGCCGATCGCGTGTCCATCGCTCATCAGGGGCACGGCCAGGACGCTGCGAAAACCTCCGGCAGTCGAGTGGATTCCGAGCGCCGAGATGTACTCCTTGTCCTCGAGTACATCCGGGATCATAACGACGCTCCGCATCTGGATCGCTCGGAGGACCGCAGTGGCGCGACTGAGCGGCCGCGGATAGGTCCTGCGCATCGCTTCAATGTAAGCGGGATCCAAGTTCACCATGGCCGCCAAATGAACTAGCTCGCCGTCGTATGTGAACAGGTTGGCCGACCTTGCTCGACAAAGCTTGAGCGCAGCATTCGCGATGGTGTCGAAAACCGGTTGCACATCGGTTGGGGACCCGCTGATGACTCGCAGGATCTGGCTGGTCGCGGTCTGCTGCTCGAGCCTCTCCTTTGTTTCGTTGAAAAGGCGCGCGTTGTCGATGGCGATGGCGGCTTGCCGCGCGAAAGTCTCCACCAGCGCGACCTGGTTGGGCGAGAACAGCCCCGGTTCCCGGCGCCACAGGAAGATCGCACCATAGGCGTTGCCTTCGCGCATCAGCGGCACCGACAGCATGGCGCGAAACCCCATTCGCAGCGCGTTTGCCCTCGCGTCCGGATACTCGATGTCCAGCAATGAAACGACGTCCGAGTGATGAATAGTTGCCCGGTCCAAGACGGTGCGACCGGTGATCGACGTTCGCTTGAGCGGTATCGGAATCGTGGCCGGCTGGGGCGTCCCGTCGGCCGAATGATCGGACACCGCGCGCAGCATGTCGCCGTCGACCAGGGCCACTCGAGCAAAGGGCGCATCACAGAGACGGGCAGCGCGTTGGGTGACGGCATCGAGCACCGGCTGCACATCGCCCGGCGAGGCGGACATGACCTCGAGAATCTCGGCGATCGCCTGCTGCTGCGCCAATGCCTCCGCCAAGCGTTTCTCGAGCTCGTGAAGCTTGGAGCCTTTGCGCTGCCGCGCGGTACTGCCGACAGGTCGCTCGGGCCGGACCTTCGCTTTCGGGGGCTTACGCGCGGACTGGGTGAGAGGGCCGTTGGCTTGCAGCTCGTTACTCTCAGGTTTGCGCGCTGTCTTGGCGACAGGTCGCCCCGCTCGAGCCTTGGCCTTCACAGTTTTTACGCCGCGACCCATCGTCCTCCCCTTGCTCCCCTTGCATGCTACGCCGGCCCAGGAATCGAGGGACAGGCTAGGCCAAGGAAGCCTCACAGGCAAGTATCAGGATGGCGTCAGTGCTTGGCGCCCATCATGTGATCGGGCAGCCAGGTGGCGATCTCCGGGAACAGACACAGAATGACAATCTGCAGCATCATGCAGATGACATAGGGAATCGTGCCCCACATCACACGCGTCACGGGGACGTCGGGCGCGATCGAGCTGACGATGTAAATGTTCAGTCCCACGGGAGGGTGGATAAGTCCGATCTCCATGTTGATGGTCAGGATGACGCCGAACCATACAGGATCGAATCCGGCGGCCTTGACGATGGGATAGAGAATCGGCGCCGTCATCAGGATGATCGCCGCCGGTGGAATAAAAAATCCGCACACCAGCAGGAACACGTTGATCATCCCCATCAGCACCCAGCGATTGACGTGCATCTCGGCGATACCCTGCGCGAGCGTCTGAGTGAGATAAAGCGACGTGAGCATGTAGCCGAACAGGACGGCGGCGGCGATGATCATCAGGATCATTACCGACTCCCGAGTGGTGTCGCGCAGGATCGTCCACCACTGCACCGGCCGCCACATCCTGTAGATGATCACCGCCAGGACCACGCAGAGCGCCGCGCCGACACCTGCGGCCTCGGAGGGAGTTGCGATTCCTCCGTAGAGCACATACATCACGCCGATCACGATGGCGAGGAAGGGCGCAATTTTCGGGATGGACTGAAACTTCTGGGTCCACGTATAACGGAAGTGCGCCGCGTGGGCACGAAACCCGCGCTTCCATATGATGAACAGCGTCCACAGCATGAACAGCCCGGTGAGCATGAGTCCCGGCAGCAGTCCGGCGAGAAAGAGGCGCCCGATCGAAGTTTCCGTCGCGATCCCGTAGAGAATGAAAGTGATCGACGGCGGGATGAGGATGCCCAGCGTGCCTCCGGCGCAAATCGAGCCGGTCGCAATGTCGTCGGGATAGCCGCGCCGCCTCATCTCGGGGATGCCCATCTTTCCAATCGCGGCGCAGCACGCAGGCGACGAGCCGGTAAGCGCTGCGAATATGGCGCAAGCCCCGAGGTTGGAGATCACCAGCCCTCCAGGCAGGCGATACAGCCAGCGATCGAGCGCTTCGTAGAGGTCGCGTCCCGCGGGTGAGGAACCGATCGCCGCTCCCATCATGACGAACATCGGAATCGACACGAGCGTGAAGTCGTTGAGACCTGCATAGAACGTTTCCGCCACGACGTGCATGGCATCCACGCCCTGGAAGATCAGGATGAACGCGATTGAAATGGCGCCGAGGCCGAACGCGACCGGCGTGCCCGAAAGCAAAACCACGAGGGTGACCACCAGGACGATCGCGCCCTGCGTGGTCGGCGTCACGAGCGCAGCTCCGTTCTCAAACCGAAGGGCGGCTCACGCCCGGTCAGAAGACTCGCAAGGTCGGCGACGGATTGCAATGCGAGTATGCCAAGGCCGATCGGCATGGAAACGTAGGGAATCCACAGACGCGCTCTCCACATGGTGTCGGAGACCCATTTGTTGTCCCAGGCCTCTTTCCAGAACTGGAATGTGAACACCGCGATCGTCACGCAGAACGCAAGCGTCAGCAATCCTGCAAACAGCGCGAGCCACCATCGCGAGCGCGGGCCCGTGTAGTGGGGAAGCACGTCGACGTTGACATGCCCTCTCAACATCAGAACATAAGGACTTCCGACGAACGTCGCAGCGACCAGACAGTAGGTGACGAAATCGGTCTGCCAGATCGTGTTCATGCCGAGCGCGTAGCGCACGAACACCATCTCGCACACCACGACGACGCTGGCCGCTATGAGCCCGGCCGCCACATAACCGCAAAGGCGCGACAGGGCTCTGACGCTGCGAACGAAGGAATCCATTTCCTGAGGATTTGCAAATGCTACCAGCTTCTCCCCCACCCCCTGCCCCTCTCCCGCGGGGAGAGGGGTTACTTCTGTCGCCTCTCCCTCTGGGAGAGGCCGCCGCGCCTCATTTAGCAAATGAGCGCGGCCGGTGAGGGACCGCGTGTTAGCGAACCGCCTCGCCCCGTTATTTGACTGCTAACGCTTCATCGATGAGTTGCTTGCCGTCGGGCACTTCCTTGGCGAACTCGGCGTAGGAACTCTCTTTGGCGACGTTGATCCATGCGTCGTATTCCGCGGGGCTGAGCGTCACCACGTCGACCTTGTGATCCTTGAATACCTTTACCATCTCGTCGTCGAGACCCTTGGCTTCCTTCGCGAAGTAGTCCTGGGCTTTCTTGCCGGCCTTGAGCAGCACGTCCTGCTGCTTCTTGTCGAGCCTGTCGAAGCTCTTCTTGGACATGAGCACCGGCTCGTACATGAACCACAGCGCATTGTCACCCGGTGCGGTGATGCATTTGACCTGTTCGTAGATGCGGAAAGAAACAAAGCTGCCGGTGCTCGTGTCCGTCGCTTCCGCCACGCCGGTCTGCAACGCGTTGTAGACCTCATTGCTCGGGATGGAAACGATGGAAGCTCCCGCCGCCTGCCACATCGAGGCAAAAGTCGGTCCTGCGGAACGGATCTTCTGGCCCTTGATATCTGCGGGCGCACGAATGCAAGCCTTCTTGGAAGCCACCGCGCCGGCGAGCCACGCATCAGAGAGCACGATGACGCCCGCCTTTTCTATCTTGGCCTTGATATCCTTCATGAACTGCGAATCGTTGATCCGCTGTGCACGTTCGTGGTTTCGCACCAGGCCAGGCATCAAGGTCGCACCGAAGGCGCGCTCCTTGCCGCTTGCATAGTCCAGAGGGAACGACGAGATATCGAGCTGGCCGTTTACCAGCGCGTTCCACTGCTCGTTGGGTTTGAACAACGCCGCGCCGGGATAGACCTGTACGTCGAGATCGACTCCTGCTGCCTTGGCATCGCGAGCGATGATCTGCACCATCTCGTCTCGCACATCGCCCTTGCCGCCGGGAAACTGATGCGAGGCGCGCAGGACAACGGGTGCCGCAACGGCGCTGCCGCACACCGCGGCAATGATCAGTGCACCGAATGCTTTCATGATTGTCTCCTCCGAGGGCCGTGTTTATTCAATTCTCCGCAAGCCTTATCGGGTGGCTTGTCCGATGTCAAATACGTTTGCATTGTAAGCGGCGGTTCGGTTCAAGGTCACGATCTCGTTCGCGCATTGAGTCGAAACAGAACGGCGGCCGGAGCCGCCGTTCTGCGCCGAGCCGGCGACGCTGCGAAATCGTATTAGCTGCCGACTCCGGCGATCGTCGCCGAGTCAACACGACGAGAACCGGTTGCCCGGCTCTCGCCGCCTACGGCTATGCGATGCGAGGCCCCTTTATGGCGCCGCCGGATCGCAGCTCTGCCCCGATGAGCCGTGGGTGCAGACGTTGCTCGCCGCCGCTTGATTGATGAGATTGAACACGTCGGCCTGAAGCAAGTAGCCTTGTATCCAGGCGTTCTTAGCCGCAAAGATCACCTGACTCACGTATGCCTGGTGACTTCCGTAGCGCTCCTCCAGCGACAAACGCGGATCTCCGTTGCCCAGGCGCTCGGCCTTCGTATGCGCGAATGGGATCATGCCGCCGACATAGTTGCATACCTCGCCCACGTGAAAGCCCGTCGTCGTGATGTTCCAGCCGAGATAGGTTCCCAGCGGCGCGTCGCGCAGCACCGTGGGAACGCCGCCCAGCTCGTTGCCGTCCGCGTCCACCTTCGGGACCTTCATCTTGATGACGCTCTTGATCGGCGGCGGAATGTTCGTCGGGACGCCCGTCGCGTCGAATTCATTGAAATTAGGGCCCCAGTCGTAGTCGAAGACCGGGTTGACGAAGTTCTCGGGCAGGAAGATAGACGCCGCAACGCCGGGAACGCCGCTCGGGAAGCCCATCGCGGCCTGCGTCGGATCCACGAGCGTGCCACCAGCGAGCGTCGGATAGCGGCTCGGAGGTGGCGGCGTTCCATTCGTGATCCAGTTACGTAGGGCGAGGCGGAGAACGTTCGTGAGCTCCGTCTCCGACACCGGGTTCGGCCTGAAGGCCGCCGGCTGACCGGCATTCCAATTATTGCCCGGACAATTGGCTCCGGTCGGCGAGATATTTTCGTTGAATCCGCCGCCGCCGCCGCCGTGCGTCGTGCTCGGAACGTAGTAGCGCCGCACATTGGACGGGAGAGGGATATCGGCATCCGCGGAAGTGCCCACCCATTCGGTCGTCATCTTCAGAGCGAAGACTTCCGCGCCGCCGAAGTGCTCGATGATCTTCGGACACGTATTGGGAGTCGTCGCGTTGCAACGGTCCAGAATGCTTCCCGTCGGCAGGCCGCGAACCGTGTCCGGCCATGGCGTCCACCATTGCGGTCCCTCGGAGCCTTGCTGATAGAGCTCGAGCACGCCATCCGGCTGTCCCCAGCGCGAGTTGTTGGCAACGCGACGGCCAGCAATGATCGGCCACGCGCCCTCGTGCACGATCCTGCCCGCCTCGTCCTGATTCATGCCCAGATGGATATAGTGCCTTGTAAAGTTTCCGGACTGCGAGACGCCGCGGATGACCGCGTTGGTGATCTTGCCGGCGATGGGGTTCGGAGTCCCAAAGTCATCGGCGGTCGCATACCTGAAAAATGAGCCGACATCGCGGAAGGCCGCGGTGCCCGCGCCCAGCACATAGGGGTCCTTGACCTGATAGACCAATTGATAAAGCAGGGTGGGATCGAATCCGTTTTTCAGGCAGATGTGCACCGGCAGGCTGCCGGGCAGGTGCGTCGGATCCAGATCCTGCGGCGTGCCCGGGAATGCAGGAGTGGTCGGGTTCGTCGTGTTGCAATGAGCAAAAGCCCAATCAGTGCTCGGTATCACATTGCCCACGCTGATGTTGCCGTTCAACGTCTCATGGGTATGGGTGGTCAAGACCACGCCCGCCGCGGCCGTGTCAAGGGATGCGGGGAGATAGGGGATGGGGTTGCCCATGACGTTGAGCGCCTGCGATGCCGCGCCGCTGCGATTGATGACGCGCGCAATCGTCAACCCGGTGGTTCCTGTCGCGACCGGAGTCTTCACCCATTCGTTGTTTTG
>VBCY01000383.1:22071-37848 GCA_005882995.1 Betaproteobacteria bacterium
CTCCCCGGCCCCGTCGCGCCGGCGTTATCGCCCTGCCATGCGCTGCTCAACCCCACGTCGCCCAGTCCACGCTCGGCGATGTTGATGACGATGCGGCCGCCGCGGTTCGGCACGTCATGCCACAGGATGCCGCTGATGTTGCTGTTGTCCGTGGGCTTGACGATCGAGAAGCTGGCCACGTATTGAACGACGATCGCACCGGGCGTCACCGGACTCGCGCTCGGCACATGCGGTGCGAGGCCGAGGTCCGTGATGATCGTGTTGTTCGCGGCTCCTTGGCAACCCGAGATGCAGAGTTCGCCGAAGGCGCGACCGTTGATCGTCTGGTAAGCCACCGTCTGGGCACCGGTCGGCGGCAAATTGTTGAGCGTCTGATCGATGACGATGCGGGTGACTCTGGCCTCGGTAGGCGCGATGCCGCCGATCAAGACCGTGCCGGCGAGCGCAGCGAGCAACGATTTGGGAAATGCTGCGGGCAAATGCGATGACATGGCTCCTCCTTCGACAAGCTTGTTGTAGGTACTTGCGCGCCGCTGCGGCGCTCTTATAGGTATACATTCATGCGCAATCGATGCGCTGTAATGAGCAGTCTTGTATACAAACTTTTGTATACAAGCTAGGCCTCTTTGGTTGCGAAGTCAATAGTTGGTGCGTTTCCGGCCCGCGGAAGGTGCGGGGCACACCTTCTGGGCTAGCTGCCCGCTTGAAAGGCGGGGTCGGCCTTCGGAAAAAGCGGCGTCAGCTCTCGGGAAAACCCTCGGTCTTCCGGAAGAACTGGTTTGCCTTCAGGACGTCGCGGGTGCGAGGGCTTGTTCGCTTCCGGATTTCTCGGCAGCTTGGGCTCGAAGACTCGCGAGTGTCGACAGCAGATCGGCGAAGCGCTCACCCTGCACCAGGATGTGCTCGCGAACGCGTTCGGCGGCGAGGTCCGCATTGCCCTGCTGCAGCGCTTCGACGATCCCGGTGTGCTCGTTGAACGAGGTGGCCATCCTGTTGCGAACCCTGAGCTGCAGTCGCCGGTATGGCCTCAGCCTTCGTTGCAGCATGAGCGCCTGTTCAACGAGAAAGCCGTTATGCGCAGCGGCATAAATTGCATGGTGAAAGCGCTCGTTCTTGTGGTAGTAGTCGTCTGGGTCGCCGGCGAGGCACGCTGCTTCGCATGCCCGATGCGCCTTCAGCAGTTCCTCCTGGTCGGCGCCTGACATCCGCCGCACCGCGAGCCTCGCGCACATGGCTTCCAACTCTGCCATGAGCTCGAACATCTCCAGCAAGCGATGGGGCGAAACGTCGGCAACCACCGCACCTCTCCGCGGGCGAACCAGGAGGATGCCCATCGATGAGAGCTGAATGAGCGCTTCTCGCAGAGGCGTTCTAGACACGCCGAACTTCTGCGCGAGCTCGCTCTCGTCCAGGTGCATGCCGGGTGGAAATGCCCCGGTCGCGATCTTGTCCTCGATAGCCTCACGAAGCGACTCGGCGCGGGTCGTGGACCGTACCTGGCGCGGTTCCGATTTCCGTTTCATGCTGATTGTTCCCATTGGGTCTCCGCTCCCATTATTGTTGCAATTATACGACTCCGATCGCCGCTCAGGCCGAGCAACTCAACGACCTCTTGCATACAAGAGTCGATTTATTGTATACGTAAGTTCTCTGCAGCTTGTGAATCGCCGGTTCCCCCTCACGAGGGTGTAGCAGCCGCCTCTTCCGAGCTGTTTGGAACGCTCGCGGGAGCCTTCGGGTCCCGATCTGGAACGCGTCCGATGAATGCGCCGTCGCTTTTGCTCCGCCGGTGGGACCAGCGGGCACAGAACCTGGAGCAGCGCCTCGTCCGTGCGCGCAGTCGACTCGGCAATCGCTTGAACGGTCGACTTGTCGCGGCACAAGACGTCGTCGAACTGCTGGAATGTGTTATCGAGCCAGGCGATTGCGTGTGTCTGGAAGGCAATAACCAGAAACAGGCTGACTTCCTCGCTGAGGCGTTGACCAGAGTCGATCCCTCGATCGTGCATGACCTGCACATGGTCCAATCGGTCGTCGCTCTGCCGCAACATCTGGATCTGTTCGAAAAGCGTATCGCAAGCAAGCTCGACTTTTCCTTTTCCGGGCCGCAGGGAGCCAGGCTTGCCCAGCTCGTCGCCGACCGTCGAATCGCCATTGGCGCGATTCACACCTACCTCGAGCTCTTCAGCCGCTATTTTGTCGATCTTACGCCGCGCGTTGCGCTCATCACCGCAGAGTCGGCCGACCCGCAAGGCAATCTCTACACCGGTCCCAACACCGAAGACACGCCACTCATCGTAGAAGCGACCGCCTTCAAAAACGGTGTCGTGATCGCGCAGGTCAATGAGATTGTTAGTCGCGTGCCGCGAGTCGATATCCCCGGCGACTGGGTCACGCATGTGGTTCAGAGTCCAGCGCCTCATCATATCGAGCCGCTCTTTACTCGCGATCCTGCGCGAATCACCGATATCCAGGTGCTGATGGCGATGATGACCATCAAGGGGATTTACGCCGAATACGGCGTGGAGCGTCTCAACCACGGCATTGGCTTCGATACTGCGGCGATTGAGCTCTTGATTCCCACCTATGCAGAGAGCCTCGGGCTCAAGGGAAAGATCTGCAGGCACTGGGCGCTTAATCCACATCCGGCCCTGATACCTGCCATCGAGGCCGGATTCGTGGAGTCGATCCACTGCTTCGGCTCCGAGCTCGGCATGGAGGCCTATATCGCCGCCCGTCCGGACATTTTCTTCACTGGGCACGACGGATCGATGCGTTCAAACCGGGCGTTTTGCCAGATGGCAGGTCACTATGCTTGCGATCTGTTCATTGGATCGACCCTGCAGATCGACCTCGAGGGTAATAGCTCGACCGCCACACTCGATCGCATCGCCGGGTTCGGGGGAGCGCCGAACATGGGGGCTGATGCGCGTGGTCGGCGCCATGGCTCGCAAGCGTGGCTGCGCGCCGGGCGTGAAGCGAGTCTCAGATACGGTCATTCGCAGCGCATGCCGCGCGGTCGCAAACTGGTGGTGCAAATCGTTGAAACCTTCCGCGATCACATGCTACCCGCGTTTGTAGAACGACTTGACGCATGGGAGGTTGCGGATAGTGCAGGCATGCCCCTCCCGCCGGTCATGATCTATGGCGACGACGTGACCCACATCGTGACTGAAGAAGGTATTGCCAACCTGATGCTCTGCCGAACCAGCGCCGAGCGTGAGCAGGCGATTCGCGGCGTCGCCGGCTATACCCCGGTGGGTTTGGAACGTGATCGTCGCACCGTGGAGAATCTGCGTGATCGAGGAGTGATACGTCGTGCAGAAGATCTTGACATCGACGCTCGATCGGCCTCGCGGGATATGCTCGCCGCTCGATCGATCAAGGATCTGGCGGGGACATTTTTGGAACATCTCCAGTATCGATTTGCGGGAGGCTACTCGTGCGGCGCCGTGACGCCCCGCGTCGTCGGCGTTGTCGCCTCGGGCAACCTGGAAGTGCTGATCGAGGCGGCCACGCTCGACGGAGCGTGCGCCTTCGACATCGACACGCCGGCGCGAGGCTTCGCCCGCGTATGGCAGGCCGTCATCTCGGACTTTTTCGCGCGTCATCGTCTTGGCGACGTGCGCATTTCGATCAATGACAATGGCGCGACCCCGGCGACCGTAGCGCTGAGGCTCGATCAAGCCGTCGAGGAGTACCGGGGCGTTTCGCAAAGGTGAACCCAATGAGGCATCGCAGTTTTTATGAAGCCACGGCGCGGCAGAGAATCGTCGAGATCCTTGACGCGCACTCCTTCGCTGAGCTCGTGGGCCCTGAGCAGCGCACCGTGAGTCCCCATATGCAGGCACTCCAACTGCCTGTTGCATTCGACGACGGAGTCGTTGTGGGTCGCGGTACGCTCCATACCAAGCCGGTGTTGATTGCCGCGCAGGAAGGCGGCTTTGTCGGGGGCGCTGTCGGCGAGGTGCACGGCGCCAAGATCGTCGGACTGCTCGAGCGCGCGCGACGCGAACGCCCCGCGGCGGCGCTGCTGCTCATCGACTCGGGTGGGGTACGACTGCACGAAGCGAATGCAGGTCTGATCGCGGTTTCCGAAATCATTCGCGCCATCCTGGCAGCGCGCTCCGACGGCGTCACGATCATTGCCGCGATCGGAGGTGCGAGCGGCTGCTTCGGTGGAATGGGAATCGCCGCCGCCTGCTGCAGCGCCGTCGTGATGAGCGAAGAGGGCCGGCTGGCGCTGTCCGGGCCGGAGGTGATCGAGACCGCACACGGCGTCGAGGAATTCGACTCGCGCGACCGCGCTTTGGTGTGGCGAACCATGGGCGGCAAGCACCGCTATCTGCTGGAAGATTGCGACGTGCTTGTCGATGGCGACATGGAAGGGTTTCGTGCAGGGATCGCCGCAGCGATGGAAGCGCCCCAGTCGCTTACACTCGAAGCGCTTGAACGAGAACAGGCGATGCTCGCCCGCCGGCTGCAAATCTTCAGCAGCTCCCGCGATGGGCGAGACGTCTGGCGGACTCTGGGTTGGCCCAATCCTGAAACGGTTCCCCTTGTGCCGACCGATGTCTTCCTGGCACAGGCTGCAGCGTTGCGCGCAGCATGACAGCCTCTCTGGTCACATCGACTCAAGGCGACGCGGTGGACTGGCGAAGCGTTGTCTCACGCTTGTTCCCCGAAGGTCACGACATCGTGCAGGATGGCGATCTGCTGACCGGTTCCGGGCGCTGCGGCGGAGAGACGCTTGCCGTGGTCGGTACGATTCATCACGCCGCATTGGGTGTTGAAATCAGTCTGGCCATGGCGCAATACATCCTGAAGATAGTGCGGGAGTATCCTGGCCGACCCTTGCTTCTGCTGATCGATACGCAAGGACAGCGCCTGCGCCAGCGCGATGAATTGCTTGGCATCCATCGCTATGTCGCTCTGATTTCCAAAGCGATTCAGGTCGCGCGAGACCGTGGACACCGCGTCATCGGCTTGGTCTATGACCAGGGCGTCTCCGGCGGCATCCTCGCAAGCGCATTCAGCGCGGATGTGTGCGGCGCTCTGCCAGGCGCTGAAATTCGCGTGATGAATCTGCCCGCTATGGCGCGTATCACTCGCATTCCGGAAGAGCAGCTGCGTGAGCTTTCGCGCAAATCTCCCGTATTTGCGCCGGATCCCCACAACTATGTTCAGATGGGGGCCGTCGACTCGATCTGGGAAGGCGATCTGGCGCAATGCCTGCAGGACGCTCTCAATCGCGCCCAGGCCAACGATCATCGCGCGCGTTTGGCACTGGAACGTGGCGGGCGGCTTCTTGCGGGGCGCATTGCCCGTCGCGTTGCCGACGATGCCTGATCCTGTTCAGGTGGGCAGCCTGGTCGTGCATCGGCACGACATGGCCTGGGTCGATCGGGACAACGGGTGGCGGATCATCGATCAGTTTGCGAACCGGGGAATCCGCGCACTGCTGCATGACTGGATCGCCGCACGTTTTCCATTCGTCGTCAGGCGACAGAGCGAGTGCGGCGCCAGAGCGCCGGACGTGCTCGCATTGGGTTTGGCGCTGCCGCCGCTGGCTGGCAAGCAGCGCATCGCGCTCGAGGTTCCCGCGAATGCAATCGCTCGAATAGCTCCCGCCCCGGCCTTGGAGGAAGTGAGCGAACGCATCACTGCTCATTCAAGGGCGCCTTTGTTGCTGCTGCAGGAACTGGCCATGCAGAGCCGCGTAGAATTTCGAGTCTTTGGCTCGGCGGCATGGGAAGCGCTGACCGGTTTAGCGTATCTATCGAATCAATCCGATCTCGATCTCCTCTGGCATCCACAAGACGCCACGCAACTCGCACGCAGTCTGGAAATTCTTGAACGGTGGCAGCGGGCGACAGGCATTCATGCCGATGGAGAGATTATCTTCCCCGAGCATGAGGCGGTCGCGTGGCGCGAGTGGAGCTACCGCCGCGACACCGCATCGGTGCTGGTGAAGCGGCTTAACGGCGTCGCGCTGCGGACCCGCGCCGACTTGCTGCACAGGCTCCATGCGATGGCGGCTACTTCCACGGAAGCGCAGATGCGATCGATGGTCGAAGTCAGCGCATGAATCAGGCGGCGCTAGAGTCAGAACGTCCCGGCTCGGAAAGCGCGATCGCGAGGCGCATTGCGACGTGCGCGATACGAAGCCTGCACGCTGAACTCCGCCTCTATCCCAAACCGGGCCTGGTCAGCTTGCACGACAGCGGCGCGCACGCCGACATGAATGCAGGGACCTTCCTGCGCAGCATGTTCGCGCTGCGCCGGTATTTCCACGACATCGCGAAAGCGGGCTATCGCGGCGTCGCGTTTTCAGAGCTGCGTCGACTGGGAATGGCCGCTGAGACGCGGATGCTTCGGGCAACGGGCGGTGTCAACACCCACCGCGGCGCAATTTTCGCGCTTGGGTTGCTCGCAGCGGCCGCTGGTCGCTCGCTCGCAAGATCGAACCGGTTGAGCGATCCCGCTCTGGTCAATGCCGTGCTCGCGTGGCGTCGCGACCTGCTCGCTCACAGGCTGGACACCCATGTCGCAGCTTCCCATGGTCGCTGGGTTGCGGCGCGCTACGGCGTCAAGGGTGCGCGTGGAGAGGCGATCGATGCTTTCCCCGGCGTCTTTGCGGTCGGCTTGCCGGCGCTGCGATATGCGGTCGAACAAGGCGCCGGAATCACGGAAGCCCAAGTCCACACCTTCTTCACTTTGCTCGCCAAGACCGAAGACACCAATGTCCTCTATCGCGGCGGCGTTTCAGCGCTCGATTGGATTCGCAGCGAGGCGACCGCCTTTCTCGCTTGCGGCAGCGTCTTCGCTGATGGCTGGCTCGTGCGCGCACGAGCGATCCATATTCGCTGCTGTGAATTGCAACTCTCGCCCGGGGGATGCGCGGATCTCTTCAGTGGGTGCTGGTTCGTGCACCAGCTCCAGTTGCATGTATGAGCTTTGCACTGTTGTGCTCGGGGCAGGGACACCAGCATCCCGGCATGTTCGACAAGCTGGAACCCGATCCCGAAGCTCAACGCGTGCTCAAGGATGCCGCTCGCGCGCTCGGTGCGGACGTGCGAGCGTGGCTTAAGGGCCCGGACGACATTTTTGGGAACTTCCGGGCGCAGCCACTGATCTGCGTCGCACAGCTCGCTGCATGGCGTGCGCTGAGGGACCGTCTCCCGATGCCAGCCCTCCTGGCCGGATACAGCGTGGGCGAGCTCACAAGTTACGCTTGCGCCGACGCGCTGGACGTGCGCGATCTCTGTGGACTTGCGGTGAATCGCGCACGAGCGATGGACGAGTCCGCTCGGCTGCATCCGGGAGCTCTACTGGTTGTCGACGGGCTGCGCGGAGAAGAGCTCGAGCGCCTCGGTGATGGACTGGAAATCTGGCGCGCGATTATTCTCAGCGAAACGCGATGCATTGTGGGAGGCATCAGTCGCGACGTCGACCGCCTGGCGCTGGCGGCCCGCGCTCGCGGTGCGCAGGTCCAGGGCCTTCGTGTTCGGATCGCGGCGCACACGCCGCTGCTTTCCTCGGCGGTAGCACCCTTTCGAGCGGCGCTCGAAGCGTCAAACTTCAGTGCCCCCAGGATTCCGGTGATGGCGGGCGTCGACGCGTCCATGGTCACCCGAAGCGACGACGGGATAGAGCTTTTGTGCCGCCAGCTCACCGAGCCGATCGACTGGTCGCGATGCCTGCAAACGATTTATGAGCGGGGCTGTCGCGTCGTCCTGGAATTGGGACCTGGGGCAGCGCTCGCGCGCATGATCCATGAGCGCTTCCCGGATGCCCAGGCGCGCTCGCTCGACGATTTCCGCTCGGTGCGCGGGGCGGCGGAGTGGGTCAGAAGCCGGATAGCGTGACTGCCGCCTCATCCTCGCTGTGATAGCCAATGTTCGCCCCCGACTCGCTGCTGGCTGAGACCCGAATCGCGCAATACTTGAATTCGGGAATCTTGCCGAACGGGTCGAGCGCCGGGTTGGTCAGCAGATTGGCTGCGGCTTCGTAATAGCAGAACGGAATGAACACCGCTCCGCGCGGCGTGCCGGCGTCCGCGCGTGTCGCCAGCACGATGCCGCCTCGACGGGAAGCGACCGTGATCGCCCCGCCGTCTGCAACGCCCAACGCTTTGAGGTCCTGCGGATGCATCGACGCAACGGGTACCGGCTCGATCGCGTCCAGCACCTCGCTGCGTCGGGTCATGCTGCCGGTGTGCCAGTGCTCCAGTTGCCGGCCGGTGATCAGCACAAAGGGATAGTCGCTATCGGGTCGTTCAGCCGCGGGAATGATCGCCGCGGGCACGAAGCGGCCCTTGCCCGAGACGGTTGGAAACTGCTCGGTAAATACCACTCGCTCGCCGGGATCGCCTTCGTGCTCGCACGGATAGGTGACCGCGCTCTGCTGCTCCAGCCGTTCCCATGTCACGCCTGCGATGGACGGCATCACCGTGCGCATCTCGGCGAAGACTTCGCGCGGATGCGCATAGCTCCAGTCGAGCCCCAAACGCTTGGCCATCTCGACGATGATCCAAAGGTCTTGGCGAGACTCACCCGGCGGATCCAGCGCCTGGCGTCCCAGTTGAACGGCGCGATCCGTGTTGGTAAAGGTTCCGGTCTTTTCCGGGAACGCCGAGGCCGGCAGGATCACGTCGGCAAGATAACCCGTCTCGGTCAGAAAGATGTCCTGAACGACCAGCATCTCGAGTTCGGCGAGCGCCTCGCGGGCGTGCCGAACGTCAGGGTCCGACATCGCGGGATTCTCGCCCATGATGTACATGCCGCGGATCTGTCCGGCGTGAACCGCCCCCATGATCTCCACCACCGTGAGTCCCGGTTTCGGATCCAGCGACACTCCCCATGCCGTCTCGAATCGCGCTTTCGCTTCTTCGTTGTCGACGCGGATGTAGTCGGGGTACATCATGGGGATGAGGCCGACATCGCTCGCGCCCTGAACGTTGTTCTGACCGCGCAATGGGTGCAAGCCGGTGCCGGGGCGTCCGACCTGACCCGTCACCAGCGACAGCGCGATGAGACATCGCGCGTTGTCAGTTCCGTGCACGTGCTGCGAGATGCCCATTCCCCAAAGGATCATCGCAGCCCGCGATGATGCGTATAGGCGGGCCACCGTGCGAATCTCTTGGGCCGTTATGCCACAGACGGGAGCCATCGCTTCCGGGCTGTAGCCTGCGACGTTGTCTCGCAACGCCTCGTAACCACTGGTGCGATCGGCAATGAACGCATCGGCAGCCAGACCTTCCTCAATGATGGTGTGGATCATCGCGTTGAGCAGCGCCACGTCGGTGTCCGGCTTGAACTGCAGATAGTGCGTAGCGTGACGTGCCAGTTCTGAACGGCGGGGATCGGCAAGAATCAGCTTGGTGCCGTGCTTGACCGCATTCTTCATCCAGGTTGCAGCGACGGGATGGTTGACGACCGGGTTGGCACCGATCAAGAACACGACCTCCGCCTGCAGCACATCCATGACCGGATTCGATACCGCTCCAGAGCCGATGCCTTCCAGCAGCGCGGCCACGCTCGAAGCGTGACAAAGGCGCGTGCAATGATCCACGTTGTTGGATCCGAACCCCGTCCGCACCAGCTTCTGGAACAGGTACGCTTCTTCGTTGGATCCTTTGGCCGATCCGAATCCCGCCAAAGCCTGCGGGCCGTGGGTATCGCGGATGCGCGTTAGCGTACCGCCGGCGAGCTCGAGAGCTTCTTCCCACGTCGCCTCGCGGAATACCGAAAGCGGATCCGCCGGGTCCATGGTGAAGTCGGCACTCTTGGCGGACCCGGGCTTTCGGATCAACGGTTGGGTCAGCCGCTGTCGATGATGCACATAGTCGAAACCGAAGCGGCCTTTCACGCAGAGGCGTTCGTGGTTCGCAGGTCCGTCGCGCCCATCGACGCGGACGATCCGGTTGTCCTTGACGTGATAGGTGAGCTGGCAGCCGACTCCGCAATACGGACATACCGATGCAACGGTCTTGTCTGCCTTGACAAGATACGCGTCGTGGGCCGGGGCGAGGGCGCCGGTGGGGCAGGCTTGCACGCATTCTCCGCATGCCACGCACGTCGACACGCCCATGGGATCGTCGAGGTCGAACACGATCTTGGAATCCGCCCCCCGAAACGCATAACCGATGACGTCATTCACCTGCTCTTCACGACAAGCCCGCACGCACCGCGTGCACTGGATGCACGCATCGAGATTGACGGCCATCGCCGGATGCGACAAGTCCGATGGCGGTTGGACCCGTGATTCGAAACGAGGCTTGCCCATGCCGAGCCAACGCCTCCACCGCGTGAGCTCCGAATCGAGCTTGTACACCCGCTCAGGCACATCCGCGGCAAGCATTTCCACCACCAGGCGCTGCGAATGACGGGCGCGGGGACTGTCGCTCGACACCTCCATGCCGGGTGCAGGCACGCGGCAACAGGATGGAGCAAGCACTCGCTCGCCTTTGATCTCAACCATACACGCCCGACAGTTGCCATCGGGCCGCATGCCGGGCTTGTAACAGAGATACGGTATCTCAATGCCGTGTCGCGCAGCCGCCTGGATAATCGTCTCCCCGGCGAAAGCGCTCACCGTCCTGCCGTCGAGGTGGAATTCGGTTGTGGCGAGCTTAAGCGCTGGTTCAAAAGGCGCGTTCATTCAAGCTCCTGAGAAAAATACTTGACGACGCAGGCGATGGGATTGGGCGCCGCCTGACCCAAGCCGCAGATGGAGGCGTCCGCCATCGCTTGCGAGAGTTCGCCCAGTAGCGACGTATCCCATTTATCTTTGACCATCAGGCCCACGGCTTTGTCCGTTCCAACGCGGCAAGGGGTGCACTGGCCACAGGATTCGTGTGCAAAAAATCGCATGAGGTTCAATGCGGCGTCCCGAGCACGATCTTTCTGGGACAGAACGATCACCGCCGCCGACCCGATAAAACATCCGTGCGGCTGCAGCGTATCGAAATCAAGGGGGATATCGCCCATGGACGCCGGCAGAATGCCGCCCGATGCGCCGCCGGGCAAATAAGCGTAAAACTCATGGCCGGCGAGCATGCCACCGCAATATTCATTGATCAGCTCCCGCGCTGTGATTCCGGCGGGCGCAAGATGCACCCCGGGGTTCTGCACGCGGCCGGACACCGAAAATGAGCGCAAGCCCTTGCGGCCGTTGCGACCCTGTGCGGAAAACCACACCGCACCCTTCTCCAATATGTCGCGAACCCAGTACAGCGTCTCCATGTTGTGCTCGAGGGTCGGCCGGCCGAAGAGGCCGACTTGGGCTACATAGGGAGGACGCAACCTCGGCATGCCGCGTTTGCCCTCGATCGATTCGATCATCGCCGACTCTTCGCCGCAGATGTATGCGCCGGCACCGCGCCGCAGCTCGATGCGCGGCAAAGGGCAGGGGGGATCGTCGGACAGGGTCTTGAGCTCGCGCTCCAGGACCGCCCGACACCCTGCGTATTCGTCGCGCAGGTAAATGTAGATGTCGTCGATGCCGACCGCCCACGCGGCGATCAGCATTCCTTCCAAAAACCGGTGCGGATCGCGCTCCAGATAGTAGCGATCCTTGAAAGTACCAGGCTCTCCTTCGTCGATGTTCACCGCCAGCAATCGAGGAGCGGCTTCCGCACGAACGATGCGCCACTTGCGTCCTGCGGGAAAACCTGCGCCACCGAGTCCGCGCAGCCCCGAGTCTTCAAGTGAGGCGATCACGCTCTCCACGTCTCGCCCGCCACGAACGCACGCAACAAGCGTTTCGTATCCGCCTGCGGAACGATACTCGGAACAGGTGGTATACGCGGCGATCTGCGGCTCTGTGCGACGCTCCTCGACTAGCGCGGCAAGTTCGGGAAGAGTCGCGCGGTCGACCGGATGGCGCCCGACAATCGCCGCCGGCGCGTGCTCGCAGCGGCCGACGCATGGTGCGGCGACGACCCGGACACCAGGCCAGGCCGCGCTTTCGCAGGCCTCGCGCAGGGCATCGGCGCCTGCCAGCTGGCAGGAGAGCGTTTCGCAAACGCGAATGGTCAGCGCTGGCGGAGATGAGTCCCCTTCCTTGACTACGTCGAAGTGATGATAGAACGTCGCTACTTCGTAAACTTCGGTCTGCGCCAGACGCAATTCGTCAGCAAGCGCCACAATGTGCGCCGCCGAAATATGGCCGTAGCGATCCTGGATCAGGTGCAGGAACTCGATCAGCAGATCGCGACGTCGAGGCGCATCGCCAAGCAATGCGCGAATCTCTTCGGAGGCACGCGGATCCACCGGCCTGCCCTTAGGATGGGCGCGCGCCTTTCGCCTCCCCCCAAGGCCGGAAATGTCGACTAGCTTCTCCTGCGTCACCGGCATTGCCCTAGTGAAGAAAGTCGCAGTATTTATCCACGTGCGCAGCGAGGTCCAATGAATGCTGACGCACCAGCCTCTCGGCGAGCTCCGTGTCGCGACGCTCTAGCGCTTCAATAATTCGCATGTGATCAACGATCGAGCGCTGTGCCCGGTCGCGCTGCGATATGGTCATCCTGCGTATGGCTCGGACATGGATGAAAAGATTGTCGATGGTCTTGCCCATCAGGTGCGAGCCGGAGAGGCGGATGATCGCTTGGTGGAAGGCGATATTCGCATCCGAGTATTCACCGATGTGCTCCGCCGGAGTCGTATTGCGAAATTCGTCGAACATGTGCCGCAGTGCGCCGATGTCCTCGTCCGACGCGTTGAGCGTCGCCAGCCGCGCCGCCATGCTCTCCAGCGCAGCCCACATCTCGATCATCTCGATGATCTGCTTCTTGGTCTTGCGCACGATGAATACACCGCGCCGCGGCACCGTACGGAGAAACCCCTCCTGTTCGAGCAGCGTCATCGCTTCACGGATCGGCGTTCGGCTCACGCCGAGCGCCTGCGAAAGCTGGCGTTCGTCGAGACGAATCTCGTCGCGGTGGGCATAGATGTCCGCGTCCATGATCGCCTGCTTGAGCGCCGCGTACGCCTGGTCGCGAAAGCTGACGTTGGTCGTCAGCGGTTGCAGCGCGAGCGGCAAAGGTCGTTCGGAGGTCTCAACCATCGTGGCCACCTGCTTCTCCCAATTTAGGGCCGGTTAATGCTGCCGGTCGCGAAACTCAAGCCTGCGCTCAGTGCCCGTTGCCTCACCAGCGCCAGCACCACATCGACGGTCGGTGTAGGCACTCCAGTGAGCCGTCCAAGTTCCGCCACCGCGCCCACCAGAGATTCGATCTCCATCGACCGACGATGCTCGAGGTCCTGCAGCATCGACATCTTGTGCGCGCCGAGCGAGCCGAGGCCGTCGATGCGTCGATCCACGTCGACCCGAAGGCGCAAGCCAAGCCGTTCCCCGATGGCCGCGGCCTCCATCATCATGGCGCGACATACCGAGCGTGTCCCCGGATTGCTCGCAATGACGTCGGTCGTGGCGCAAGTCAGCGCGCTTACCGGGTTGAAGCACAAATTGCCCCAGAGCTTGAGCCATATTTCGTCGCGGATGTCGTCGCGAACAGGAGCGTCGAGGCCCGCCGCCTCCATCGCCTCATGAAAGCGCTCGAGGCGATCGCTGCGCGTTCCATCCGGCTCGCCGATCGGAAATTTGCGTCCATGCTCATGGCGAACGACGCCGGGAGCAACGACCTCGGCTGCCGGATAGACGACGCAACCGATGGCCCGTGCCGAGCCGAACAAACTGAGCTGCGTGCCGTCGGGATCGACGCTCGATAGGAACCGGTTCTCGAGACGGGGAACGCACTGAAGAAACCAATAGGGCAAGCCATTGCTGGCAGTGACAAGGGTCGTCGTGTGTCCAAGCAGCGATGCGATCGATTGCGCAGCATCAGTAATCTGGTGCGCCTTAAGGGCAATGATCACGTAATCTTGTTCGCCGAGCTCCTCCGCGCGGTCCGTACACGGCAGATGAGCTATCCGCTCATCGCCATCGATCTCCAACTTAAGCCCACGGGCGCGGATGGCGGCGAGATGATCCCCGCGGGCCACCACACTGACCTCCGCGCCTCCGCGCGCCAGTTGCACGCCGACATAACCGCCGATGGCGCCGGCTCCAAAAATGCAGATCTTCACCGCGCTCCGACCACTGCCCCGTTGCGATGCGGCCACCGCTGTTTATGGCACTTACAGTATATCGTATACCACGCACCACAGGCCACGGCCCGCGGACTCGATGGGATGGGCCGAAACGTGCAGGCCAGGTTCAGATAACTTGCCTATAGCTGTTGACTTTCACTGATATACCAAATACGTTATGCAAGATACTGACAAGTCCAGACCGCCTGCTGCGGCAACTGGCAATCCATTCCGGAAAAGGGACCTCTGCAAATTCCGGATTTCGATAGGAGGACACATCGTGCAAGCTCAGACTGAAAGCAAAGCTTTTTACGCCTCGCCATGGTGGCAACTGGTAGTCGGTGTCATCTGCATGGTGATGATTGCCAACTATCAGTACGGCTGGACGCTGTTTGTCGGACCCCTTGACACGAAATATCACTGGGGCCGTGCATCGATCCAGATTGCGTTCACCATATTCGTGCTCCTCGAGACATGGCTGGTGCCCGTCGAGGGATATCTGGTCGATCGATTCGGGCCGCGCTGGGTCGTAGTCGTCGGCGGAGCGTTATGTGCTATCGCGTGGTCAATCAATTCGTGGGCCGACTCACTGGCGTGGCTCTATGTCGCAGCCGCGCTGGCGGGCATCGGCGCGGGCGGTGTCTATGGCACTTGCATCGGCAACGCGGTCAAATGGTTCCCGGGGCGTCGTGGACTCGCCGCAGGGCTCACTGCCGCAGGATTTGGCGCGGGTTCTGCACTGACGATCGTTCCGATCGCCAACATGATCAAGACGGCCGGCTACGAGCAAACCTTTCTGTTCTTTGGCTTGCTGCAAGGCGCGGTCGTCGTTGTGCTGGGATTCCTGCTGCTGACTCCGCCGGCGAGCTTCATGAGCGCGCCCGCCAAGATCGCCCCTGGCGCAGGACGCGCGCAGGCGACGTGGACAGAAATGATCAAGACACCGGTCTTCTGGGTCATGTACCTGATGTTCGTGCTGATGGCGGCGGGCGGGCTCATGGCCACTGCGCAACTCGCGCCAATCGCCAAGGACTTCAAGGTTGCGGACGTTCCGGTGAGCCTGATCGGCCTCACGCTGCCGGCGCTCACCTTCGCGTTAACGATCGATCGTGTGCTCAATGGGCTATGCAGACCCTTCTTCGGTTGGGTTTCCGACCATATCGGACGTGAGAACACCATGTTCATCGCCTTCCTGATCGAGGGACTCGGAATCTTTGCGTTGTCCAAGCTGGGTGCCAACCCTGTCGCCTTCGTGCTCCTGAGCGGCCTCGTTTTCTTCGCCTGGGGGGAAATCTACAGCCTGTTCCCGGCGACCGTGACCGATACTTTCGGAGCGAGATACGCGACGACCAATACGGGATTGATGTACACGGCCAAGGGCACGGCGTCACTGCTTGTTCCGCTTGCCAACGTGCTCACCGCTGCGAGCGGAGGCAGCTGGGTCCCGGTGTTTTACACCGCGGCGGTAATGAACATCGTTGCAGCAGTGATGGCTCTTGCACTCCTGAAACCCATGCGAAGCATCTATACCAGCCGGTCAGCGCCGGTCGATGCACACGTGAAGCTCGCGACCTAGGGAGAGCCTACAATCTCAGAGGGGGACGGCGCCAAGCGGTCCCCCCTAATCGACGAGCCATCGACCTTTTCGGGCACACTGGACGAGTGCCCAACGGTTCGTCGTTCT
>VBCY01000385.1 GCA_005882995.1 Betaproteobacteria bacterium
CGTCGCAAGCACGTAAGGATCGCCGAGGGGAGCGCCCAGGTCGACGTCGAAGATGGCGCTTTGGTTCTGCTGCCAATCCGCATTCATCACCGTGTTGGCTTGGTGTCCGAGGATCAGAACATTCGGGGTTCGCGTGACCCAGTGCAGACTTAGCGTGTTCATCAGCGCCTCGGCAGGCGTGTAGTCACCGGCGTAAGGTGGCTGGTTTGTCACGGACAAGCCCGGCTGAAACAGGTCGACGCCGGCGGCGTGCGCACGAGCATTTTTTTCGAAGATGATCGCCGGATAGGCACGCGCCGAATCACGGACCGGATTCATCTCGTATTCCTGGAACAGCGTGTCACCCGGACGGAAGTCGACGTAGGCCTTCTCCCATTCCGCCGAATCCAGATAAGGCAGGTTGTAGACGTTGGGCATGATCCTCAACGGCCGTCCGTCCAATTGCGGAGGGCTGCCCGCAGCCCAATCTCGAAGCTCCTTCATGAACAAGCCGATGCCCTGATACCAATACCAGCTCTGAAAATCGGCGCTGTTGATGACGGCGTGCGCGGGGTGCTCGGCAAGTTGCCCGCCGATCGGATATTGTCCATTGGTGACAACGCTTATCTGCAGAGCGTACTTTCCGGCGTTGTCGAAGAAGAACCCTTCCCAGTAGATGTTGCCCGTGATGGGTTGCGAAAGCACCGAGATGTTGTACGCACGATGCACCGCGCGAATCTGCAGCGTCGCGAAATTGGTGGCGCGCCGCGTCAGGTTTTTGTAATAAACGGGAACGCGAGCATCGACTCGACTCGCTGCAGTTGCACCGTACTTGGGACTGCCGGGTTGCCACCCTGGGACAAAAACCATCTCGCCTTCGACAACAACTTGGGAATCCGTCCAGAAGTGGAGGTAGATGTCTTCCGGATCGACCCCGTATTCGCCAGCATGGGCAAACACCCATTCATGCTCCTGCGTCAACGACGACGCTGCTGGAGGAACAAAATTATCGCTCAGCGAATTGCGGAATAGCGCATAAAAGTCCGGATTGCGCTGTTTGAGTTGTTCGATATTCGGCGCGGTGATCTGGTCGCTGAACTCGAATCGAGTCGCCAGGTAATCAAGCAGTGCGTCGCTGTAATGGACTGAGGGCGCATCGTAGGCGATGAACGCCCTCCGCAGCGGCCAGGTGTGTGGGCATTGAAACGCAGCGTCGGCGCGAGCGGACGAGATGTCGAGGACTGATATGCAAATCAAAAGCAAAGACAGGAATTCGCCCAGCGCGACCGCAAAGCTTCTCGACGCGCGTGGCGCCAGCCGCTCGTGCCGTCGGAATCCGGTTACTAGACATCGATTGCCAGTTTCACGTGCTGGCATTGCTTCTGGATCATGCGGCGCCGATGACAAGGGCTGGCGAAATGGAGCCACCCGCGGATTGCCGCGCCGGAGATTCCCCCAATTGATTGTGATCACGCGAACTCGAAGCGGCTCGCTGCATGCGACCCCGGTCCAAAGGTTGCACGACCAACATCATGCCACGGGCGCTTGCAGCATTTCAAGCGCGATTGGCTGACGTGCGAAGATCCCGGGTCGATACTTGGCTGTACGCGACAACGCCGGAAACTCTGTTACTGCACAACGCGACGTCGCATGTCCTGGGTAACGCGATCAATGTCCGATTCGCAGCGCTTCGAGAAAGCGCGACACCATGTTATACGCGGCAATGGTGGCAACGAGCTCTACCAGCGCCTTGGTTTCGAAACAGCGCGCGACCGAGTCGAATATCGCATCGGGCACCTGGATATCGCGCGTCATTGCGTCAGTGAGTGAGAGTGCGCAGCGTTCCGTTTCGTCGAAGGGGTCGCCGATCTGCATCCGCGCGAGTGCCGCGATCTTCTCGTCCGTCACTCCGACTTGCCGGGCGATCGGAGCATGCGCCTGAAACTCGAAGGGCGCGCGGTTGAGCACGGCGACGCGCAACATGACCAGTTCCCGCAACGACGCCGGCAATGATCCTCGGTTGCGAATGGCGGTCAGGAGCTTCTCCCAACCTTGCGCGAGAGGCGGGCTGTTGAGCAGCGCTCGATAAAGGGCGTTGATGTGCCCGCGTTCCGCGATGATGGAACGTTCGATCGCGGCGAGCTCAGGGCGTGTCCCCGGTTCGACCAGAGGAATACGTGGACCGGATTTCATTCTTTTATGGTATCAAAGTCCAAGCGCGGATCCCCGCCCGCGCCGTCACGCGCGCGTCGTCGCTATAATCGGCGACCTTTCCCTTCTGCCGAATGCTTTGCACGCATGAAAAAGTTGTTGCAGCTGGTTTGCGCTTTGCTTTGCGCATGGTTAGCGATCGACACCGCGCAAGGCGAGGGTGCCATCATGCGCGATCTTCCGCCGGGTCTGCACGTTCCGGAACAAGCGCAGCCCGGCCCTGCCTTCGACGTCGAGCGCGCCACGAATGCATGGCTCGGGCTTCTCTCCCCTGAGCAACGGACACTTTCCGATGCTTATTTCGAAGGTGGTTACTGGCTCACCCTGTGGCGACTTGTCTATCGCTTGCGCGACATCGCGGCGCGTACGACTCGCCGCCGGTGGGCGAGCGTCGCCTTCTACAGTGCCGCTTTCATTGCCGCGGTCTTTGTCCTCGAGCTGCCATTCACCATTTACGCCAACTTCGTCCGCGAGCATGCCTATGGGTTATCGAATCTGAGCTTTGGCGGATGGATGCTAGAGCGCTTGATCGGACTGGCATTGGAGGTTGTCATCGGCTGCGTCGTGCTGGCATTTTTCTACGAAGGCGTCCGGCGCGCGGGACGGCGCTGGTGGGCCTGGGCGACCGGCTTCGCGTTCGTGTTGCTCATGCTCCTCGGTGTGGCTTACCCCGTGTTCATCGCCCCACTGTTCAATGACTTTAAACCGCTACCCGATGGACCTGTCCGCGACGCCGTACTTTCACTGGCGAGAGCCAACGAGATCCCGACCGAACACCTCGCATGGTTCGACGCCTCAAGGCAAACGACGCGCATCAGCGCCAATGTGTCTGGAATCGCGGGGCTGGCCCGGATCAATCTCAACGACAATCTGCTGAACAAGACATCACTCCCGGAGATCCGGGCGGTGATGGGCCACGAAATGGGACACTACGTGCTCAACCACGCGTTCAAGCTCGCGATTTATCTGACCCTGCTTTACGGAATCGTCTTTGGCGTCGTGGGCGTCGTTTTCGACCGAGTGTTATCGCGGCAAGGCGCATCCTTAGGCTTGCGCGATCGCGCCGATCCGGCGGCGCTACCGTTGGCGCTTGCTATCCTGTCCGTCGTCCTTTTTTTGATAATGCCGGTGCGCAACACCATCATCCGCACGGTTGAAGCGGAAGCCGATGCCTTCGGTCTCAACGCGGCGCGAGAGCCGGAGGGCTTCGCCATGTCAGCGATGCGCTTATCGACGTATCGCAAGTTGCAGCCCGGTCCGCTCGAAGAATTCGTTTTCTACGATCATCCGAGCGGCTATGACCGGGTGCGACGAGCAATGCTGTGGCGCAAGGAAAATCCGATGGAAGGCCTGATGCGGCGGTAGAATTCACGCTTGTCGAACAATGCCCTGCGG
>VBCY01000386.1 GCA_005882995.1 Betaproteobacteria bacterium
TCCTGAGCGGTAATCAGACCCTTTCGCAACGGCTCTTCACCGCACAACAAAATCAAAGGCACGTAACGGCAAGCGAGGCGGACGGGATACTCGAACAGATTCGCACGCTCAAGAAGGACGCGGAGGCCGTTTCGCCGCACGGCGATATGGCAATCGACCTGACATCCCCGCTACGAGAAGCCGCAAAGCTGATCGAACGAGCGAAACTGCCGACCACGCCGGGCCAGCAAGGCTCGGTATCTGCTACAACGCCGACACATCTCACGGAATTGTTCATTCGCCGTGTGCAAATTCATTCGCACGAATTAGGAGCAAGCCGAGCACAGCATCTTGCCACCGACGCATACTGCCTCGTGGCTCAACTGGAAGGGCAGAGTCCACCAGGCGACGGGTGTCAGAGTTCAGGATCGCGACTTCATTAGCAGGCTGTTGAAAATCGCGCGGGATACCTGCGGCGATGTGGAAGAGCTGCAGCCGAGTAGCCGCATTTCAAAAGGGGACCGAGGCTGTTGACCCCAACCCGAGCGCGCCGATCACCGCCACCACGGCGCGTCGGCATTAGCCGCAACTTCGTTGACCGGGGTTTCGGTCGAGATGCGCAGGTGCGCGAGGTAGCCGAGCCAGAGAGTGGCCCATGACAGCCCTATCGACGATCGGAGTACATCGGCGTCGCCGCGGCTCGCGTCGATGCAGGCCGCCGTGGTCTCGGCGATCTCGGCGTGCCGGTTGCCGGCACCGGCAACCATGTCGAGATCAGCAATCAATGCGCGCAGCGTACAGTCGGGCGCGCGTCTAGGATCGTCGAGCCGGTCGGCCAATTCGTCGAACGATTCGTACACCGACCGCGCCGTCTGGGCGACCCGCTGCGCCGCGGCGGGACAGCCATCGGCGCCATACCCCGCGTGCCGCAATGCGATAAGGGTGTCGTCGGCGACGTAGATGGAAACAGGGATTCGCACCAGGGGCATCCACATCGCAAGCGGCACGCGCTTCTGTCCCCGCTCGCCGGCATAGGCCGCGAGCGCCTCTTCGACCCGCTGGCGCGCACTCACGCACGCCAGCTTTGCCGACTCGACACGCGCCGCGTCGCCGGTGCCGAACAGGAAGTCGAACGAGGCTCGCGTTAATTCACTGGCGGCGCGAACATGAAGTGCAACCTCAGCGCGCAGTACGGCCGACGCGCCCTTCGGCCACATGATCAGCGATGCAGCCAGCGCGGCAAGTGCGCCCACGGTGAGCGCCTCGACTCTGATGGCGCCCGTGTGCCACCCCTCCGGCACCATCAGGTTGAAGAGGAGCACCACAAGCAGCGCGAACATCGCCTGCCCCGCGCCGAGCGAGATTGCCGTCGGCGCATAGCCGGCGAGGAACACCGCCAGCGGCAGCGCCACCCACATCAGCGGCGCGTGCGCACCGATGGCCAGCGTCGCCGCGGTGGCGAGGAGAAAGCCGGCGAAGGTCCCGATCATGGCACTGACGACCGTCGTGCCCGTCGTCGCCACGTTCGACCGCAGGACCGTGAGCGTCGCCAGCACGACCCAGAACGCATGCTCGATGCCGCTGATCTTAGCGAGCAGCACCGACAGCGCCAGCGCGACACCGGCGCGTACGCTGTTGCGAAACCAGACGGCCCGCGGTGACAGGTGCGGTCCCAGCACGCGCTGGACGTGGCGCAACGTGTCCTCGGCAGCGATCGGCTCGACCATGCCGAAATCGTCGCCGACGACGCGGGCGGTGCGGCCGGTCAGCACAATGGCGTCGGCGGCCATCGCCAGGGCGACGAAGGATAACACCCGCGTCGGGAACACGGCCTCGATCGCCGCCACCACAACGGTCGCCGGGGTGCTCCCGGCGACCGCTGCCCGGGTCGTAGCATCGAGGATCTGCCGGTGTCGGTGGCGCGCGGCGACCAGCACCTGAAGGTCGGGTCCGGCGCTGGGACGACCGTCCACGCAGCCGGCGAGCACATCGGCCACCGCATCCCTGGCCAAGATCATCGATCAGGCCCAGCAACGCCCGTTGGTGGCCGGCCGGACCGATCGGACGGAACCCCAGCGCACTGTGCGCCGCGATCGCGCGGTCGATCGCCGCTTTGGCATCGTCGATGCGGCTTCCGGGCCGATCGCCCGCAGCGGAGGTCCTCGCGATCGCGGCCAGCGCGCGGACTGCCTCGACCAGTCGCAGGTAGAGATCGCGTCCCTCGTGCCGCGGCCAGAGCAGTGCTGTCGCGATCGCCGCACACACGCATGCCAGGATCCATCCGCCCAGCCGGTCCGGAATGGCATCATTGCCGGGCGGGACCATGACGCACAGCACGAATATCAGGATCGCCGCGTTGTTGCCAAGCGCGAACTGGCCGCCTAGCGCCGCGGAGAATTGCAGCGCCACGCCGACCACCAGCATGGCGACAACCGCCTGCCACAATGTGTTCGACAGCGCCGTGCCGATCACGATCAGTACGCTGCCGAGCAACATCAGTACGAGATAGGCGACGAACCGCGATCGGCGTGGCCCTATGAAATCGGCCATCGCCATGGTGGCGAACGAGCCGAATGCGGCGAACAGCGCGAACTGCGGATTCGCAAGCCCGTGCAGGCCGAAAGCGAACAGCGCCGGCATGACAATGGCGACGCGCAGTGCCCGGTGCAACACAGTGCGATCGGGGTCGTGCGGAAGGTCGCGCAGGAGAGCTATCATCGCGCCAGCTTTGTCAGAACGCAGTTTCAGCACACTACCTTCCCCATCGCAATGAGATCGGGTTAACCGCCGCGGCAAGTTCGAGAAGTCCTGCCCGGGTTGCCGGATGAAGTGCCTCGAGAGGATGGCGTACCGCGTCACTCTTGATGACGCCGCCTGCGGCCATGACGGCCTTGGTCGCGCGCAGTCCGCATTGCCGGTTTTCGTAATTTATGAGCGGGAGGATATGCGCATAAGCCGCAGCCGCTTCCTTGCGCCTGCCCGCTCGGTGCAGCGTCAACACTGGTTTGATCAGGTCCGGAAGCAGCGCGCTCGGCATCGTACCGGTGGCGCCCGCATCGAGATCAGCCATCAGCGTAATGGATTCTTCGCCGTCGAACGGGCCTTCGATCGCATCGCCTCCAGTCTCGATCAGGTTGCGTAGCTTGGCAGCCGCGCCAGGCATCTCGATCTTGAAGTAGCGCACGGCTGGCACTTCACGTGCGAGTCGAATGAGAAACGGCACGGACAGAGTCACGCCACTTAGCGGGGCATCCTGAACCATGACCGGAACCGAAGTTGCTTCAGCCACGCGCGCAAAATGCTGCAGCATCAGGTTTTCGTCGGCGCGGAGACCTACCCCGTGGTAAGGCGGCATCAGCATCAGCATCGTTGCGCCGGCCGAGGCAGCCGCCTGGGCACGGGCAATCGCAATCCGCGTACTGAAATGGCTGCACGTAACGATGACCGGGACTCGACCGCTCACATGCGAGAGACACAGATCGAGCAGCGTATCGCGCTCGCCGTCCGAAAGCAGGAACTGTTCAGAGTAGTTGGCGAGAATGCAGATCCCGTCGACGCCCTGTGCGAGCATGCAATCGAGTACGCGACGCTGTCCTTCGAGATCCAGCTCGCCGGACTCCGTGAATGGCGTCGGTGCAATCGGGAATATCCCCGTGAACGGTCTGGAAGGGCTCACAATTGCTCCTCAAGTTCGTGTTGACGCGAGTCTAGCGCCGCGCAGACCGAGCGTCACCGGACATGACCGGTGGGCCATCGATCGAAGTTACCTTCAACCGTACATCGTTGGGGAGTACGATCTCGCGCCAGTTTGCAGCGTCTCTATCGCGACCCGCGGCAATCATCACCGCTTCTGAGACTACGATTCGCGCCATCTCCCCATGCTTATGCTGTGCGGCAAGTTGCCGCACGACGTCGATCGCGTTGCCTACGGCCGCCAGTGCGCGTGCCGCGTAGTCACCGGTTTCACCGACACCGGCCGGTCCGGTGTGCAGATGGATGACAAAATCGGCCGCCCAACCCAATTCCTTTGCGAGTCGATCACCTAAGGCACGCAACCGCCGGTCGACTTCTGCCGCTGCCATGAGCGCTTGTCGGTTAGCTTCTTTCGAACCGACTTCGAGACCGAAGAGCGCGGTCACGCCGTCTCCCTTGAACTGGATCGGGACGCCGCCTTCCTTGCGCACTGTGTCGCCAACGATTTCACTATAGCGGTTGAGAAGGTACAGGAGGTCCTGCGGGAGCAAGTTGTGGGGAGTAGCGGTCCATCGAAAGCCGACAAGCATCACAGCGATTTCCCGCTCGACGGCCTCACTCGCCGGCTCGCGTTGGCGTGTCGGCGTTGCCGCCAGCAATGGAATCACGCTGACGTTGCCCTGCGGGCGCAGTTGGCATGCAAGCCGCGTGCCTTCGGTGGCGTGAATACGGTTGAGGGTATCGAGTTCATTCTGTGCGGGTGGCGGGCAATGATCGCCGCCGGCGACGACGCGCACGCGGCACGTGGAGCATCGGGCGCGCCCGCCGCACATCGAAAGGTGTGCGATATGATGGCTACGACTCGCCTCGAGTACGGTCCAGCCGCGCGGTACGCGCACGATGCGTCCGGGATAAGTGATCGAGATCAGCGCCCCCCGAAAACTCTCGACAGCGTGGCGAACCACCCGTGCCGCAAACACTGCGCCAATCAGGGCAAGGTACAGGACAAGCATGCCGTCGCTGGTCCGCGCCAACGTGTTTATCTGCACCGCACTAAGACTCAAGACATTGGTACTGAACCACGCAGGGTCTTGCGCAAGTATCGAGACCTCTTTCAGCATCTCCAGGAATCCGAGAGTCGCGAGTACGGGCAACAACAGCGCAGCGCCAAACAGGATCAGACGCAGCCGCTGGAACCAAACCCGCTGGCCGAATGCAAAATTGAGTCCCAGGCAACCATGCAGCCATCCCGGAACCAACAACGCCATCTGTCGCCCTTCACGATTCGAATGCCAGAGCATCCAAACGATGCGGGCATAGTCCGGCTGAGCGCCATACGCTTCGAAGGCCAGCCGTGTCGTAACAG
>VBCY01000388.1 GCA_005882995.1 Betaproteobacteria bacterium
CAGATGCGCGGTTGCCCCATCAGATTTTTTGGCAAGAAGCCGCAGAAGGCACGGAGCGAGCTGCTGATTTGCGAGCATGTGGCTATCTTAACCAATGCTGCAAGGCGGATGTTGACGCCAGTCAAGGCATGGCAGGCCGCGCGAGCTTCATTTGCGCGCGCCCGCACCAAGAACGAATGTTCTAGCGATAGCGGAGGTGCATCACTCGGAAGTTTGGGTCGACAACGGCACCGCGCTAACTTCCTGCGCAGCCCCGTGAGGTTGATCGAACTTCGAGATCACCGGGGCGCCGGTGTCGAAACGGACGCGATAGACCTGCAAATTCTCCATCACGCGCTGAACATAGTTGCGCGTTTCGGAAAATGGAATCCGTTCCACCCAATCGATCGGATCCACATTGGGATCGCGCGGATCGCCATGCAGCTTCACCCAGTCCCGCACGCGGCCGCGGCCGGCATTATAGCCGGCGAAGGTCATGATATGGCAGTCCTTATACTCCTGCAGCAGTGCACTGAGTTCGGCCGCGCCCATTTGCGTGTTGTAAACCGGATCAGAGACCATCCGATCCCAATCGTAGCTGACGCCGAACCTTTTGGCGGTGTCGCGGCCGGCTTCTGGCGTGACCTGCATCAGGCCGACTGCATTTGCCGGCGACTTGTCGCGCTGGTCGAACGCACTTTCGGTGCGTGCTACCGAATAGATAATGCTGCGGTCGATCTGGGGACCGATCGGGCTGTGCTGCGGGATCCCGATCGTCGGGAACGCGTAAGGGTCCAGTGCCAGGCCGCGGCCGAGCGCCGCCTTCCCGATCTGCAGCATGGCGCGCGCATCGTTGCGGCGTCCGGTCAACTCGCCAAGCGCGACCAGCGCTGCGACGTCACCGCTCTGTTCGGCAAGATCCGTCACGAAATACAGGACGACGTCACGCTCGCCGAGCGTATAGAGCATATCGGCGGCGCGCACGAGTTCGTCCAAGGCTGCGGGAACGTTAGCCGGATCGGGCGGCAGCGGGAGCCGCAGCTCAATCTTGTCAAGGCCGAGCTTTGCGCGGGCTAGCTGTCCGTAATAGGCGGTGGGATAGCGCACGGCAGCTTCATAGTTGGCTCGCATCTCGTCGTTCTCGCCGATCGCCTCGGCGGCGCGGCCGCGCCAGTAATGCGCCCGCGCAAGGACGATCGGATTGGACGCTCCATCGTCGATATGGGCGAAATGCGCGCGCGCCGCCGCGGGATCGTTGAGATAGCGCAATGCGATCCAGCCGGACATGAAATGGAAATCTGCCCGGTAATATTCATTGGCCGGCAGTGCGGCGTCGCGCACCACCTGATAGGCGGCCTGGAACTTGCCCTGATCGAGCAGCTTGCGGGCGAGAATACGCCGCTGCCGCCACCATTCGTCCGTGTCCTGAAGCGCCATGGTCTCCGGCGCTGCCGCCAGCATCAGCCGCGTTGCGTCCTCAAGCCGATCGTGACGCACCATCCAATTAATACGGCATAGCGTGTAGCCCAAATCCTGCCGGGCCTCCGTCGCAGCCGCGTCGAGCAGGTCGAGCGCCTTGGTCGCGTTCGCCGTGACCGCGGCACAGGCCTTCACGATCGAGACCTCGTCGTCTCCGAGGCGACGCGCGGCCCGCGACGCTCCCGAAAGATCTTTGGCGCCGATACGCTTGTCCATGCGTGCCCGATGGTCCTCGCGGGTGAGAAGGTCGCGGAATGTCTCGAACGCCTCGGTCTCAGCGCGCTCCGTCAATTCCTCCGACCGCCAGGCTTCGCCAACCTGGCGTGCGGCGCCGTCGCGGTCGCCTTCGGCAAGCATGACGCGTGCGAGCGCAAACCTGCCCTTGGCGCTCGCCGGCTGACCAGCGATGAAGCGGCGAACCGTCGCGGCGTCGCTCCGCTCTTGCCACAGGCGCACTTCCGCCCGGCGGCGGAACAGGCTTATGCTCGGCCAATGTGGGTTATCGGCGACAAAGGCCGCGAAGCGATTAAAATTCGCTTCGCCGTCCGGGTGGCGCAGGATGAACCATTCGACGAGTTTTTGGGCCGCCGGATCGCCAATCGTTTTTCCGATTGCGGTTGCTTCGCCGGTTTTGGACTTGCGCACCAGATCGATCGCCTGCCTCACCGCCGCCAGATCGCCAGACAGCGGAGTGGGCGTTGCAGCCGGAGCCGATGTATCTGTGGACTTTGCCGACTTGCGCCGCGCCGCCGCAGCGTGCTTGCCATCCGCCTTTTTGGCATGGTGGGTTTGTTTGTGGCGGGCGGCCGCTATCGCATCACTCGAAAACGCGGTGAGCATGGCCAAGGCGAACAAACAAGTCAGCGGCCGGATACGCTGGGTCATTCCGTGATCCCCCCGCGAGCCCAACGGCCAAAGCCTTGAGATCGCCCGATGCAAGCGGTTAGAACTGTATGGAAGTTATCACACCGCCGATTCTCAACTGTCACGTTTGGGCAACAGCGCGGCAAAAACATGGCGCAGATGGAACCAAAGCGTTATTCGCGATGTGGCCGATCTGTGACGTGCGATCCTGAGCAGGTGATAACGAAGCTCGCCACCAACAATTTGCGCTGACGGCGTTAGCTATACGACAAGTGGGCGGTCGCGACCGGCCCAGAACGGACAAAGCGGACAGGGCTCGCCTTCCGGATAATCGACCCCTTCCTCATGCGGGCATCCGAATATTCCCTCTGTCATCGCCACCGAACGCGCCTCATGGTCTCGAAGAAACAAGGCCACTTCCTCGAGTATTGCCACATCGTTCCGGATATCGCCGCTCTCGGCGAACCACCTCCGCAATGCGACCGGTTCGGTATCCGGCGCAACGATGACGGCGACAGCCACCTTGCTGGCGCGCTGAGCGTCCGGTCCGTAGAAAGCGATGGTGCCGACCGGATAGCCGCGAAAGCCCAGCTTGCTTTTTTTGTCTAGCCACTTCCGTGGCTGCCTACCCAGCTTCATCGATCCCTCGCGTCTCTATACCGACCGACGCACGACTCTCCCCGCTGCAGAATAATGCATTAGCCGTCGCTCGTCACACATCACCTGCCATCAAACAGCTTCATGAAATTCCGCTTTGCCTTGTGACGGTTCATGAGATCGCCGAGATAGGCGGCGTGTTGCTTGGTGTCGCCAAGAGCCTGCCGAAGCAGCCGCATGCGTTCGAGCAGGTTGTACGCCTGTTCATAATTGATTTGGCCGCCAAGGCGGACCATGCGTTCGACGCGATCGGCGTAGACCTTCAACGCTTCGACGGGGTGGCTACATTCGCTCGCCTCGGCAAGCTGCCCGAGAAGTTGGTCGCTGCAGCCATGCTTCTCGACGACCGTCCACGCGTCGGCCAGCTGTCCCTCGGCCATCGCCAATCGGATGAAAAGCTCGGACGGCGACGACCATCGCATGCCCGCGCGCACCATCGGTTTTCCAAGTTCAGCCCGCAGCCAGCCGAGCGCCCTGTCGCGGACGGCGTCGGCCAATATCCGGTCGGTGGCCGCCGCGG
>VBCY01000387.1 GCA_005882995.1 Betaproteobacteria bacterium
CCCAGACTTGACGAAGTACGCCTCAAGCTCTGCGGGATCGACGCCTCCAAGCTCCGGCCGCTTCGGATCCTTCGGCGGCGACGCCATGATCTTCGACCACTCCTTGTCAAAGTCGATCAGACGCTGGGCAATTGCATGGCGCTCTACGTTATAGGTGCGCAGCAGCTCCGGACCAGCACGGCCCTCGAGAACGGAAACGAGCTTCCAGCCGAGGTTGAACGTATCCTGCATCGATACGTTCATGCCCTGGCCGGCCTTCGCGCTGTGGGTGTGGCAGGCGTCGCCGGCGATGAAAACGTGCGGCAGGCGGGATCTGGCCTGCTCCGCAGGGACGTCGTCGAAGCGGTCAGTGACGCGTTGGCCAACCTGGTACACCGCGAACCACGCCACGTCCTTCACGTCGAGCGTGTACGGGCGCAGGACACGTTGCGCGGCGGCGATGACCATCTCCTGGGTGTTCTCACGGAAGGCCTCGCGATTGTTCGGGTCGATCTCGCCGAGGTCGACGTACAGCCGCACCAGGTAACCGCCCTCGCGCGGAATGAGGAGGATGTTGCCCTCATCCGCGGACTGGATTGCGGCCTTGAGCCGGATGTCCGGAAAGTCGGTGACGGCCAGCATGTCCACGACGCCCCAGGCGTGGTTGGCGAAGTCCCCGCGCGGTTCGGCACCGATCGACTGACGCACCAGGCTGCGTGCTCCGTCGCAGCCGACGACATACTTGGCGCGGATTGAAGTCTCCGAGCCCTTATCCACATTGCGCAACGTGGCCAGTACCGGATAGTCGCCTTTGGAGTCGACCTCGAGGCGCACGAACTCGAGACCGTAGTTGGGCTCAAGTCGCGTCGGCGACTTCTGCATGTATTCGAGCAGGTACTGCTGCATCCGAGCCTGGTTCACAATGACGTGCGGGAACTCCGACAGGCCGTCCTCGGTATCCTGGACGCGACCCGTGCGTACGATACGGGAGCGATCCTCTTGCGACGGACGCCAGAAGACGGTCTCGTTCACCCAATAGGCTTCACGGATGAGCTTTGCGCCCAAGCCGAAGGCCTCGAACATTTCCACCGTGCGACACGCGACGCCGTCGGCCTGGCCGAGCTGAAGGGGGCCGTTGCGACGCTCGACGAGTCGGGTGGTGATGCTGGGGAAGGTCGAGAGCTGCGCCGCAAGCACCGTTCCGGCGGGACCGTTGCCGACGATCAGGACGTCGACGGTGGCGGGAAGGTCCGGTGTTCGGTTCTCGGCGCCGGGGGCTGCCGCGTGAATATCGGGGTCGCCGGGGTTGTAGCCATTCAGATAGAACTGCATGTCTTCTCCTCTTCCGCGAAAGCAACGCTTCGCCGTTTGCCTCGCAACGTTTCGGCGAGCATTTTGTCCACAGGTCTAGGCTCGAGCCGGAGGTCGCGCCAGCAAGATGGAAAACGGTGGACGGTGATGAATGATCCAATCGGCGACGCTCGACCGGAACACGTTGCCAGCGCCGCGGTGGTGCTGGTGCCCGAGAACGAGCAGATCGACATCGAGCTCCTGCGCCCGCTGCAAAATCGCCCTCGCGACGTCATGCGTGGTTGCGCTCACGATCTCGCCGTGCGCCTCTATACCGGCGGCGGACAGTCGGTCGACGAGCGCCTGCACCGCATTTCGGTCTGCGCTCTCGACATCGTCGTCGGCGGAGCGCACGCCAAGGCCGGCGCCGCCCGTAATGTCGCCGGGGATAATGTGCCCGCGCGCCACGTGAAGAATGTACACGGTCGCACCGGTCATTCGTCCCATCTGCTCAGCCCGAGTTTGCGCGGACCTGTTCTCTTCACTGGGTGTCGCGTCGATTGCTACCAGAATTCGGTTATACATGGCGCTGCCTCCAGTTTCACGTCGTTCGGGCAGGTCGGGCCGCCATCTTGCCTGGCGCAGCCTTCAGCGTCGGCTCGATGGCGGTCGAATGCAGCTCGAGCGCGCCTCGGGCAGCCGGCACCAGCAGCGCCAGTAGTACACCAAGCACGCCGATCCCCGCCAGAACGTAAAAGATGAAGTCGAGGGCCACCCCCGCACCGATCAAGAGACCGCCGAGCAATGGCCCACCTACGCCACCTAGGCGCCCGAAACCGGCGCACCAGGCCACCCCGGCACCCCGCACGTTGGTCCGATAGTAGTTTGCGACAAAGCCGTAAATCAGTGTTTGCGTGCCGCTGGTGCCGAGCCCAACGATCGCCACCACGGCCAGCAGCACACCAAGCGGTACCTTGAGCGTGAGCAGCGCGATCGAGATCGTTCCAATCAGAAAGCACGCCGCGACCACCGGCTTTGGCCCGAACGTGTCCGCAATACGCGAGCCTGCCAGCGCGCCGATCACGGCACCGCCATTCAGCACCAGCAGGAACGACAGCGATCCTTTCGCGTTGAACCCGGCGCGCAGCATCAGCTCAGGCAACCACGTGTTGAGCGAGTAGACGAGCACCAGGCCGGTGGCGCTCATGAGACCGAGCAGAAGCGTGGGGATCGCATAAGTCTTACTGAACAAACCGGCGAATCCCGCCTTGCCCGCACCGACGTGCGCCGCGCTGCCGGCCGCGGAAGGCAGGATCTCGGGCACCTCGACACCGGTTCGCCGCGAGGTAGCGCGAGCCTCGTCAAGCCGACCGCGCGCGGCGAGCCACGCCACAGATTCGGGCATCTTGAAGTACGCCAACGGCAGCAGCGTGATGATCGGCAGCGCGCCGATCCAAAACATGCCGCGCCAGCCCACCTCTTGCAGCAATATGATCGCGAGCATGGCCGCCAGCAGGCTTCCCAGCGGCACGCCCGAATACGTAATCGCGTTGCACAGGTTCTTGCGGCCCTTTGGCGCGTATTCCGACACGAGCGCACCGGTGGTGGCCACC
>VBCY01000007.1:0-17429 GCA_005882995.1 Betaproteobacteria bacterium
AAGACTCTCATTCATCGACTGCCATGGATTAGGGGGAGGTGGCGCCGGCGGCTCCAGAACCGGCGCAACGGAAGCCGCCGCTGCAAGGTGTTCCATGAGCGGCGCGGGTGCGGGCGGCGCGACGGCGACACGTTGCTTGACGGTCGCTCCTTTGCCCGGCTCCGTCTTAACGGGAACGGCGGGTTCAGGAGTCTCCGGAACGGCGGTGGTTTCGGTCGCGGCCCCGGGCTTCAAAGCCGTCGGGACGGGCGTGACGCTCATTTCTGTCGGGGCCGAGGTTGCCGACCGATCGCCGCCTCCCTGCGTCACGGCACGCCCCTGAACGTCGGGTTCCCGGTACCCCGCCATTCGGTGTGTCGCATATGCCGCGACCATGACAATCACGGCGAGCGACGCAGCGAGCCATAGCAACCCCCTGCGAGTTTTCGCAGTCGGTTCCAGTGCAGGCGGCGGTTTGACAAAGAGCGCCTGCTCTGCGGCTCGCCGAACCGTCGCCGCAACCGATTGACTCGGACGCAGCAGTCGGCCTGCAGGGTTCGCCTTCGCGGCTGCCATGAGTAAGGGTTGCGTGACCGTCGCTGCGAACGCTCGCTTGCGTGCTGCGCGACAATCGGAGCACAGCTTCGCCCCGGAGGGCGAAGAGCGACCGCAGATCGTGCATTTCATAGCGTCTTTTTCAGCGTCTGACGCAAAAGACAGGCAATCCAAGGCATGCTCCGGCCGTTATGATGTTGGCATAATAACGCGTCTTCGTGAGCAAGCAAACTCCGTGCTTGCTCCGATACGCGTACATGTCGCAAGTCGTACGCGACGCCTGTCAGCCTGTATCGAACAAGCCGTGCTTGTGCGGTCTAATAGGGATTGGGATCGTGCTCGTGGGACGGATCGGGCTGAATGTCCGCCCGCACATTCCTATCGAGCAGTTGCTGCAGGCTCGCCAGAGTAAATGCTTTATCGAGGCAGTGATCAAATCCGGCTTCGATAGCCGCGCTTCGGGTCACATCGTCGAGGGCAATACCGCTCATCATGACCAGCGTCATTTCGCTGGCGGAAAAGCGGGCTCGCAACCTGCGTGCGACGACGAGGCCGTTCGGCCCCGGCATGTGAATATCGAGCAGAACGAACTCGGGCTTCCACTGTTCGGCGAGGGCGAGCGCTTCTTTCGCGTCAGCCGCCGTTTTTACGTCGTGTCCGAGATCGCACAGCAGCGCAGTAATCGATTCCCGAACCGCGGCGCTATCGTCCGCCACGAGGATTCTGCGGCGCGGAACCGCCGAAGGCTGCAGTGAATGGTCAGGGCGTTCCCTATCGGCCGTTGCGTTGGCAAAGGTGTCGTGCTGCCGCGCTGCTGCTGGCGTGCCCGCCGATTCGGATGTCGATCTTTGACCGCGTGCCGTCTCCAGCAGATCAGCCATTGCGGTAATTTGCCGCTCGATGATATCCGCCATCGACTGGATGGTTGCATCGGACTCCGCCCTCAGTCTTATCACGTGCACGGCGTTCCGGATCGGCCCTACGATGTTGCGCAGTTCGTGAGCGAGATGCGGTGTCAGGCCGCTCCAGTCGCTCCGATCATCGCCTCCATTCGCCTCATGAGCAGGTTTATCGGGCATGATTCGCCGCCGGAATGGATGCAATGATCTGCCGCAGCACGCCTGGGTCCACCGGTTTTACCAGATGATGATCGAAACCCGCTTCGAGCGCCCTGCGCCGGTCCTCGTCCTGACCGTAGCCCGTGAACGCGACCAACGTCACCGAGTTCGAACCAGCGCCGTGACGCAGCTCCTTGGCGACGTCGTAACCGTTCATCCCTGGCAATCCCACATCGAGCAGCACCGCGTCGGGCCGGAAATGGCTCGCCAGGAGAATCGCCGAAGAACCATCGTATGCGGTTCGCACGTCGTGTCCCCAAGCCTCGAGCAACGCCGACACGGTATTGGCCGAATCGCGGTTATCGTCGACGATCATGACTCGGCGGCGCACGCTTGGCGCTGAGCTGGCGTCGGCATCGGCAGCGCGTCGCGCATCGGCCGCTGGAACGAACAGCGGAAGGCTGACGATGAACTCGCTTCCGCGGCCCGGGCCGTCACTGTGCGCCTCGACTGTCCCGCCGTGCAGCTCGACCAGCCGCTTGACCAGTGTGAGTCCGATACCAAGTCCCCCTTCGGCGCGATCAAGCGACCGGTCCCCTTGCACAAAGAGATCGAAAACGCGCAAGCGCAAGGCATCCGTCATGCCGATGCCGTTGTCACGAACGCTGACCAGGACCGCGCCTGCTTTCTTGCGCACGCCGATAATGATCCGACCACCTCGCGGGGTGTACTTGGCGGCGTTGTTGAGAAGATTGACGAGCACCTGCGACAGCCGGGCGAGATCGGCATCGACCAGCAGCGGCTCGTCGGCAAACTGCAGCTCGACGGAATGTTTGCGCGCATCCATCATCGATCGGGTCGATTCGAGCGCGCGCATGATCGCTACATTGATCTCCAACGGCTCCTTCTGCAGCACGATCTTGCCGCTGGTAATGCGGCTGACGTCGAGCAGATCGTCGACCAGCCGGCTCAACTGCACGACCTGTCGATCGATGACCGAGCGCGACCAGTCCTGGGTACGCTGATCGGTGGGCTGGATCTTCATCAGGTCGAGAGCATTGCGGATAGGCGCGAGCGGGTTGCGCAGTTCATGCCCCAGCATGGCGAGGAATTCAATCGTTTGCCGCTCGCTCTGTTCGAGCGCCTCCACGCGCTTGTGCTCGGTCATGTCGCGAGTCACGCTGACGAAGCCCCTTGGATTGTTGTCCGCATCGTTGAGTGCCGTGATGATGACATTCGCCCAGAACGCGCTGCCATCCTTGCGCAGCCGCCAACCCTGGTCCTCCACACGGCCGTCGAGTTTCGCTATCTGCAAATGCCGATCGGGCAGCTTTCGCTCGATCGCTTCACTCGGATAGAAGCAGGAGTGATGGCGGCCGATGATTTCTTCAGCCTCGTAGCCGCTGATACGGGTCGCGGCGGTGCTCCAGCTCACGACATGGCCGTCGCGGTCCAGCATGACGATCGAATAATCCTGGATGCCGTCGATCAACAGGCGCAGTTGCTGTTCGCTATCCGCAAGTTCCTCCTGCAGCCTTGTACGCGCGCCGAGATCCTCACGCAGGATTCGATTGGCGTTCTGCAGCTCGCGAGTGCTCTCCTGGACTCGGGCTTCGAGGGTATCGCGCTCCTGGCGCAGTTCCCGTGACGCGCGCTTTCGCTCGCCCATCACGGCGCTCAATACCAGACCGGTCGCCGCCAGCGTGCCCATGAAAGCGAGCAGCGCAAGCAGCGCAACATTGAGCGGTGACCCGCTGAATGGGCCGCGTCCGAGTACGGTATAGGCCACAGCGAAGGCGCACACGGCAGCGATCGTCGTCGTCACTTCCCGCTGCGAAAAACGTAACGCCGCCCAGAGGATAAACGGCCATGCCAGATAGCTGCGGGGTACGTCCGGCAAGCCTAGCAGCGAGCGATGGAACACCAGCAGCATGATCCCGAGCAACAGCAGCCACAGGCACGTGTATTCCAGCACACGTCCCGGCGACCAGCGGCCGCGCTCGGCCGAGAACCAGCTCAGGATCAGCGGTGTGACGATGATGATGCCGGCGGCGTCTCCTTCCCACCAGGTCCACCAGTTCGCGACGTAGTCCAACCAGGGGATGGTCTGGGAGACCGCGAGCCCCGTCACCCCAATGGTGGCCGCGATCGCCGCGCTGAGCGCGGTGAGCGCAAAGAACTTGACGACGTCTTCGCTACGCTCGAAGTGGTAGGGCACACCGATAAAGTGCCGGACGAGCACCGCACCGGCGAGCGCTTCGAGCGTGTTGCCGGTGCCGATCATGATGGCGGCCATCATCGAGGATTGCACCGACGCGTTGGCGAGCGCGGCACCGATCCAGATACCCGGCCAGACGCGGATGCCAAAGAGCAGCGCTGCGGCCAGCGCGATACCCGACGGCGGCCAGACCGGCGTCGCATAGCCCGGAGGAATCGCGAGCAGCAGCGACGCCTTTGCCGCAGCGAAATAGACGAGCGCAAGCAGGGCGACCTGTCCCAGGTAGGGAAGGCGTCGCAACGAAGCTACGGGTTTCTGAACGCTCAAGGTAATCCAAGGGCGGGACCGATCCAGCATTCGCTCATGATCCTGGCGAAGCCGATCACGTACATAGTGAGCGCTATGTCAGCGCCTCTTGGTCACGAGGTCGCAAGTTCTATTGGCCGCGATCGCGCTGCTGCGCTCCGGGACACTGAGGCACAGTGCCCCAGTAGCCCTCGCAGTATTGACGACCGACTCGCTGCTCGCAAACAAAGCGCGTGAGAAATTCCTCGCGAGCGCAACGGACCATCGCCTGATGCATCTGCTCCCAGCGATCGCCCTGCGCCGCCGCGGGACGGGCCGTTCCGGCCTGCGCGGTAATCACCGGAGCTGGGGCTGCGCTCTTCGCGGATATGGGAGGTGGCGACGAAGGGTTGGCGCTCCGGGCGTCTCCCGCGGTCTCCAACCTTGCCTGAGTCGACGCGCTCCTCGGAGTGCTCGGTGGAATCGTACCCGGCGCCGCAGCGCCGGTATTGGGCGACGAAGCGGTTGCAGGCGCGGCGACCGCCGCCGTGCCCTTGCCCGGTTCGACGGTGTTGCTCAGCGTTACAGGCTGCGCAGAGCCGCCGCTTTGCTGACTGGCCGAAGGCGCTGCCGACGTGGCTTCCTTGGCAGTGTCGGCCGACGCGATACGAGAACTTGCAGAGGCCTTGGGAGAATCCGTGCCGGCAACCGAGTCGTTCCTTTCTCCCGGGAAGAGCGCCCTGTAGGCCAGAAAGCCACCTATGCCAAAAAATAAAATTGCAACGATCAGTGCGACCGCGATGCCTCTGCGCCGGGCCGATGAAGACGCTTCAGAAACCGCGAGCGCAGAAGTACCCGAGCCACTCCTCGCGACCACCGATTGCGGCGCAATGGGAGCGAGTACCGGCCGCTTGATGGTCGATGCCGCCGTTGGAGCCGAAGCCTGGGCCGGCATTGCTGCCCTTGGTGTCGCAGACTGCGTCGATGCAAAGGTCGACGTCTCGGCTGCAGATACCCCTGCAAGCGTTGTTCCGCATTGCACGCAAAATTTCGCTCCGGGCTGTGTTTGGTAGCCGCAGGTGGGACACTTCATCTTGAATCTCCGCTCCATGCGTTGAGCAGCGGGGACGTCCGAACCGACGTCCTGACATGCACTAGTGTAGCGCGTTTAGGCGTACGCTCTTTCTCGCCTTTGCGCCATGCCGCGCGGCTACAGGTCGAGCTGCCAGACTTCGCCGATCAGATCGTGACCGAAGCTGCGGTGTGCGCTGCTCTCGACCCGCTTGAACCCACTGCGCTCATAGAGCCTTCGCGCCGCGCTAAGCTCGCTTTGGGTCCACAGAACGATCCTGCGGTAGCCGGCTCGGCGCGCGAAGCCTATGCATGTCTCGACCAGCTGCCTTCCCAGTCCCGATCCGCGCACCGAAGGTTCGACCAAGAGCAGGCGCAGCTTGGCTACCCTCGGCGACTTGCGCACCCGCACAAGGAAAACCGAGCCGACGATGCGGCCAGCCTGCTCGGCAATCCAGCAACGCTCGCGCCGGGGATCGAATTGCTGGACGAATTCGCCGGCAATTCGGGCTACCAGCGCTTCGAAGCTCGCGTCGTAACCGTATTCGCGCGCATACAGCACACCGTGTCGGTGCACGACCCAGCTGATGTCGCCCGGCTCCGGTGCGCGCAGCAGTAGCGGTGCCGACTGTGGCCCTCGCGCGCCCAGCAACTGCTCGATCTCGCGCATCGCCTCCACCAGCCGCCGCTGCTCGGCGGAAGCAAGTTCAGACAGCATCGCTGCGACATCGGCGCGAGATCGGGCTTCGAGCGTCGCCAGCGCCTTGCGGCCTCGCGCACTGAGGGTGAGCAAACTGCGCCGGCGATCCTTTGGCGAAGGCGTGCGGTTGACCAAACGGCGTTGCCGCAAACTGCGAACAATGCGGCTCAGGTAACCCTCGTCGATGGCCAATGCGCTTGCGAGCTGGCTCGCCCCTCGCTCCTCATCGGCTTCCAGGTGGCCAAGCTCGTAGAGCACGCGCACTGCAGTGAGCGAAAAGGCGCTGGAAAGGAGCCTTTCCTCCAGCACGCCGATCCTCTGCGTGTAGAAACGATTGAAGCGACGCACCGCTGCGGTGCGCGATTCCATTCCCTCAGGACGTCTGGACATCGCTGCAACTTTCGTTGACGGCAAGCTCCTTGAGGTCAATGTCAATGTCAATGTCAACTTTATCGTTGCCTTTGTCAACTATATCGATCGATCGCGCCAGCCACTCGAGCGGAACAGTCACGGTGCAGATCAGCGGCGTGGAACTCACAGCGGCTTCCCGGGTCTTTACCGTCAAGGCTCAGGGACGGCCGGATCGGCGGCGTTACACACAAAGGCAGGAGGAGCGCATGGGGACGTTCTCAAGGCGATTGCGGTGCACAGCGGCCGCGATTCTCTGCCTCGCCGCGGGGCAGGCTTGCGCCGCTGGAGGCGACTTTCTCGACGCGATCGAGTACTACTATCCCTCGCTCGATCACTACTTCGTCACTGCGAACCCGTCAGAGATCGCGGCGCTCGATGGTGGAACCTTCCCCGGCTGGCAGCGCACCAGTCTTAGCTTCAAGGTATACGACCCGGCGACCGCGATTCCGGGGCTGGTGCCGGTGTGTCGCTTCTACGGCCGTCCGCAGGCCGGCCTTGATTCGCACTTTTATTCGGCATCGGCAAGCGAATGCGATCTGGTGAAGCAACGTTTCCCCGGTGCATGGGAGTTCGAGTCGAACGATGTGTTCCTCGTTGCGCTGCCGGATCTGACCAGCGGCGCCTGCCCCTCGGGAAGCGTGCCGATCTACCGCGCCTGGAACAATCGCGCCGATTCGAATCACCGTTACACGACCGATCCGGTGGTGCAGCAGGCGATGGTCGCGAAGGGCTACATCGCTGAAGGTTACGGCCCGGTCTCGATGCCGGTCGCGATGTGCTCGCCCACGCTCTTGGATAGCGTACCGGCTTGCACCCTGGTGGCGAGCGACACGGCGCCGGTTGCCGGCACCAGCATCACGCTTACCGCGCTGTGCAGCGGCAATCCCACCCGATACAACTGGACAGGCTGCGCGAGCACGGCGCAAACGTGCACGACGAGCTCACCGACGACTGGGCTTCGCACTTACGGCGTGGTGGCCAGCAACTCTCGCGGTTCAAGCCCATCCGCCGCGGTCAGCGTCAATTGGGTGAACGCACCTCCGCCTCCGGTGTGCTCGATCACGGTGACCACCGACAATCCATCCCCGCCTGCGGGCTCGCTTGCGATGCTGAACGCGTCGTGCAGCGGCGACCCGACTGGCTTCACCTGGGCGGGCTGCTCGAGCGCGAGCGCGATCTGTCTCACGCGGCCGATGACCGCCGGGCAGCGCACTTATTCGCTCATCGCTACCAACGCCGGCGGGGCAAGCTCGCCGGCGACTGCCACGATCAACTGGCAGGACGCCGCGGGAACGCCGCCCGGCCTGTGCTCACAGTTTCCGAGCATGCTCTACACCGACGCACCCTGGTCGCAGGCCGCGATCTATACCGCGTATTACGGCGACTTTCCTGCGTTCGCCTGGAACGGCGTATGGGTGATCAAGTTCACCGTGGCCGGCAACGCAGCGCCCGGATTTACCGGGCGCCTCACCGTCTCGGAGTGGGACGGTCCTCCCACGGGCCGCGACTCGACCCTCTCCACCGTGCCCTGCGATTTTCGTCCGACCGATCCGGCGGGCGCCAACGGCCCGTTGTCGCACAGCACGGGCACCACCACGACCAACAATTTCGTGGTGGGGAGCGCGATGCCGGGCCTTCCCGGACTCTCGCCCGGGCAGACCTACTACCTCAACGTGCGCAATTGGGACATCGATTCAAGAACGATTTCCTGCGCGCAGGCTCAGCAGCGCTGCGACGCGCTTCTGTATCTCGCGCCTTAGCGCCGTCAGCCGACGTGCTCGCGCAGGAATTTGAGCGTGCGCTCGCGGGCGAGTTTGGCGGAGGCGGGATCCCACGCTGCACGCTGGTCACAGTTGAAACCGTGGTCGGCGGCGTAGGTGAAGACCTGCGCTTCCGGATGCACCTTGGCGAATTCCCTGACGCCGGCCACCGGGATCCCTGCGTCGCGTTCGCCAAAGTGTGCCATCACCGGACATCGCGGGCGTTCGGCCGCCGCATCGAGCATGCCGCCCCCGTAATAAGGTACGGCGCAGGCAAAGCGGTCCAATCGACACGCGCTCATCCAGGCAATGAAGCCACCCCAGCAGTAGCCGATGACGGCTACTTTCCCGCTCGACGCAACGGCATCGCGTGCCGCCGCGATGTCGCGCAACGCAACCTCGGTTGTCGCCCGCGCCTTGAGCTCGCGTCCCCGCGCAATATCGGAGGGCGTGTAGCCGATGTCGATGCCACGCTCGTAGCGATCGAAGAGCGCCGGTGCAATCACGCGATAGCCGTCAGCAGCGTAACCGTCGCAGACGTTGCGGATGTGGCTATTGACGCCAAAGATTTCCTGCGCCACGACCAGCGCTCCGCGCGGCGACGCGGCCGGCGCAGCGTCGTACGCAGAGATGCGCGCGCCGTCGGATGTTTGGAGCTCGGTGAACTGTCCCATGCTTGCAATTTCCATGGATGTTGAACAACGCTCATTATGCACCCCGGTCCACCCGCTTACGCAATGGGATAATGGCGAAATGCGGCGCGTGCCGCGCGATCGATGAAGGCAAAACGATGCACTTGAAGGCCAAGAAAATCGAGACTCTGGTGCGCGAGCTCCTGATCGAGATCGGTGAGGATCCGCAGCGCGAAGGGCTGGTCAAGACGCCGTCGCGAGTTGCCGCCGCGCTCGAGTTTCTCACCTCGGGCTACCGCGCCGATCCGGCGCGTCTCATCAATGGCGCAGTGTTCACGCAAGAAACCAACAGCATGGTGATCGTGAAGAACATCGAGCTCTACAGTCTCTGCGAGCATCACATGCTGCCGTTCTTCGGCCGCTGCCACATCGGCTATATCCCGAGCGGCCGGGTGTTCGGGGTCTCCAAACTCGCCCGCTTGGTCGACATGTACGCGCGACGGCTGCAGCTCCAGGAACGTCTGACCGAGCAGATTTCGCAGGAGGTGATGACCTCGGTAAACGCCAAGGGAGTCGGGGTGATGATCGAGGCGCGCCATCTGTGCATGATGATGCGCGGGGTGGAAAAGCAGAACTCGGTGATGGTCACCTCCTCGGTTCTTGGCACATTCCGCGAATCGACGGCGACGCGTGAGGAATTTCTCGCGCTGATCGGAACGCACCCGATCTGAAACGCTATCCGGGCATTGCTTCGCCGCTCCATTCGATTGACTGAAGTCATCCGCCTTCGATGGCCAAGACGATCGACGATATTGTGGCGCCGATGATTGCGATCACGATACCCGCGAAAAAGATGCGCACGGTCAACCGGTAGCGGGGCGGGAACTCATCGCGAACGTCGAGTGCCCGAAACAAGGCGATCAGTTGGATCATGATGCCCGTGCCGGTCAGGATCGCCGCACCCGTCGATGCCGGAGTCCACGATCCGGGTGCCTCGAAGCTCCAGAAACGCAGGAATGCGATGGAAAGGGTTAAGAACAGCGCGATGGCCGTTACCACGGCTTGGCGATACCCCGCCGGCAGGGTATTTGTCTCGACGCGCGCATCACGGTTGTTGGCTTTGCTCACAGTGGCCTCGAGCGATGACGATCAGAGGACATCAATTCGAATCACGATCAGCACAGATTAACTTCCGCCCAAACGCAGCCGCTCCCCTAGCTTTAGAGCACCACAATTCGCACCCAACCATCGAGCTTCGAGCTGCAGATCAAGCTTGGTACTCGAATCAGTGCCTGCAGAGGCGACCCCGTCCCGGCGCTGCGCCATTTCGGAGCTCACGCATTCCCGGACCCTGGCGGTCGTGGTCACGCTTTCCCAAAGCCCGGGTTTGGCGTTGGGCATGGCTGCTGTCGCGAGTCCCGACGCCAAGGCGAGGACGGCAGCCGAAAGCAAAGGCAGAAAACGCATGGTGAATTCCCTTTTTTGTCCAAAAGGGCATAGCCTAAGGGAAGCGGTGTGCCCTCTGCAAATCGACGGTCTAAGGGTTGCGCGGCACTAACCAGCGTTGCATCGGCGGGCTTGCGTGTTTATTGTTGGACTGGCATCACTAATTGAGGACGCTACTTGAATAGTCATCGACGCGCGGCCGTGATCGGTGGTGTCCGCATTCCCTTCGCTCGTAGCAACACGGCCTATGCAACGCTTGGCAATCTCGCGCTGCTCACTGCGGCCCTCAGAGAACTCGTCGAGCGCTTCGGTCTCGAGCGGGCACGCCTGGGAGACGTCGTCGCCGGCGCGGTGATCAAGCACTCGCGCGACTGGAATCTCACGCGCGAAGCGGTTCAGGGCTGCGGGCTCGATCCGCATACACCGGCACATGATGTGCAGCGCGCCTGCGGGACCAGCCTGACCGCTGCAGTGGAAGTTGCGCAACGCATCGAGTCCGGAGAGATCGATGCCGCCATCGCGGGAGGAGTCGACACCACCAGCGAGGTACCGCTGGTCTACGGCGAGACACTCAACGCCGTAGTGCTGGAGAGCGCGCGCGCACGCTCACCGCCAGCGCGCGTGCGGCCATGGCTGCGATTGCGTTTGCGAGACTTGAAGCCGGCGCTGCCTGCCGTCGTCGAGCCGCGGGCGGGGCTCTCGATGGGAGAGCACTGCGAGCTGATGGCCAAGGAGTGGCGCATTGCTCGCATGGAGCAGGATGAGCTCGCGCTCGAGAGTCATCACAACGCGGCAGCTGCTTGGAATGCCGGCTTCTACGACGATCTGGTCGCGCCTTGTGCGGGCCTCACGACTGACAACAATGTCCGCCGGGACACCGACTTGTCCAAACTCGCCGCGCTGAAGCCGGTGTACGATCGCAGCGCCAATGGCACCCTTACCGCGGGAAACAGCACGCCCCTTACTGACGGCGCGTCCTGCGTTCTGCTCGCATCCGATGAGTGGGCGCAAGCGCATGGGCTCGGCGTACAGGCCTATCTCACGCACTCGGCTACGGCGGCAGTGGATTACGCCGGGATCGCCGGGCCCCGCGAGGGTCTGCTGATGGCGCCGACCTACGCGGTACCTGCGATGCTTGACCGGGCCGCGCTAACACTACAGGATTTCGATATCTACGAGATTCACGAAGCATTCGCGGCGCAGGTGCTGTGCACATTGAAAGCATGGGAATCACCGGAGTATTGCCAAACGCGGCTCGGGCGCAGCGCGCCGCTTGGCGCGATCGACCGCGCCAAGTTGAACCCGAAGGGCGGAAGCGTCGCATTGGGCCATCCCTTCGCAGCCACCGGGACGCGCATCCTTGCGACGCTCGCGAAACAGCTGGAGCAGCGAGGCTCCGGCCGCGGGATCATTTCGATCTGCACGGCGGGCGGCATGGGAGTGACGGCCATACTGGAGCGCCATCCATCGCCCGTCGGCGGCCCGACCGGCACGATCATTGCGTAGACTACGTATACACACTCGATGCAGTCGCGGGAGAATCCGATCGCTGCCCTTAACCGCCTGAGCGCTTCGATTGGACGGCCCGTGGGCGAAGCCGTGAAGAGGCGTTTTGTAAGTCTTGCAAAAAGTTGCAGTAAACACTGGAAACATCCAGCGAGGCACGGCGCGTCGGCCGTCGCCTTGGAGCGTGGCCGATGAGTGCGCAGGACCGCATCCGCTCACTGCGCCTGTCGATGCGCTTCATCGCGCCGCTGGTTGTCACGCTCGCAGTGCTCGGTTATGCGCTGCTCCCCGTCGTCGATCGCCTGACGCTGCGCTGGTGGGTCAACGATCTGGATACGCGCTCGCAGTTAGTCGCCAACACGCTCGAAGATCAGCTCGCGCAGCTCGTCCAACAGGGGGCAACCGCAAAGATCAATACGCTCTTTAACCGCGCGCTGCAGGATCAGCGCCTGTACGCGCTCGCCTTTTGCGATGAGAAGGGGAAGCTTCGCTACGAGACCGCGACCTATCCGCAGTCGCTGCGCTGCCAGCCACTCTCGGGAACCGGCGCCGACAGTCCCTCCGTGGTGCATCTTCCTCAGGGACCGCTGCACGTCGTCGCTCATCCCATTTATCAGGGAAGCGACCAGATCGGCTCTCTGGTGCTCGTTCATGACATGAGCTTCGTCGAACGCAGAAGTGCAGATACCCGACGCTATCTGATTGGGTTGTTCGTGGTGCTGGGGGTGATCATCTCGCTGGTAACGGTGTTCATAGCGCATCTTTCCTGGCGCGGCTGGATTGCCGGCGCGCGTTCGCTTTTGCGCGGCGAAGGCATTCTGCAGCGGTTCGGACAGCGCGAGTCGTCCGAGGACGTGCATCCGTTGGCGAGCGACCTGCGCGCATTGCTGCGCGACCTGGACATGAGCCGGCGAATTCCGGAGGACGGTGCGACGTGGAGCCCGGAGATGCTGCGCGGTGTGCTGCGCGACAAGCTGCTCGGCGATGAAATCCTGGTAGTCTCCAATCGCGAGCCGTTCATCCATGTGCACCGTGGAGAAGCGATCGCCGTGCAGCGGCCCGCGAGCGGCCTCGTCACCGCGCTGGAGCCGGTGATGCGGGCATGTTCCGGAACCTGGATCGCGCACGGCAGTGGCGACGCCGATCACGATACGGTCGATGCCAAAGACCGGGTGCGCGTGCCGCCCGACAAGCCGAGCTATACGTTGCGACGCGTCTGGCTTACCGAGGAGGAAGAGCGCGGTTACTACGAAGGCTTTGCCAACGAAGGGCTGTGGCCGCTATGCCATATCGCCCACGTGCGGCCTGTCTTCCGGTCGCGGGACTGGGAGGAATACGTAAGCGTCAACCGTCGTTTCGCCGAAGCCGTGCGAGCAGAGGCACGAACCGAGGATCCGGTGGTCCTGGCGCAGGATTATCACCTTGCGCTGCTGCCGCGACTCATTCGGGAACGCCTTCCCAAAGCGACGATCATCACGTTCTGGCACATTCCCTGGCCCAATTCGGAATCATTCGGCATCTGTCCCTGGCGCGAAGCGCTGCTCGACGGATTGCTCGGAAGCACCATCCTCGGATTCCACACGCGCTTCCATTGCCAGAATTTCGTAGAGACGGTCGACCGTTATCTGGAGGCGCGCATCGAGCGTGAATCGTCGACGATTTCCTATGGGGGACGGCTTACTCGCGTCGAGCACTATCCGATCTCGATCCAGTGGCCGCCGGAATGGGTCGATACGCAGCTACCTGTGCCGTTGTGCCGCGCCAAGGTGTTGCGGGTCGAAAAGCTGGCGGACGACGTTCTGCTCGGCGTCGGCGTCGACCGCTGCGACTACACCAAGGGAATCCTCGAACGGTTGTCCGCCATCGAGCGCATGCTCGAGCTGCATTCAGAGCTCATCGGCAGGTTCGTGTTCGTTCAGATCGCCGCGCCTTCGCGCTCGTCACTCGAGGAATATCAGAACTTCGAAGGACGCCTCAGGTCACTGGCGGCGCGCATCAACGCACGCTTTGGCCGTGAAGGCTGGGAGCCGATCCGGCTCAAGGTCGAGCATCATCCGTCGCATATCGTCAATGAATATTATCGCGCCGCCGACATGTGCGTGGTGACCAGTCTGCACGACGGAATGAATCTGGTGGCCAAGGAGTTCATCGCCTCGCGTGATGACGAGCGCGGCGTCCTGGTCCTGTCGCAGTTCACAGGCGCGGCCCGCGAACTTCACGATGCATTGCTGGTCAATCCTTATCACAGTGAACAGTGCGCACATGCGATCTATCGGGCTTTGACCATGCCAGCAGATGAACAGCGCCTACGTATGCGCAGCATGCGCAGGCTGGTGCAGGAATTCAACGTGTATCGCTGGGCAGGAGCCATGCTGCTGGACGCCGCGCGGCTCAGACAGCGACAACGAGTATCCGAAAGAATCAAGGAGCACGGGCGCACCACCGATGCGGTCAAGGCATGAAGTACGCCTTCTCCGCCGCCAGCATGGGGCGTTTGCAGGAATGGATGACGAGCCGCCCTTTGCTCGCGTTCGATATCGACGGCACCTTGGCGCCGATCGTCGCTCGGCCGTGGGATGCGCGGGTTCCCGGCGCTGTGCAAAGGGATCTCGCCAACCTTGCCGAATGGACCCCCGTCGCAATCGTTACCGGTCGGGCTATCGCAGATGCGCGGCCAATGCTCGGCTTCTCCCCGAAGTATCTCATCGGTAACAACGGCGCCGAAGGTGTGCCCGGCTTTGAGGCCGCGGCGCTGGAATTTGCGCGCATTTGCCGTGGCTGGCTCGAACAGTTGTGCGGGCCCGGAGAGGAATGGCGCTCAACCCCCGATTTGACTCTCGAAGACAAGACCTGCACGCTCGCTTTCCACTATCGCCACGCAGCGCACAAGGATGTCATTGCACGTTTGATCGAGCAAAGAGTCGAACGCCTGGTCCCGCAACCGGCGCTGCTCGAGGGCAAGTTCGTTCTCAATCTGCTGCCGCCTGGCGCACCGCAAAAAGGGGAAGCGATGCCGGTGCTGCTGAAGCGCTCCGGTTGCGAGCGTGGGTTGTATGTGGGTGACGATGTGTCGGATGAAGCCGTGTTTCGCCTGCGCTTACCGGAGTTGCTAACGGTACGCATCGATCGAGTTCGCGGCAGCGCCGCGGAACTCTATCTCAAGGATCAGGCCGAAGTACCTCGCTTCATGAGCGAGCTCGCCAGGATGGCGCGCGCCGAGCGCGAGGAGTCGGTGCAGAGCGCCGGCGGGGGGTGAGCGGACAGCCTTATCTCGGCGCCATGCGTTCGACGCAGGCGCGGAGAAAAGCGCTGCGGTGTGCGTCCGGAGCCTCGGGGTGCTCGAATACCTCGCGCGCAGAGCGCAGCAAAAACGATTCATCTTCTGCATCGTGTACGAACCAGCGGAGCTCATTGGGAAACGCGCGGATGGCGATGAAATCGTCTTCCATGCGGCCCAGAAAAGCACCGGAAGCAATGCCCGCGTCGCGCGAAAGTGCCGCGTTTCCGATGAAATCCGAACCTTCAAAGCACTCTTCCATCGTGGGGCGGCTGGCAAAACTTGCGAGCGCAAAAAACCACGCTGCAACGCCGACACTCATTGCGATACAGCGAACTTCGCGTGTCACAGGCAACCTCCAGGAGTGCGGGGCGACCTTGGCTGGGATGCGTTCGTCGCCGCCGATGTCTTCATCGTAGACGAAACACAAGCACGATTCAGGCCTGGGCAGCGGGTCGCGTACAATGCCGCGAAGCTAAAGGGAGCTCCATGGCGCTCAAACGTCCTCAGGGACCGGCTGGCAGGCTGGTCGTGCTCGAACACGACTCCAGAGTGCTGCGCAACAACCCGTTAGGCGATCCGCACCTGCGCAAGCTCGGTGTGTGGTTGCCCCCTCAGTACGATGAAGCCGCGGGACGCGGTCGTGGGCGTCGGTTCCCGGTCCTCTACGATATGGTCGGGTTCACCGGCTCAGGGCTTGCCCATACCAACTGGCGCCCTTTCGCGGACAACGTTCCCGATCGCGCGGCGAGGCTCATCCACGATAGAAAAATGGGACCCGTCATCGTGGTGTTTCCCGACTGTTTCACTGCACTGGGCGGTAACCAGTACATCAATTCATCGGCAATCGGTAATTACGCCGACTACCTGACGCGGGAACTCATTCCCTTCGTCGACCGCGAGTTTCGCACGCTTGCCTCGCGCGATCATCGCGGGTGTTTCGGAAAGTCCTCGGGAGGCTACGGAGCCATCATCCACGGCATGAAATATCCGCAGCACTGGGGCGCTATCGCCGATCATTCCGGCGATTCGTACTTCGACTTCGTCTACTGGCACGACTGGCCGAACACGCTCAATGAGCTTCCCAAATATCGCTCGAGAAAACGCAGGCCCGGACGCTATGACGCCCTGCGAGAGAGCGAACGCGAGGGACTTGCCCAGGGATTCGACGACGGGCGAGTGAGACGCTTTCTCGATCATGTGTGGCACAAGGAAAAACTCTCGCTGGCCGAGAGCCACGCCATCATGAACTTGTGCATGGCGGCGAGCTACGACCCGGATAAGCGCGCGCCGCTGGGTTTCCGGCTTCCCTTCAATGCCGAGACCGGCGAGCCGATCGCTGCCCGTTGGGAAAACTGGCGCAAGCATGACCCGATTAATCTTGTGCAAAGCTATCGTTCCAATCTCAAATCGTTGAAAGGCGTCTACATTGACTGTGGCTGGCGCGACCAGTACCACATCCACTACGGCACACGCATTCTTTCAAGACGCCTTTCGCAGGCGGGCGTCCGCCATACCTATGAGGAATTCGACGACAATCATTCGGACGTCGACTATCGCATGGATGTGAGCCTTCCATTTCTGTATCGCGCGCTGAAGCCATGAGCGTTGGATCGAAAGTGCCCGACGACCGGAACGTTCTGGGCGGCAGGCTCGAGCCCTGCTCGGACTCCCCGCGCACAGGCTTCTACCGCGACGGCTGCTGCAACACGGGTCCCGAGGATTTCGGGCTGCACGTCGTCTGCGCGCAGATGACCGAGCAGTTTCTCGATTTTTCTCGCGAGCAGGGCAACGATCTGTCGATGCCGGCGCCCGAGGCCGGTTTTCCGGGACTCGAGCCCGGCGACCGCTGGTGCGTGTGCGCCGGACGCTGGCGCGAAGCCTTCGAAGCGGGCGTCGCGCCGCCGGTTGTCTTAAGCGCGACTCACGAGGAGGCGCTCGCGGTCGTCCCGCTTGACGCGCTCAAGCGCCACGCGCTCGACATCCAATAGTTGTCGAGAGCTAAATGACGATCGAGCCGCGAGGCGCGGAACTGGTCCTTCGCTCCAGCGCTCGCGCGGCGCTTTGAATTTCTAGCGCCTCAGATCCTCGTCCCGCTCGGCGTCGCCTGCAGGAACACGATAAGCAGACCCGGCTTGCGCTCAGCGTAAAATGGTCCCGTCCGAGGAACAGGAGGGAACCATGGATCAGCTATGCGCCCGTCGATCAGTGTCATTGCTCGCGCTTTGCGTCGTGCTTTCGTTAGGTGTCGCGCGCGCTGCGGGTCCTGACAGCGTTGTCAGCGACCGCGTCAAGCAACTCACCCGCGCCACGCCGTGGCGCCAGAGCGCGGCGATTCCGGTCAACTTCAATACGCATCACCCCCAGGGAATGGTCAAGATCGGTGACGTGTACTACGCGTCATCGGTCGAGATCAAAACACCGACCAAGCGCTTTGCCCAGCCGCAAGGCGGTTACGATCGCGATACTGGAGAGGGCGTCGGGCATCTGTTCAAGTTCGACGCGAAGGGCAGCCTCATCGCTGACATCAC
>VBCY01000007.1:17460-56976 GCA_005882995.1 Betaproteobacteria bacterium
TACTACGCGTCATCGGTCGAGATCAAAACACCGACCAAGCGCTTTGCCCAGCCGCAAGGCGGTTACGATCGCGATACTGGAGAGGGCGTCGGGCATCTGTTCAAGTTCGACGCGAAGGGCAGCCTCATCGCTGACATCACGCTCGGTGAGGGTTCCGTCTATCACCCTGGTGGCATCGACTACGACGGCCGCTACATCTGGGTGCCGGTGTCCGAGTACCGCCCGAACAGCCGCGCGATTATCTATCGGGTCGATCCGGAAACGATGAAGGCCGTCGAAGTGTTCCGCTATGGTGATCACATCGGTGGCATCGTGCACAACACCGACGACAACACTCTGCATGGAGTCACCTGGGGCTCGCGCCGCTTCTATCGCTGGACGCTCGACAGCCAGGGTGGCGTCAGCAACGCTGGCACGCCGCCCGAACAACTGCGCGTGACCAACCGCGCGCTCTACATCGATTACCAGGACTGCAAGTATCTCGGTCGCCGCGAGATGCTCTGCTCCGGTCTCAACAACTATCAACCCAAGAAGGATGGTCCAAGGTTTAGCCTCGGTGGCTTCGAAATCGTCGACCTTGCAACCAACCTTGCGGTCTATCAGGTACCGGTTGAACTGTGGACGGAGTCCGGACTGCCGATGACGTACAACCCGATGTGGATCGAACCTACCGCCACCGGCCTGCGCGCCTACTTCATGCCGGAAGACGAGAAGTCAACGCTCTACGTCTATGACATCGACGTGAAATAAGAGCTCTGAATCGCGGGAGCGCAACCGCTACTCCATCATCGCCGGCAGCGCAGTCGCCAGATCGGGAAAGCGCCATAGTAAAGCTATGGTGAGGAGTTGAATCACGATGAACGGCAGCGCCCCCTTGTAGATGTCACGCGTCGTGACGTCGCGCGGTGCGATCGAGCGCAGGAAGAACAAGGCGAAACCCGACGGCGGCATCAGGAAGCTCGTTTGCACCGTCAGCGCCATCAATGCCGTGATCCAGATCGGGTGCGCTCCGAGCGCGAGCAGCGGCGGTATGGCAATCGGCACGACCAGCAAGACGATCTCGAGGGCATCGAGAAAAAAGCCGAAGCAGAAAGTGACGGCGAAAACCGCGATCACTGCGGCCGTGAGCCCTCCCGGCAGAAGGCTCAGCAGCGCGTGCACGGTCTGCACGCCGTTGAGCCCGCGAAAGACCAGGGTGAATGTTGACGCACCGGCGAGCAACAGGAACATCATGCCGGTGAGGCGCATGACCATGCGCACCGTCTCCGCCCAGCGCGCCCACGTCAGCTCGCCGCGAACCCAGGCGTAGATCGTGGCGACAATGGCGCCGAGGGCGGCCGCCTCGACGGTATAGACGCGCCCGGTGACGATCGAGCCCAGGAGCAGCGCAATAAAAGCCAGGGGCCCGATCACGACGATGAGCACGCGCGACCAGGGAAGTCGTTTGCGCCGCGCTTCCGGCAAGGGAGGACAATGCGCCGGACGCACCAGAGCCACTGCGATCACGTAGACGAGATAGAGAAGCAGCAGTATTCCCACCGGCGCCAGCATCCCTGCGTAAATATCCTTGATGATGAGTGCGCCGTGCACGTCTTCGCCGCGCATGATCTGCGCCTCGGCGTTGGCGCCGCGCATGAGATCCGCCAGCACGATCAGAATGATCGATGGCGGCAGCACGGTCCCGAGCGTTCCCGCGCTGCATACCACGCCGCTGGCCAGGCTCTTTTTGTAGCCCGCAGACAACATCGCCGGCAACGCGAGCAATCCCAAGGTCAAGACCGACGCTCCGACAGCGCCTGTCGTCGGCGCCAGCAGCGCGCCCAGAATTACCGTCGAGATCGACAAACCGCCGGCGCGAGATCCGAACAAACCGCTCATCGCTTCCAGCAATTCGGCGGCGAGCGTCGTGCGCTGCATGATCACTCCCAGATAAACGAACAGGGGAATCGCCTGCAGCAAGTCGTTTTCCATCAGTCCGATCAGCCGTTGCGGCAGCGCGGTAAGCAGCGGCAGATCGAACGCACCAAGAAAGTGGCCGATCACGGAGAACAACAGGGCGGTGCCGATCAAGGTGAAGCCGACCGGAAAGCCGAAAGGCAACAGCAGGAACACGGTCGCGAACATGATGAGACCGAGCCCGGGGATGAGCCAGCTCACGTTCGCTCTTCGGCTGCTGCGGGTCTTGATTCGTCCGGGTGGGCGTGGGGATCGGCGAGCTGCGCGATGTCACGCGCGATGTGACCAGCCGCCTGCAACAGCACCAGCGCGCTGAAGGCGATGAGCAGCACTTTGAACAGCCAATACCCCGGGGACCAGGTATCGGAAAATTTCTCGAATACTGCCACCGAGCGGACCATGGTGGGCCAGCTGAACCAGAGCAGCATGCCCGCCCACGGCACGATGATGCACAGCGTTCCGATCAAGTCGACCAGCGCTTTGGTCCGCACCGACATGCGGTGATAGAACACGTCGAGCCGCACATGGCCATCCCAGCGCAGCGCGTAGGCAATGCCGATCGCGAACACTGCTGCGTGCGCGATCTGTCCGAAGTCGTTGGCGAGAATATGCCCGGTGCCGAGCAACTCGCGCAGCGGCCATTGGCCGAACAGCGTTGCGACCACGAATAGAACCAGCCACGCAAAGCTCTGCCCCACGACGTCGACGACGGCATCGGCTGCGCGGGCGAACGCGCGCAGAGCGCTTGGAAGGGATCGCATGGCGACGCGAGAGCATAGCGCCGCACGCCGCAGCCTGCCAGCGGCGTTACAATAACGTTGTCATGGTCCGATGCTCATGGCGCGCTTCCTCATAACATTGGGCGTCATCTTCGTGGTCGCCGGCCTCGCTTGGCCGCTGCTCAGCAAGCTGGGACTGGGTCGGCTGCCCGGCGACATTCACATCGAGCGCGAGGGCTTTTCCTTTTTCTTTCCGATCACGACCGGACTGATCATCTCCGCGGTCGTCAGTCTCATCTTCTGGCTGCTGCGCAAGTAGTCCCGCACGCCGCAGGCGCGGTGCAGTACACTCGCGTGACTTCGAGCGGCTCGGCTTAGCGTCGCGTACCGCTCACCCGCCAGAGAGGTCGCATTCATGATCGTCGATCTGCGTACATACACCATGGTTCCCGGCCGATTGAAGGCATTTCTCGAGCTCTACGAAGCCGAGGGCTTGCCGGTCCAGAAACGACACCAGCCGAATCTGATCGGCTACTTCGTCACCGAGATCGGCACGCAAAATCAGGTTGTGCATCTCTGGGGCTACGAAAGCCTCGCCGATCGCGAAAAGCGACGCGCCGCGCTGGACGCCGATCCCGAATGGATCGCCTACCGTAAGAAGAGTGCGGCGCAAGGCAACGTGCAGCATCAGGAGAACAAGATACTACGGTCGGTATCTTTTTCGCCCCTGTGACTGCATGCGAAGAAAACCATCGCAGGAGGAAACCATGCCGAAGAGTCTGATTCGAATCGTCTCGTCATGCATCGCCCTCGCCGCGCTCGCGGTGGCGATCACCGCCCAGGCTCAGGTCAACTTGCGTCTCGGTCATTACGTCACCGAAACGCACCCGATGGGCGCAGCCGCGAAGCAGTTTGCCGACAAAGTCGCCGCGCGCACCAACGGCGCGGTCAAGGTGCAGATCTTTCCCGCCAATGCGCTCGGAAATCCCGACGAGGTGCTCGAGCAAACCCGCAACGGGGTGATCGACATGGCATTGCCGACAACCGGCCAGCTCGGCAAATACGACAAGGCGTTCGCCGCGGTGTCGCTGCCGTTCCTCTACGACAATCTCGACCAGGCGCGCAAGGCGATCGACGGGCCGATGCAGGAATGGCTTTCGGGGCTCGCAGCCAACTCGGGCTTCATGCTGCTCGGCGCCTGGGAGTACGGTTTCCGCAACATGACCAATAACGTGCGTCCGATCAACAGTCCGGACGACGTCAAAGGCCTCAAAATTCGCACTCCGCCGGAGATCGAGATCGAGTCGGCGATGCAGGCGCTGGGCGCCAACGTGCAGAAGATCAACTTCAGCGAACTCTATCTCGCATTGTCGCAGGGCGTTGTCGACGGCGAGGAGAATCCGATCGCGACGATCATCAGCATCAAGCTGCAGGAGGTCCAGAAGTACCTCGCGATGACCCGGCATGTCTACCAGGCGATCTTCCCGGTGATCAATCCGAAGTCGTGGGCCAAGCTATCCCCCGAGCAGCAGAGAATCGTCAAGGAAGAGATCGCCGCCGCCGGGGCGAGCGAGCGCGCGATGCTGCAGGCGCAGGAAGATGAGGCCATCGCCAAACTGGAGGCCGCGGGGATGAAAGTCACTCGGCCGAATCTCGCGCCGTTCCGCGCTCAGATGGCTCCTGCTTACGCCAAGATCTCGGCCTACGCAGGCGAAGCCAACGTCAGGAAAGTGCAGCAATACGTCGAGCAGGCGCGCGGCAAGTAGCGCAAGGTCGGGCCGCGTCATGCTGGTGCTGGCGATCTTCGGCGTCCTCGTCCTGCTGATCCTGCTGGGCATGCCGATCGCCGTGGCCATGGGGCTCACCGCGATCGGCTTCTTCGTCGGCCTCGACGAGGCTCAGATGCTCGGCGCGACCGCGCAACGGATGTACGCGGCGGTGACATCGTTCCCGCTGCTGGCGATTCCCTTCTTCCTGCTTGCCGGTAATCTGATGAATACCGGCGGCATGACGACGCGCCTGTTCGCGTTTGCGCGCGCGTTGCTGGGCCACATCCGCGGCGGGTTGGCGCATGTCAGCGTGCTGGCGTCGATGATCTTCGCCGGCGTCACCGGCGCGGCTCTGGCTGAGGCGATGGGTTTGGGGAAGATCGAGATCAAGGCGATGGAGGACGGCGGTTTCGATCCAGGATTTGCCGCCGCCGTAACGGCCGCGTCTTCGACCATCGGGCCGGTAATCCCGCCTTCGATACCACTGGTCATCTATGGCGCGTTAGCCGAGACATCGGTCGGTGCGCTGTTCCTTGGCGGCTTCATACCCGGCGTGATGATGGGTATCGCGATCATGATCATCATTTATGTCATCGCCACCCGCCGTGTCTATCCACGCGAGGCGCGCGCGTCGCTCGCGGTGGTCGGACGCACCCTTGTCGACGGTTTCGCAGGCCTGCTCGCACCGGTAATCATCATGGGCGGCATCCTCGGCGGTATTTTCACGCCGACCGAGGCCGGCGTTGCGGGATCGCTGTACGCGTTGCTGGTCGGGGCGTTCGTCTATCGAGAGCTGGATTGGCGGCAGTTACGGCAAATCCTTTGGGAAACCATCGATCAGACGGTTCGCGTGATGTTCATCATCGCTGCCGCCGGGCTCTTCGGCTGGCTGCTCATTTACCTGCGCGCTCCGGACACCGTCGTCTATGCGATGACCGGACTCGCCTCGGAGCCTTGGCAGGTGCTGCTCATTCTCAACGTCATCCTGCTGGTCCTCGGCTGCTTCATGGAAGGCATCGCGATCATGCTGCTCACCGTGCCGATGTTCCTGCCACTGCTCGCCAAGTTCGGTATCAGTCCCCTCCACTTCGGCGTCGTGATGACGTTGAACCTGATGATCGGCCTTCTGACACCCCCCGTAGGGATGGTGCTCTACGCCATGGCGACCATTTCCGGAGTGTCCATAGGCCGCCTCGTTCGCGAGCTGGTGCCATTCATCATTGCTCTCGCCGTCGTGCTGTTCCTGATCACCTATGTCCCGTCTCTCGTGACCTGGTTGCCGTCCAGGTTTTTCCCGGGTGTACGATGAGGCGGGTAAGCGAACGCACTGGAACATTGCTTCGCGCATTATGCATGGCGACCTTCGGCACGATCTGCGTTCTGATGACCGTCGGCGTGGCCAACCGATTTTTGCCGCTGGGCAGCTTCGGCTGGTCGGACGAGATCGTCGAGCTCATGCAGGTGTGGACCGTGTTCATCGGCGCAGCGGAGCTGTGGCGCTGCGGCTTGCACTTTCGCGTCGACATCGTGCCGCAGCAGCTCGCCGGAACGTTGACCGGCAAGGCGCTCGATATTCTGCTGCTGGCGTGCTCGCTCGTTTTTCTCATCGTCTTCACCTGGCAGGCGTTCACTCTGACGCGCAATGCAATTAACGTCTCGCCGATCTTCGCGTTGTCGCGCCGCCTCTGGTACGCGCCGATGCCGCTATCCGGTGCGTTAATGATCGTCTTTACACTGTCGAGCCTCGCCGCGGCGATTCGCGCCCCGGCGCGGCGCAAGGAGACCGATGAACCCGCAAAGTACCTTTGATTACCGCGCATTGTTCGATCTCTCGGCCAAAGTCGCGCTCGTGGTCGGCGGCGGCTCGGGCATCGGCCAGGCCGGCGCCGAAGGCATGGCCGCCCATGGCGCGCAGCTTGTCGTCGCCGACGTCAATGCGAAGGACGCCGCTGGCGTCGCTGAGCGCATCCATAAGGCGGGGGGCAAGGCGACCTCACTGCAGATAGACGTGCGAGACACCGCTGCAGTCGATACCATGATCGAGCGCGTCGTACGCGAGCACGGCAGGATCGACGTGCTGCTGACCACGCCGGCGGTCAATCTTCGCAAGCGCTTCCTCGATTACACCGACGAGGAATTCGACCGTGTGATCGAGTTGAACCTCAAGGGTACGTTCCGTGTCGCTCGTGCCTACGCCCGCCACATGGTCGAGAAAAAACGCGGCAGCTTGATCCTCATGGCGTCGATACGTGCGCTCAACGTCGAGCCGGGACAGAGCATCTACGCTTCAACCAAGGCCGGCATCGTGCAGATGACCCGCGGACTCGCTGTCGAACTGGGGCCGCACGGGGTGCGCGCCAATGCGCTCGCGCCCGGCATCGTGGCCACGCCACTAACCCAGCCGATCACTGCCAACCCCGCGTGGAACGAGGCTTACGCCAGGCGCTGCGCACTCGGACGGTGGGCCGCGCCGGAGGAAATGGCGGGTCCAATCATCTTCCTGGCATCTGAGGCGAGCAGTTATCTCACGGGAACCACCATCTTCGCCGATGCCGGATGGACAGCGATCGACGGCCGCTTCGAGCCGCAGCTCAAGGCATGACAGTAGCCGACCCGTCGCAAGCGGTGGCTCGCGCACAGGTCGGCGCAGGTGACCTTTTTTTCGGCTTTCTCAAGGTCGGTATCTCGGGCTTTGGAGGCGTGATGCCTTTTGCGCGACGCATGCTCGTCGAAGAGCGCGGCTGGCTTAGCGAACGTGAATTCACCGAAGTGCTGTCACTGTCGCAGTTTCTGCCCGGCCCCAACATCATCAATGTGTCGATCATCGTCGGCAAGCGTTTTCGAGGCCCGCTCGGCGCGCTGATCGCCAGCGTCGGATTGATGCTGATGCCGTTCCTCATCGTGCTGGCGATCGCCGCCCTGTACGGGCGTTTCGCAAGCCTCGATGCGGTACGCGGGGGGACGGCCGCCGTATCATCAGCCGCGACCGGCCTCATCATCGCGATGGGTCTCAAAATGGCACGCCCGCTCGCGGGGAGCGCGTGGCCGCTGCTGATCGCGGCCCTGGGCTTCATCGCACTGGGGCTGCTGCGCGTGCCGCTGCTATGGGCACTGCTCGTACTGGCTCCGCTATCAGTGGCGATCGCCTGGCGGACTCGCCGATGATCCCTCCGGTGCTCATCGAGCTCGTCGAGCAGTTCGGATTGCTGTCCTTTCTCGCCATCGGCGGCGTCAACGCGCTCATTCCCGAAATCCATCGCCGGGTCGTCGACGTCTACCAGTGGATGAGCAATGCCGAGTTCGCACAAGCATTCGCCATCTCGCAAGCGTCACCGGGCCCCAACATGCTCATCGTCAGCGTTATCGGATGGAAGGTCTATGGATTTCTCGGCGCGCTGGTCGCCACGCTCGCCATCTGCGCGCCGTCGTCGGTGCTCACTTTCGCCATCGCTCACGTCTGGGACCGCTTTCGTGACGCGCCGCTACGCGCGGCGATCCAGCGTGGGCTCGCACCGGTGACGGTCGGCCTGGTGCTGGCCAGCGGCTACGTCCTCGCCCGCACTGCGGACGAAACCCTGCCAGCGTATGCCATCACAGCGGCAACTGCGGCGCTCGCGCTGATCACCCGAGTGCATCCGCTGTGGTTCCTGATAACCGCAGCGGCGCTTGGCGCATTCGGCGTCGCCTGACACTCAGCCGTTCTTCGCTCGATGCCCGAGTTGCCCGACGTCGTGGTGTACGTCGAGACGCTGCAACGGCGCATCGTCGGTCAAACGCTTGAGCGCATCCGGCTGGTCAATCCATTCGTGTTGCGCAGCGCAGTACCACCCATCGTCGAAGCGCAAGGCAAACGTGTGCAGGAAGTGCGGCGCTTGGGCAAGCGCATCGTTATCGCACTCGAAGAGGAATTGTTCCTGGTCATCCATCTGATGATCGCGGGGAGGCTGCGCTGGCTCGACGCCGTGGACAAGCGAGCGCCGCGCATCAGCCTCGCATTGTTTGATTTTCGTCGCGGTACTCTCGCGTTTACCGAAGCGGGAACCAAACGCCGAGCTTCGCTGCACCTGGTTCGAGGCGACGCGGCGCTGGCTCACTTCGACATGGGCGGACTCGAAGTCGCCAACGCCGATTCCGCCGCATTCCGGAAGCGTCTCGTACGCGAGAACCATACGTTGAAGCGCGCCTTGACCGACCCTCGGCTGTTCAGCGGCATCGGCAACGCCTATTCCGACGAGATCCTCCACCGGGCCAAGCTCTCACCGGTGGCGCTGACGCAAAAGTTGAGTGACGCCGAGAGTGAGAGGTTGTTCACCGCGACGCGTGAAGTGCTCGCCGAGTGGACGGCGCGGCTGCGGGCCGAGACGGGCGATGGCTTTCCCGATAAAGTCACAGCCTTTCGCCCGCAAATGGCAGTGCACGGTCGCTATGGTGAACCGTGTCCGGTCTGTGGCGCCCCGGTGCAGCGCATCGTCTACGCGGAAAATGAGACCAATTATTGCGCTCGTTGCCAGACCAACGGCACAATCCTGGCCGATCGCGCGCTATCCCGGTTGCTGAAGGCGAGCTGGCCTCGTTCGATCGACGAGCTCGGCTAGGAGCCTGTCGGGCTTACTGTCGCGTGAGAGCAAGCCCGACAGGCTCCTCGCTGTGGAATACGCCCAGCGTCCTGACTGTTGGCCCAAGGCATCCGCGGTACCCCCGCGAGCGCATGGAGCAAAAACGATGAAACGGTGGGCCTTATATCTGGCAATTTGCGTGGTCGCGGGCGTATCGGGCTTAACGTACGGCGCAGGCGGCGACGGTGGTGGTGGTGGTGGTGGTAGCGGCGATGGCGTCAAGCACGACGCTTCCTATGACGCCGGCGTGGCGGCGGTCGAGAAGCAGGACTGGAAGCGCGCCATTGCGTTGTTCCAGAACTCGCTGCGCTGGGATCGATTCAATGCCGACGCTCACAACTGGCTGGGCTTTTCTTACCGTAACGCAGGAGACATGAAGCGTGCCTTTGAGGAATACGAAGAAGCGCTGAGGCTCGATCCGCAGCACAAGGGCGCGCACGAGTATGTCGGCGAAGCCTACGTCATCGCCAACAACATTCCGAAGGCGGAAGAGCATCTTGCCGCGCTGGAAAAGCTTTGCGGCCGCAGCTGCCCCGAGTACCACGAGTTGGAGGAGACCATCGAAAAAGCGAAGAAGCGCGGCTGACCCCGTTTCTTCAGTTCCTTCGCGAGAAGAATTTCATCCGGCCCATTTCGGGCGCTGAGCTGGCCGCGCTCAAAGCCAGAGTCCGTACCGTCCCTGAAAATGTGAACGTTGGAGACCTCGTCGCAGCCGGCGTCGCCATCGTCGCCAGCCTGCTGCGACAGCGCCTGTAAGAATTACGCTGTTGCCGGCGTTTCGCCGCTGCGCTTCCCCTGCCCGCGCCAGCCAGCATAGAATATCCCTTTATGGTATTCATCCACGAGGTGAACATGAACGCCCGCATCCTGTTTGCCATCGCGCTCGGCGCAACTGCGATGGTGGTCAACGCTCAAGAACCGGCGCCCGTCAATATGCCGACGGTGCCGCCGCACAATTGCGTCAAACCTGAATTGCCGGGCGCGAACGCCAACAATGCCCGGATGCGCCAGTTCAACGACAGCTATAAAGCCTATGGCGAGTGCATCCGCAAGTACATCGAAGGTGCCAAGGCCTTGGCCGACTCCGCGCTGGCCGCCGGCAACAACGCAGTCACCGAATACAACAAGCTGACCGAAGACATCAAGGCGCATAACGAGGCGCTCAACAAGCAGAACTAGGCCCTAATTGTTTGGCTGGGAGGCCGGCGCGACGCGCGGGGACGCTCGAAACCTGCTTGTCGCAGCGCCGAAGACGATGACGATTACCGCGGGCCCACAGGCAATCGCGCAGGCGACGCTCGACGGCTTCAACCGCCATTACGCGCTGTTCCTCGATTGTGCGCGCATGGCCAAGCGTCATTTCGAAGCCGGCAACTGGCTCGCGATCGCCCACACTTCGCAGGATCGCATCGACTTCTACGACCGGCGCGTCGCCGAAACCGTGTCGCTGCTGGAACGGGATTTCGGATGCGACCAGATCGACGACGCCCGCTGGGAGGAAGTCAAGCGTCACTACATCGTGCTGCTGATCGATCACAAGCAGCCTGAATGCGCTGAAACCTTCTTCAATTCGGTGTCGTGCAAGATCCTGCATCGCACGTACTTCCACAACCGTTGCCTGTTCGTGCGCCCCGCCATGTCGACGGAGCACATCGACGCCGATCCTCCCTCGTATCGCTCGTACTACCCGCGTCAACATGGCTTGCGCCACGCGTTGATCGACATCGTGCTCGACTTCCAGCTCGAACACGGCTTCGCCGACTTTCGACGCGACCTCGCGAACATCCTCGCGGCGTTCCGCAGCCGATTCCCACGGCCGTTCCGGCTCGAAGCCAACCATCAGATCCAGGTGCTCTCGAGCCTTTTCTTCCGCAACCGCACCGCATATGTCGTCGGCCGCATCATCAATGGCTTTCAGGTCCTTCCGTTCGTGGTGCCGATCAAGCACGACCCGGAGGGCAAGCTCTACGTCGACGCTCTGCTGCTAATCGCGCTGCTGTTCTCGGCCAATCGGGCATATTTTCTGGTCGACATGGAAGTGCCGTCGGCGTATGTCGCGTTCCTGCGCGCTATCGTTCCGGTGCGTACCGACGCCGAGCTCTACACGATGGTTGGCCTGCAAAAGCAGGGCAAGACGCTCTTCTTCCGCGATTTCCTGCATCACCTCAAACACTCGACCGACGATTTCATCATCGCTCCCGGCATCAAGGGCCTGGTGATGGCAGTGTTCACGCTGCCGTCGTTTCCGTACGTGTTCAAAGTGATCTGCGACAGGATCGCGCCGTCGAAGGATACGACGCGCGAAAAGGTCAAGGAAAAATACTTCCTGGTGAAGCACCACGATCGCGTGGGGCGCATGGCTGACACGCTCGAATACTCCGACGTCGCATTTCCACGCGAGCGCTTCGCTCCCGAGCTGCTCGCGGAGCTCATGGACCTGGCGCCGTCGCTGATCGAACAGGACGAGGCTGTGATCATCGTCAAGCATCTCTACATCGAGCGCCGGATGACCCCCCTCAACCTATTTATCGGGACCGCCACGCCGGCACAGCGCGAGCGAGCCATGCGCGACTACGGCGACGCATTGAAGCAGCTGGCCGCCGTCAACATCTTCGCCGGCGACCTGCTGTTCAAGAATTTCGGAGTCACGCGTTACGGCCGCGTCGTCTTTTACGACTACGACGAGATCGAATATCTGACGGCGTGCAACTTCCGCAAGATTCCGCCGGCTCCTCCGGGCTTTGACGAGATGTCCGAAGACGTGTGGTACCCGGTCTCACCGAACGACGTTTTCCCGGAGGAATTCGCAACGTTTCTGTTGACCGATCCTGGCGTGCGCGCCGATTTCATCAGCGCACATTCCGATCTGCTGGATGCCGGCTGGTGGCGGGCCCAGCAGCGAAAGCTCGCCACGGGTGAGTTGCCGGAAGTGCTTTCCTATCCCGATTCGCTGCGTTTCGGTACTTTCGAAAAAGTCGCAGGAGCGGACGCTGGCCAAGCCGCCATCGCTGCGCGCGGACTTGCGGGTTAGAGCTTGTTGTTCCCATAGCTGGGTCGACGGATCGTGAGCGCTGCGCGCTAGCGTGGCGCCAAGGATTGCGCTTCTTGGATCCGACGAGCGACGTCCTTGGCCTGCGCCGCAGCCCCGACGTCGCCCTGGCGCGCGGCCTGAGCGTACCAGTCGAGCGCTTTCTTGAGGTTCTGCTCAACGCCGTCGCCGTGCTCGTAGAAGCTGCCAATGATGTACTGGGCGGCCGGGTCGCCATTCTCGGCAGCCGATTCATACCATTTCGCGGCAAGCTTCCAATCCTTCGGTGCGCCACGCCCCAGAAAGTATTGAGTGGCAAGCTCGATCTGCGCCTGTACGTGACCCTGCTGAGCCGCTTTTTCCCACCACGCGGTGGCGGCGGTCAGCGTGCGCGAAACCCCGACCCCGCTCTCATAGAGCAGCCCGAGGTTGTACTGGGCCTCTGGCATGCCGGCTTCTGCAGCCTTGTTGAGCCATCCCACGCCGCCGTCGAGGTCTTCACCGCCTCCCTCTCCACGCAGCATCATCATCGCTACGTTGTACTGCGCAAGACGATCGCCATTGCGCGCCGCGCTTTGGTAATAGGCGCGCGCCCCGCCATAGTCACCGCGTTGATATGCCCTCCAGCCGGCGTCTTCGGCGTGCACCCAGCAAGCAAACAGGAGGCCCGTCATCAACGCTGTCGTGGTCGCGCGCCTGAGAGACGATGGAACGCTCAAAGTCATCACGTGTCGGGGTTACAATGCGACGAGAAGAGTCTAGCACCTGAACGCAACGCGAATCCCATCACGCAATGTTCGTAAGCGCTTTCGATCTGTTTAAGATAGGCCTCGGGCCTTCGAGTTCGCACACCGTCGGCCCCATGCGCGCGGCGAGTCGCTTTGTGCACGAGCTCGCGGCGCAACATCACCTTGATCGGGTGGTGCGCGTGGTCGTGGACCTTTACGGCTCGCTGGCGCTCACCGGTCGAGGTCACGGAACCGATCGCGCCGTGCTGCTCGGTCTCTCCGGCGAAACGCCCGAGCGCATCGATCCTAGCGATTTCCTTCCACGAAGACCAGCATCTTCGCTTTCGCATCGACAAAACGCTCTCCTTCCATAGCAACGGAATGCGCTTCACCGCCTTCGACGCCGACGGCGCGGTGGTTGCTCGCAATATCTACTACTCGGTCGGCGGCGGTTTTGTTGTCGAAGAATCCGAAACCGGGCAACTCGGCAACGGTGGGCCGCGGCTGCGCGTACCTTATCCATTCACGAGCGCCGCCGAGCTGCTGCGTCACGGCGAGCAAGCGCACAAGCGCATTCCGGAAATGATGCGCATCAACGAGCTCGCGCTGCGCAGCCCCGATCAGGTGCGAGGCGGGCTGCTCGATCGATGGGCGGTGATGAACGACAGCATCGAGCGTGGAATGCGCAACGAAGGTGTGCTTCCCGGCGGACTCAACGTCCGCCGGCGCGCCAAAGGATTGCGCGATGCGCTCATGGCACGCCGCGAGCAGAACACGCGAAGCCCGACCGAGGCCATCGACTGGGTCAGCGTCTATGCAATCGCGGTCAACGAGGAGAACGCCGCCGGATCGCGCGTAGTCACAGCACCGACCAATGGAGCCGCCGGGATCATTCCTGCGGTGATTCGCTATTACCGCGAATTTTACGAGGAGGCGAACGAAGACGGCATCGTTGCGTTCCTGCTTACGGCCGCCGCCATCGGCGGCTTGTGCAAGAGGAACGCATCGCTCTCCGGAGCAGAGGTGGGGTGCCAGGGAGAGGTCGGCGTCGCATGCGCGATGGCGGCGGCAGGTCTCGCCGCGGCGCTCGGCGGCAGCAACGCACAGATCGAGAACGCGGCGGAGATCGGCATCGAGCATCACCTTGGCATGAGCTGCGATCCGGTCGCCGGCCTGGTGCAGATTCCCTGCATCGAGCGCAACGCCATGGGCGCGGTCAAGGCCATCAATGCGGCTTCACTCGCGCTTCGCGGCGACGGTACGCATCGCGTTGCACTCGATACGGTCATCAAGACCATGTACGAAACTGGCCGCGACATGATGGCCAAGTACAAGGAGACTTCACTCGGCGGCCTGGCGGTCAATGTCGTCGACTGCTGAGCGGAGCTCGCGAACACTCTCCGCCTAAGCAGCTATTCATCGCCGAGCAGTCGATAGCCCACTCCGACCTCGGTGCGCAGGTAACGAGGGTGAGTCGGATCGGACTCGAGCTTGTGGCGCAGTTGTCCCATGTAGATGCGCAGATAGTGCCCACGCTCGACGTGGCCGGGACCCCACACGTCGGTGAGAAGCTGCCGGTGGGTGCAGACCTTGCCCGCGTGTCGAATAAGGATCGTCAGCAGGCGGTATTCATTCGGTGTCAGATGCACCTCCGCCGCGCCGCGAAATACCCGGCGCGCCGCCAGATCGACACGGACGTCGCCGAAGGCGAACTGTGTTTCCGCCGGACCTTCCTCACGCGCGCTTCGGCGCAGCGCGACACGGATTCGCGCCAGCAGCTCGCCGATACCGAAAGGCTTGGTGAGATAGTCGTCGGCGCCTGCATCCAGCGCCTTGATCTTCTCCTGCTCATTGCTCCGCGCCGACAGGATGATGATCGGTCGCGTGTACCATTCGCGCAGGCGCAGCACGACATCGACCCCATCGGCATCCGGCAGCCCCAGGTCGAGGATGAGCAAATCGGGCTTTCGCGTTGCTGCCTCTACGAGTCCGTCGGCGCCGCTCTCCGCCTCGAAAATTCGGAACGGCTGCGCCGAAAGCCCCGAGCGCAGAAAACGCCGGATCTGAGGATCGTCTTCGACAACGACGATCGTCGCCGCGGACCCGTTCATGGGGCCGTCCGAGCGGATGACTCCGACTCGGTCTCCGATTCAACTGTGGGCGGCTCGGCCGCTGGTAACTCGAAGCGAAACAGGGCACCGCCGCCAGGGCGGTTCATCGCGATGATCGTCCCGCCGTGCGCAACGATGATCGCCTTGCAGATCGCGAGACCGAGCCCCACGCCGCTTTGCGCCGATTCAGACTTGAGTCGATAAAACTTGTCGAAGAGTCTAGCCTCCTCGCCTGCCGGAATGCCGGGACCTCGGTCGGCGATTTCCACGGCGACGCGATTGTCCGTCGCGTCCGCGCTGACGTCGATCGACGTACCGGCTGGTGTGTATTTGGCTGCATTCTCGAGCAGGTTGGCCAGCACTTGCTCGATCAGGACCGGATCGACATTGATGAGGGGAAGATCGTCGGGCAAGGCGACGTTCACAGGATGACCACTGAGGGGGTCTCCGAGACGCGTCAGCACGCTGCCGATGAGCTCTTCGAGCGACGACCACTGGCGCTTGATCTGCGCATTGCCGGATTCGAGACGTGCCATGTCGAGCAGGTTGCTCACCAGCACGCTCATCCGCTGCGCTTCGTCGTGGATGGTGGCAGCGAGCTCGTGGCGCGCTCCTTCGCTCAACGTGTCCGCACTCTCGGCGAGGCTCGACGAGGCACCGACGAGCACCGCGAGCGGCGTGCGCAGATCGTGGGAGATCGCGTTGAGCAGCGAATTGCGTAGGCTTTCGGTTTCGGCACGACGCGCGAGGTTTACGCGCTCGGAGGCGAGCTGGACACGCTCGATCGCCGCGGCGATCTGACCGGCGAAGGTCTCCACGAGGTGGCGCTGCTCGGGGATCATCAGTCGATCCTGCCGCGATGGCAGAACAGCGAGCACGCCGACGAGCTGGTGCGCAGCGGCGAGCGGCAGGTACAACGCGTCCGCGCCGGGCAGCGTGTGCGTGCCCAGTCCGGCGGCCACACGGTTGGCGTGCACCCAGCGTGCGACACCCAAGTCCGCGCCGTGAAAGGAGCCATAGATTCCTGGCGCTTTGGGATGAGCAATCGCGCCGGATGCCGTCGGCAACAGCACAACCGCCTGCGCTTGGAAAACGGTCGAGACGTGCCGAACGGCGATAGTCGTTACCTCGTCGAGGCTTCCGGCACGTGAAAGCTCGCGGGTCATGGTGTACAGCGCCTCGGTGCGTATCTGGCGGTGCTGCGCGACTCGCGCCTGTAGCCGGATGCTGGTCGTGAGGCTGCTGATGAGCAGTCCCACGATCAGCATGACGCCGAACGTGAACAAGTACTGCGTGTCGGATACGGCGAAGCTGTAATACGGTGGAACGAAAAGAAAATCGAACAGTGCAACCGACAGTACCGACGCCACGATGGCGGGCCCGCGTCCCAGGCGATACGCCACCACCAGTACGCCGAGGAGGTAAAGCATCACCAGATTGGTTGCCTCGAAGCGTCCGAACAGGCCCCACGAGAGAGCGGTTGCAATCAAGCAGACCGCGACCGCCTCAACGTAACCGGGCCAGCGCTGCTTCCGCGATTTAGGCTTGGACTCGTCGATGCCGAGGTACGCCTTGCTCCGTGAAAGCTGATCGGCAAATCCGGTACGCGAACGCGCCTGATCGATGTCAGCAATGATCTGCAGATCGATGCCGCGCAACCGCTTTGTCAAGGTATCGACGACAGAGCCAAAAAGCCAGCGGCGCAGCCCGTGCGTCGACGGCGGGCCGAGCAGCAGCTTGGTCGCATTGTTCTCGCCCGCAAAGTTGATGAGCTCGTCGGCAACCCGCGGGCCGGAGAGCACGCTCGTCTTGGCGCCCAGCAGCTCGGCGAGCGTCAGGTGAGCCAGGATGCGACTGCGCTGTGCCTGAGGCAGGCGAAGCAACTGAGGCGTCTCGACATAAACGGCATGCCATGGCGCGTCCAGAGCATCGGCAAGCCGCTTCGCCGCACGCACGTAGTGCTCACCGCGAAGGCTCGGCCCGATCGCGACGACGATCCGCTCGCCAGCCGCCCAGATCGGAACGATCGCCTTCTCTTCTCGGTATTGACGCATCTGCGCATCGACGCGGTCGGCCGTCTGCCGCAACGCCAACTCGCGCAGCGCGATCAGGTTTCCCTTTTTGAAGAAGTTGTCGAGCGCACGTTCGATCTGCTGAGGAACGTAAACCTTGCCTTCGCGCAACCGCTTGAGCAGCTCATCGGCCGAGAGATCAATAAGCTCGACTTCGTCCGCGGTTGCGAAGAATGTATCGGGAAGCGTCTCGCTGACGCGCACGCCGGTGATCTGGCCGATGACATCGTTCAGGCTTTCGATGTGCTGGACGTTGAGCGTCGTGTAGACGTTGATGCCCGCGCCGAGAAGCTCATCGACGTCCTGCCAGCGCTTGGGATGACGCGCGCCGGGCGCGTTGGTGTGCGCCAGCTCATCGACGAGAAGGAGTGTCGGTCTTCGTCTGAGCGCTGCGTCGAGATCGAATTCGTTGATCGGCGCACCTTGGACATCGAGCATCAGCGGTGGAAGCTGCTCGAGGCCCTCGAGCATTGCAGCGGTTTCGGCGCGGCCGTGCGTCTCCAGCAACCCGACCACGACGTCGGTGCCGGCGCGACGTAACGCCTGCGTTGCCGCCAGCATCGCAAAAGTCTTGCCGACCCCCGCGGAAGCTCCGAAGAAAATCTTCAGACGGCCGCGCTGCTCGCGCATGGCAGCCGCTTTGACCTCGGCGAGCAGTTGGTCCGGGTCGGGACGTTCGCTTTCCATGGCGCGCCGGTGGTGTGGCTAGGCTCCCAGGGCGCGTAGTTTAGCGCGTGCTCGAGCGGGGCGCCGTCAGCGGATGCCGTCGAGCGCGAGGTTGAGCTCGAGCACATTGACCCGCGGCTCGCCGAGGAGCCCGAGCGTGCGTCCTTCAGTGTGCTCACCCACCAGAGACATGACGCGGTCAATGGACAGCCCGCGCATGCGGGCGACGCGCGGTGCCTGGTAGGCCGCGGCTGCGACACTGATATGCGGGTCGAGCCCGCTGCCGGACGCAGTGACGAGGTCGATGGGCACACGAGCCTTGTTGTCCGGGTCGGCATCACGCAATGCCTTGATGCGATCCTTCACCGCATCGGCCAGGCCGGGATTGCGCGCACCCTGGTTCGAAGCGCCGGAGGAAGCGCCGTTGTACGGCTGCGGCGACGTGGCCGACGGTCGGCTCCAGAAGTACTTCGGGTCGTCAAATGGCTGGCCGATCAAGCTGGAACCGAGGGTCTTGCCGTTCACGACGATCAGGCTGCCGTTCGCGGTGCTCGAGAAAGCCACCTGCGCGATTCCAGTCACCACCAGCGGATACACAACACCGGTCAACGCGGTGAGGACCACGAGCATCCGCAGCGACGGAACGATTTCAGAGAACGCGAACATCGGTGTTCTCCAGGATCAGGCAAGATGCGCGGCGGCGAGCAGTACGTCGATCAGCTTGATTCCAAAGAACGGCAGCAAGATGCCGCCGACGCCGTAGATCAGCATGTTCCGCCGCAGGATCGGCCCGGCGCCGAGGGGACGATATTTCACGCCCTTCAACGCAAGCGGGATCAGCGCCGGAATGACCAGCGCGTTGAAAATCACCGCCGAGAGAATCGCGCTGTTCGGCGTGGCGAGATGCATCACATTCAATGTGTCGAGCACCGGATAGGTGCTCGCAAACGCCGCCGGGATGATCGCGAAATACTTGGCGACGTCGTTGGCGATCGAGAAGGTGGTCAGCGCGCCGCGGGTCATCAGAAGCTGCTTGCCGATCTCGACGATCTCGATCAGCTTGGTCGGATTCGAATCGAGATCGACCATGTTGCCGGCTTCTTTCGCCGCCTGCGTGCCGCTGTTCATGACGACTGCGACGTCGGCCTGCGCGAGCGCCGGCGCGTCGTTGGTCCCGTCGCCTGTCATCGCGACCAGCTTGCCTTCGGCCTGAATGCTCCGGATGAGCTTGAGCTTGGCTTCGGGATTGATCTCGGCGACGAAGTCGTCTACACCCGCTTCGGCGGCAATCGACGCGGCGGTCAGCTTGTTGTCGCCGGTGACCATGACGGTGCGGATGCCCATCTTGCGCAGCTCTGCGAAACGCTCCCTGATGTGCGTCTTGACGATGTCCTTGAGCTCGACCACCCCGAGAACGTGGCGCCCTTCGGCCACCACCAGCGGCGTCGACCCGCGGCGGGCAACCTCTTCGACGCGGGCGGTGACTTCCGCGTCGATCGCTCTCCCCTGCGGAACGATCCACTCCCTGACTGCATCGACCGCTCCCTTGCGGATTTCGCGCCCACGGTGGTTCACGCCGCTCATGCGTGTCTGCGCCGAGAACGGGATGATGGTGAACTGTCCCGGCTCCAGCGCCGGCGGCATGACGCCCCAGGCGCGTTTGACGTAGGTCACGATGCTCTTGCCCTCGGGCGTTTCATCGCCGAGCGATGCAAGCAGCGTGGCTTCGGCAAGCTGCTGCGACGTCACGCCCGCCAACGGGTAGATGGCAGACGCCTGCCGGTTGCCGAAGGTGATCGTTCCAGTCTTGTCGAGCAGCAGCACATCGCAATCGCCGGCCGCCTCCACGGCACGGCCCGACGTCGCGACGACGTTGGCGCGCATCATCCTTCCCATCCCCGCCACGCCGATCGCTGAGAGCAGCCCCCCGATGGTCGTCGGAATCAGGCACACGAGCAGCGCAACCAGCACGGTGATGGTCACTGGCGTGCCCGCCTTCGCCACCTCGACGCTGTAGAGCGAATACGGGAACAGGGTCACCGTCGCGAGAAGAAACACCAGCGTCATGGCGACGAGCAGGATGGTGAGCGCGATTTCGTTGGGTGTCTTCTGCCGCTTCGCTCCCTCGACCATGCTGATCATCCGGTCGAGAAACGCTTCGCCGGGGTTGACATTGATGCGCACGACAAGCCAGTCCGACAGGACACGTGTGCCTCCTGTCACCGTGTCGAAGTCGCTTCCTGCGGCGCGGATCACCGGCGCGCTTTCGCCCGTGATCGCGGACTCGTCGATCGACGCTGCGCCTTGGATGACTTCACCATCGCCCGGAATCAGATCGCCCTGCACCACCAGGACGACGTCGCCCTTGCGCAGGCTCGCGGAGGGCACCGGCGTCTGCGCCGCGGCGCGGTCTGGCTTGGCCAGCTTCTTTGCGGTGGTTTCCCTGCGCGCGCTCTTGAGCGAAGCGGCCTGCGCCTTGCTGCGGCCCTCCGCGATCGCTTCTGCGAAGTTGGCGAAGAGCAGCGTGACCCAGAGCCAGAGGGTCACTGCAAGGATAAATGCCGCCGGCGCCTCCCCCTGGCCGAACAGCGCCTGCAGCCACAGGATCGTCGTCAGGATGCTGCCGATATAGACGACAAACATCACCGGATTGCGCCATTGGTAGCGCGGCGTGAGCCGTCGGAAGCTGTCGACGAGCGCCGTCTTCATCAGCTCCCCGGTCAAGAACCACGACAGTGCCGACTGTTTTGCAGTGACGGTCGACATGGTCGATTCTCTGGGTACTTGTTGACGCCTAGCGGGCGGAGTAAAGCAAGAGGTGCTCGACCACGGGGCCCAGCGCCAGCGCGGGCACGAAGGTGAGCGCGCCCACAGTGATCACCACGCCGATGAGCACGAACACGAACAAAGGTGTGTGGGTCGGCAGCGTGCCCGCGGACGCTGGCACGCGCTTGGCGGCGGCCAGTGCCCCCGCGAGCGCGAGCACGGGGATTGCCAGCCAGTAGCGCGCAAAAAGCATGCAGATGCCCAGTGCCGTGTTGTAGAAAGGCGTGTTGGCGTTGATCCCGGCGAACGCGCTCCCGTTGTTGTTGCTCGCCGACGAAAAGGCGTAGAGGATTTCCGAGAAGCCGTGCTCCCCGGCGTTCGACGCCCCGACCTTGCCGGCGTCGAGCATCACCGCCACCGCCGTCCCGCACAGGACGAACAGCGCCGGCAGCAGGATCGCGATCGACGCCATCTTGATTTCAAACGCTCCGATCTTTTTGCCCAGATATTCGGGCGTGCGTCCGATCATCAGGCCGGCAATGAACACCGCAACGACAGCGAACATGATCATCCCGTAAAGGCCGGAGCCCACGCCGCCGAAGATGAGAATCGTGCATCGAATTGACCGAGCCATTCGACGCGGCCGTGGTCGCGGTCGCCCACAGCGCCGAGTTGGCGACGCCGAGCCGCACCTCCTTGCCTTCCATGTTACCGCCCGGATTGGTCGCGCTCTGGACCTGATCGGCGCCAAGCTTGGCGAGCAACGGGTTGCCGTTCCGCTCGATCGAATAGGTGAACGGCAACAACGCCGCAAAAACGATCGTCATCGCTGCCAGCAGCGCCCAGCCCTCCTGCGCGCTGCCGATCATGCGACCGAATGTGTAGCAGAGCGCCACGGGGATCGCCAGAATGGCCAGCATCTCCAGGAAATTCGTGAGCGGTGTCGGGTTTTCCAGCGGGTGCGCCGAGTTGACGTTGTAATAGCCTCCGCCGTTGGTGCCGAGTTGCTTGATCGCGATCTGCGAGGCCACCGGCCCAAGCGCAATAGTTTGCTCGGTCGCGGTCGCTTTCGCCGTGATTGGGTTGCCTTTTTCATCCTTGCGCGGCTGACCGTCCGAGTTTGTCTTCGGATTGTCGTAAGTGACGGGCTGCGTCAGCGTGGCAGTGGCGTACTTGTCGAAGGTCTGCGGGATGCCTTGCCAGACCAGCACCAGCGCGAAGACGAGTGAAAGCGGCAGCAGGATGTAGACAGTCGTTCGCGTCAAATCGACCCAGAAGTTACCGATGGCCTTGGCCTCCTTGCGCACGAAGCCGCGCACCAGCGCCACCAGCACCGCCATGCCGCTGGCTGCGGACACGAAGTTCTGCACCGCGAGCGCGAACATCTGCGTGAGGTAGCTCATGGTGCTCTCGCCACCGTAACCCTGCCAATTGGTATTGGTGATGAAGCTCGTTGCCGTGTTGAATGCGGAATCGGCGCTCACCGCAGCCATCGTCTGCGGATTGAGCGGGAGCCATTGCTGCAACCGTTGCACGGCGTAGACCACGAGCGCGCCCGCAAGGTTGAACCAGAGCATCGTCAGCGCGTAGCGCGTCCAGTGCATGTCCTCGCGCGGATCGATGCCGGCACCTCGATAGATCAGCCGTTCCAGCGGACCGCCGATCCGCTGTGCGAGCGTCGCACGACCTTCGTAGACCGCTGCCATGTACGCCCCGAGCGGCTTTGCGAGAAGCAGCAGGACGATGAGGTACAGCCCGAGCTGCAGCCAACCGGTGATGTTCACTCGAAGATCTCCGGCTTGAACATCGCGATGAGCAGATAGATGAAGATGCCGAGCGAGGCGAGACCGCTCAACCCGTAGACCCAGTTCATGAGCGACCTCCCTTATCGCCCGAGCAGATTCGCGCAAAAGCGTATCAACCCTGCCGAAGCGGCGAAGAAGGCAACGATCAGCGCAATAAAGACAAGGTCGGACACGAAATTCATCTCCTGCTCCTCGGTCGACATGGGTTGCAACAGCATCACCCTAAACCGCCGAGCATCAGGACTTCGTAAAATGCACCGCCCGTGCGCGTAACGGCCGTATAAAAATGCCGCGTTCCCTGCATTCACGGTGCGGATCAGAGTTGTGCAATGTCTGGCGGTCTCTGTCAGAATGCGAGCCACACTAAAGCCAAGCGCTGCAAAAAGCCGAAAGTCACATGCATCGTCGCTTCCCGTGGGTGCTGCTCATACTTGCCTGGGCGGTGCCGGCTGCGGCGCTGATCCCCGCCTCCGGTTTTGATCTCGATCGTTACCTCGGTACCTGGTACGAGATCGCTGCGATTCCGGGATTTCTGCAAAGCCGTTGCGCTCGTGATACTCGCTCCGAGTACTCGGCGGCGGAAAATGGTGCGATCGCTTCCAAGAGCCGCTGCACGCGCGCGGACGGCAGCGCCGAGGAAAACGAAGGACGCCATCGCGCGCTCGACCCACAGCTGCCGTCGGTGCTCAAGATCACTTCGGTCCATTTCCTTGGCATCTGGTGGTATCCGTTCGGCCGCGAGTCGATCGTCCTCGCGGTCGGCCCGGACTACCGCTGGCTGGTCGTGGGTCACCCATCCTTGCGCTACGGTCGCATCCTGTCCCGCCGGCCATCGCTCGATGATGCCGATCTGGCGAAGGCCGCCGCCGCCTTCGCGGATCAGCACTTTGACTTGTGCATGTTCGTCACCACACCGCAGACCGGCGGCCGTGAGCGCATAACCCGGCTGTGCGAGCTGGTGCACTGAGGAGCAATCGGATGGAAGCGCTTTCCAGCTCCTCGAAGGAGAGTCCCATGCCAGGCTCCCGCTGGATGCTGTTGATCACGCTCATGATGACGTGTCTCGCCGCATGCGAGCACAAACCGACCAAAGAAGAAGAGGAAGCGTCCAAGAACACCTTCGCCTGCAAACAAGCGGGCCAGCGACTGGTGATCCGCTTCGACGCGGGAGAAGCTCGAATGCTCACAGCCACAGGCGAGAGAATTACGCTCTACCAGATCCCGACCACGTCGGGCGTGCGCTACAGCAACGGCAACGTCGAGCTGCGGGGCAAAGGCGAGGACTTGACGCTCGTCGAATTCGGCACGGCAATCAAGCTCGAGGATTGCCAGCCTTATTCGACGCCGAAGTCCTAAAGTGCGAGCCGTGAATTCTCCGGTGGGCGTCATCGGCGTCGGAGCGATGGGTTTCGGCGTCGTGCAAAGCCTGCTTCACGCCGGTTTTGCAGTCCGGATACGTGACATTCTCGTCGAAGCGGAAGCGGCTGCGGTCGCCGCGGGTGCGATCGCCTGCCCTACACCGTCGCAGTTGGCGCAACAATGCTCCGTCGTCATCCTCCTCGTGGTCGATGACGTGCAGATCGACACGGTGCTCTTTGGCCAAGACGGCGCCGCTGCAGCGCTTCCCTGGGGTGCAATCGTGATCGTTTCGTCGACGGTTGCGCCTCAATTCGTGTCGGCGCTCAAACCCAGGCTCGCCTCCTCAGGCCTGCGTCTGATCGACGCGCCGGTGTCCGGCGGTCCGCGACGCGCAACGGACGGCACCATGACCATGATGATCTCCGGCGAAGCGCGCGCCGTCGATGAATGCGAGAGCCTATTCGCCGCGATCTCGGCGAAGCGCTTCGTGCTTGGCGAAGAGCCCGGTGATGCCGCAGCCTACAAGATCCTCAACAACCAGCTCGCCGCTGTGAATCTCGCTGCCGGCGCCGAGGCGATGAGCATCGCGCTGCGTGCCGGCCTCGATCCGCGACGCCTGCTCGAAGTGCTGAACGCGAGCTCGGGAGGAAGCTGGATCGTGGGCGACCGCATGCCGCGAGCCTTGACAGGCGATCACACGATCCATGCAGCGACCCGAATCCTGAACAAGGATATCGGACTCGCGGTCGACGCGGCATCAGCGTTCGGCCTCCAATCGCCGCTCGCGCTGGCGGCGCGCGAAACTTTCGTCGCTGCGCTGAAAGCCGGGTTTGGCGAAGCTGACGATGCGACCCTTGTCGCATTCTGCTGCGAACGCGCCGGCGTCAAGCTGCCGACCCAACGTTAGCGCCACGCGTCGAGCTCACTCGGGAAGCGAATCTATCTCGCCTACTTGCGCTGCGCGGAGTCGATGTCGATGTACACCCAGGACTGCGAGCGCACCGGGTGCGGCTTGTAGTTCCTGACCCACGGCTGCATGAGCTGGTCTTCGAACCGGTTCTCGGATAGCCGCCACGGCGCGTAGGCGAGCACCAGCTCGGTCATTTTGTCGAACAGTCGCGTACGCTCTTGAGAGTCAGGAAGCTTCCGCGCCTGATCGTAGAGTTCGTTGAACGCCGGCAGGTTGAAGCGCGCGTTGTTCTCTCCGCCCTTATTGGGTCCGTAAAGGAGTTGCATGAAGTTTTCGGCGTCTGGGTAGTCGGCGTACCAACCATCGTAGCGCATCGGGATCTTGCCGAGGCGCGCCATCTTGCGCAGCTCGGCGACGCGGTCCTTCTTGAACACGATTTTGATTCCGATCGCGTCCATGTTCTTCTTCCACAGCTCGTCGATCTGGCGAAAAAGCGACGTCGGCGGCGACCAGTACTCAATGACCAGGGACTTGCCATCGGGTGTCTCGCGATAGCCGTCACCGTCACGGTCTTTATAGCCGAAGCGGTCGAGGAGTGCGCGCGCGGCCGCCGGATCGTAGGTCTGGGCGTTGGGCTTGAACTGCGGGTCGTACCCGGCGATGTCGGGAGGAATGATGCTCTGCGCCGGAACGGCGCGCCCTTTGCGAATGACGCGGATGTATTCCTCGGTGTTGTACGCCATCCCGATGGCACGGCGCAGCGCGATCTTTTCCGGCGTGTACCCGCCGACCACCGGATCCTCCATGTCGAAGTAGGTCCACCAAGTCTCCGGGCGACGAAGCAACTCATGCTGTATGCCCCTCGCTGCAAGCCGCGGGCTCAACTGGCCTCCGACGATCGCCTCCTCGATGAACTCCGGTGGTAAGCGTTCCAGCATGTCAAGCTCGCGGTTGAGAAACGCGAGCCACTGGGCCTGGCCTTCCTCGATGACGCTGATTTCGATATGCCCCACCATGGGCAGCCGCTGGCCCTTGAGAGCCGCGGCGATCGGCTGCGATTCCGGGGGAATCGGCCCCGTCGGGGCGTAGCTCCATTCACGAAATCCGGGATTGGCATCGAGCACGATCTTGGAACTGCGCTTGTAGTCGCCGAGCTTGAACGGCCCCGTGCCGACGGGATGGGCACCGAAGTCGAGGCCGTAGGCATCGACAACCTCGCGCGCGACCGCACCGGTGCTCGACACCGCCAGCAAATAAATGAAGCGGGGGTCGGCTTCCTTGAGGTGGATCTTCAACGTGTAACGATCGGCGACTTCTATTCCCCGCAATGGCGCGTCGTAGTCGAACTTGCCGGTCTTAGCGGCCCTGCCTTGGCCCTCGCCGGTAGCGAGCAGCTTGCCTTCGATCAGCCAGGCCCACGGGCTCTTGACCGCCGGATCGAGCACTCGCTTGAGAGCATAGGCGTAGTCAGGTGCGATCAGCTCGCGCGGCTTGCCGTGGAAGGCAGGGTCCGGCGTGAAAAAGATTCCCTTGCGCAGCTTGCAAATGTAGGTCTTGCCGCCATCCTCCAGCGCCGGCATGGCCTCGAGCGTGCGAGGGACCAGTTTGACCGGCCTGGCGAGATAATCGTAGGCGAGCATCGGCTCGTAGATGTTATCGATGACGCCGTCCGACGCGCCATCGGAAGCGAACTGCGGGTCGAAGCTGGTTTCGGCGATTGAGAAGACGACGCGCAGCGTCTTGCTCGCATCGGCAGCAGCCGCCAATGACGCGGGCAGCCATGCCGCGAGCAAAAGCCATCGTGCGACTCTGCGGGACCCGGGTGCGCGTGCATTCATTCCTGGCTCACTCCGATCTCGCGTCTATCCTGCGATTGGCCGGCGACTATAATTGTGGGTTTGGATTTCAGTCAATCGGGGGCAGGATGGGTAAAGGCGATGTCCGCACACGTCGGGGAAAGATTTTCAACGGCAGCTACGGCAAGAAACGGCCCCACAAGAAGCGCCGCAAGAAGTCCTGATGGAAATGAAACGACTATCCGGCGGCAACCTGCGCGCCGCCGGATATGATGAAAAGAACCGCCGCCTCGTTGTTGAACTGACGGCGGGGACTTTCGAGTACAGCGGCGTTACCCCAGAGACATGGCGCCGCTTTACCGGCGCCTCGTCGCCGTGGAGCTTTTTTCGCGACAATATCGAAGAGGAATACCCCGCCAAGCGAGTACGCTAGCGGGGTTTTCGACGCGTTACTGGACGCTCAGCCGCTTGCCCACGAGTGAGGGCTTCTTGGCGAGCTTGAGCTCGAGAACGCCGTTGTCGTACTTCGCCTGGCTCGATGCCTCATCGACTTCGGTCGGGAGTGTGAAGCTGCGATGAACGCTGCCGTAGTAGCGCTCACTGCGCAGCACCCGCTCTGCGTCCTTGACGTCCTTTTCCCGTTTGACTTCGGCGCCGAGCGTGACCTGGTTGCCTTCGATGGTGACTTGAATGTCCTTCTTGTTGACGCCTGGAATTTCCGCGTGGACGATGTAAGACTTGTCGTCTTCGCTCACGTCCATCTTGATGCTGATGGGGGCGTTACGTCCTTCCATCCGAACGGGCTGGAAAAAACCGCGGAACAGCTCATCGATGCCGGTGTCTGCAAATGGGTCATAAGGAATTAGCGTTGCCATAAGGGTCTCCTTTCTATCATACAAAGGTTCGGGCGGCCGGCTGTGCCCGCTTGCCACCCCACAGTTACGAGCTTTGTGCTCGGTGACGCGGATTCAAGTCCCCTCCGGGCGCAAAAGCGTGCGATGCTTGATCCTCGTCAAAATGAGGCCGGAACAAGGTGAGCGAGCGATGGACCCGCTGACTGACAGCGAGCGCGACGCGCTGAGCCGACGGCTCGCCGCGCGCCGGGAGGAGCTGCGGGAGGAGGTGCAGACGCAGCTCGCCAAAAGCGAAGATCCGCGCGTGGCGGGCTTCGCCAACGAGCTCGCCGCGACCGAAGACTGGGTGCTCGCGGATATCCTCGCCGACATGGATATCGCGATGGTCACCCGGGACATCGCCGAGCTGGGTGATGTCGAAGCCGCGCTCGATCGCGTCGCAAGCGGCAGCTATGGCACCTGCAGCAACTGCGGAGAGCCGATCGGCTGGCCGCGACTCAACGCGCAACCGATTGCGCAACGGTGCATCCGCTGTCAGGAGGCATTCGAGGCGTCGCATGGAAAGCAGGGACCGCCGACGCTGTAGCCGCAGGGCCCGCCCCGGCCCCCCCCGTTACCGGCGCCGCACCGGTCCAGGCGGCGCGTAGCGCTTGATCCAGGCGAAGAACTCCCGGTACCAGAGGCGCGAATTCTGCGGCTTTAGAATCCAATGGTTCTCGTCGGGGAAATAAACCAGCCTGGCAGGAACATCGCGGGTTCGAAGCGTGTTGTAGTACTGCAGCGCCTGCGTCGCCGGAACGCGATAATCCAGCTCGCCATGGATCACCAGGGTGGGCGTCTTGAAGCGCTTCGCATAATGATGCGGTGACTGCTTCATCACCTGCGCTGGATTGTCCCAGTGAAAGGCCCCCAGCTCCTTGGCGAAGAAAAGGTAACCGTCAGTGGCCATCATGCTGACCCAGTCGTAGCAGCCGGCGTGGCAGACATAGGCGCGATAACGATCGGTATGCCCGTTCATGTACGCCACCATGTAGCCGCCATAGCTGCCGCCGCTCGCGACCAAACGCTGCCGATCGATATAGCCCTGGCGCAGCATGAAATCGGTGGCCGCTTCGACATCGGCGAGCTCTCGCTTGCCGCAGTCGCGGGTGATCGTTTCCAGCCAGCGCTGCCCGAAGCCCGAGGAGCCGTGGTAGTTGACACCGACCACCACATAGCCATGAGCGGCGAAGAGTTGCATGTTCCATCGAAAATGCCAGCCGTCGGTGTTAGCTGCATGCGGACCGCCATGGATCGAATGCAGCAGTGGCCATTTCTTTTTCGGGTCAAAATTGGGCGGATATACCACCCACGCCTGGACGGGGTCGCCCTCCCATCCCTTGACCGTGAACTCGCGGCTCGCGCCAATCGCGGCACGGGAAAGGAGCGCCTGGTTCGGCGAATCCAGCGCCTGCTCACCCGCGCTATCCGGGCCGATAGCGAATAGCGCGGGCGGGTGGGCCGTCGTGGCGCGGTCGAAGACCACGCGCCGGCCATCGCGGGAAAGCGCAAAGCCGGCGATGCTGCCACCCGCGGCGACGCGGGCGGGCAGCGCGTCGTTGAGTCCCAGGCGATAGAGTCCCTGACGACCTCTGTCTTCGATCAGCATGAACAGGGATGCGCTGTCAGATGCCCAGGCGAGGCGCGACGTTGCACGGTCGAGCCGCCGCGCCAGCCTTCGGGTGCCTGATCCATTGCGCCGATACAGCGTTAGGCGTCCCTGATCGTTGAAGGATCGTCTGACGTTGTACGAATGCCAGACAAGATGCGCTCCATCGGGCGAATAGCGCGGATGCTCGTCGGAAAAGCCGCTATCAGCGGTCAAAGTACGGTGGCGCCCGGTGGCGACATTCACGGTGACGATATCGACTTCGTTCATCAGGCGCGGCTCATCGGCGAGATCCACCGTCAGCGCGAGCTCTTGGCCATCGGGCGAGATGTCGTAATGCTCGGCCGAGGGCTCCCAAGGCTGCAGCGCGACCCCGCTACGCGAGAGAAGATCGCGGCAGCGGCCGGTAGTCACCTCGCAAGCAAAGATGTGCGGCTCCCGTCCGTCGGCCAGCCAATGGTCCCAGAAGCGATATTCCTTTCGCTCGGAAAGATGCGCCTTGACCTTGGCATCCTTGCGTTGCCGCTTGCGCTTGGCTTGCGCCTTGTCGCCGTCGAGATCCGGCCAGACCCAGGACACGAAGGCGATGCGCTTCGAGTCCGGAAACCAGCGCAGCGCGAGCGCGCCAGTGGAGAGAGAACTGAGCCGCCGGGCCTCTCCGCCGTCCGGCGCGATGAGATAGATCTGCGCCTCTTCGTCGTCCTTGCGTTTGGCGGTGAATGCGATCCACTTGCCGTCGGGTGACCAGACTGGCTCACTATCCTTGTCGCCCGCGGTGAGGCGACGTGCGTGGCCGCCATCCGAGGGAAAAAGCCAAAGCTCTGTGCGGCCCTCGTTCTTGTCCATGTCGTAGCTGGTGACGGCAGCGCAGGCGGTGCGTCCATCAGGGGAACAGGTGGGCGAGCCGATGCGTTTGATCGCCCACAGGTCTTCAACACTCAACGGTTTTTTTTGGGTGGGCATGAGATTTCGCCAAGCGCGCTGGACAAAGGGCGCGATTGTACGCCGGCGGCCGCCGAAAGGCGCGTTGCGATGCGGTAAAATAGCCTCGGGTTCCGCATTCGCAGCGCCACCGTAGCCGGAGCCTCTGAGGCAATTTCCGCACGTGGCGCGTTAGGGAGCCTCTGAATAAGCCCCGCATGGCCGCGACGGAGGCTTTCCGAGATGAGATGCGCGAAGCAAGGCGAAGCCAATAGCAGGCGCTATTGGCGAGCCGAGCGACAAAGCAGATCGCCCGGAAAGCGCCGTCCCGTCCGGGTTTCGGCGCAATGGCCTCATCTGCTTTGTTGCGCGGCTTGCGAATAGAATGAACTATTCGCTGCGCCGCGGCGCCTCGCATCTGACCCCATTGCGCCCGAAACGCGGCCCATCTGGGACTTGTTCAGAGGCTCCTTAGCACTTCACCCAAGGGTCGCGATGCACTATCGCCGGCTGGGTAATTCCGGTCTCAAGCTAAGCGAACTGTCGTTCGGCTCGTGGGTGACCTACGGCAATCAGCTGCAAGACGACAGTGCTCGCGAATGCATGGCAGCGGCGCACGATGCCGGCGTCAACTTTTTCGATAACGCGGAGGTCTACGCCAGAGGCGCGTCGGAAACCATCATGGGGAACGTGCTGCGCAAAATGGGGTGGCCGCGTTCCTCCTACATCGTATCGACCAAGTTTTTCTGGGGACTGCACGACGGGCCGAATGAAAAGAGCACACTCAACCGCAAGTACCTCATGCAGGCGATCGACGGCTCGCTCAAGCGCTTGCAGCTTGATCATGTCGACCTCGTTTTCTGCCACCGTGCCGATCCCGAGACGCCGATCGAGGAAACGGTGTGGGCCATGCACGACATCATCCGCTCCGGTCGGGCACACTACTGGGGAACCTCGGAATGGAGTGCCGGCGAAATCATGGCGGCGTGGCAAATCGCCGACCGCCATCATTTGGCGAAGCCGGTGATGGAACAGCCGCAGTACAATCTGTTGCATCGCGATCGCGTCGAGCGCGAATACGCTCGCTTGTATCGCGATATCGGGCTCGGAACGACAACGTGGAGTCCTCTTGCTTCGGGCCTTCTCACCGGAAAATACAACGACGGCGTTCCGGCAGGGACACGTGCGACGCTGAAGGGTTATGAATGGCTCGCCGAGCGCATCGTCGATCCAGTCCGGATCGCCAAGGTAAGGCAGCTCATGCCGATCGCGGCCGAGCTGAGCTGCACGCTCGCTCAGCTGGCTCTCGCGTGGTGCGTGCGCCACCCGAATGTCAGCACCGTGATTACCGGTGCCAGCCGTGCCAGTCAGGTCGTGGAGAACATGAAAGCGCTGGATGTTGTGCCGCGACTCACACCGGATGTGCTGGCAAACATCGATCGAATCGTGGGCGTGCCGAGCTGACGCTCGTATCTTAGCGACGGACAGCGATGAGCAACCCTCTCGAGAGCTGGACAGAAGAACAACGTTCCGCGTACCTGTACCGCGCCTGCGCCAAAGCCGAAGCCGGTACTCGTAACGCGGATCTGTTTACGAGGCTCGCCGGTGAGGCGGAAGCCCAAGCGGCGATCTGGCGTGCGCAGCTCACCGCCAGCGGCAGGCCGGCGCCTCCACCTTATGCGCCTGACTCCCGCACGCGACTGGTCGCGCGCATGGTGGACCTGGTCGGCCCGCGAGCGCTGCGCGGCGTGCTGGCGGCGATGAAAGTGCGCGGCATGGCGGTTTACAGCCGGCGTGAGCCGGGGGGCCATGTCGCTCCGGTTGCCGGCGGCATCGAGCGGCGGCACCGCGGTCTGGGCAGCGGCGGCAATCTGCGCGCCGCCGTTTTCGGGATCAACGATGGACTGGTATCGAATGCGAGCCTGATCTTCGGGGTTGCAGCTGCAAATCCGGATCCGGCCGTGGTGCTTCTCACTGGCGTCGCCGGGCTCACCGCGGGCGCCTTTGCCATGGCTGCGGGCGAGTTCGTGTCAGTGCGTTCGCAGCGCGAGCTCTTCGAGTATCAAATCGGCCTTGAGCGCGCCGAGCTCAAGGAATATCCCGAGGCAGAAGCGCAGGAGCTCGCGCTCATCTACGCCGCTAAGGGACTTCCCACGAGGGAAGCAAACCGCCTCGCCAAGCAGCTCGTGGCCGACCCTGAGCACGCGCTCGACACGCTCGCTCGAGAAGAGCTGGGTCTCAATCCCGACGAGCTGGGTTCGCCGTGGGGCGCCGCCAGTGCATCGTTGCTCTCCTTTGCACTCGGCGCAGCGATCCCTCTGCTGCCTTATATCTTTGGCGAGAGCGCGCACGCACTGGCGATCGCGGGATGTTTGAGCGCGCTTGCGCTGTTCGCGGTCGGGTCGACGCTTTCGCTGTTCACCGGGCGTGGCGCGCTCGTCTCGGGAGCTCGCATGCTTCTGCTCGGCAGTCTCGCCGCGGCGGTCACCTTTGCCGTGGGCCGTCTGTTCGGGGTGAGCATTGCGTAGCGCGAGCCGATGACGCGCCAGTTTTCCGTTGGATAGGCTCGCGCAAGCTCCGCGGGTTTCCCGGCGATTCACGTGGTAACCCGCGGGCTTGCCGCCTCACGCCTTCTTGGATAGACAATCCTTCATGAACGTCTTGCGTTCCGCTCCCTTCTTGCCGCTGGCCTGCTTTGCACAGAGCTTCATCTTCTCCTGCTGCGAAACTTTTACCGGAACGGCCTGAGTGGCGGGTGTATTGGCCGCCGCTTGCGTGCGCGCGGATTGCGGCTTGGTGGGCGCAGCATCGTCGGCGTGAGCCACAGGCGCGGCGAAACCGATAAGCGCTGCGATGGTCAGTGCGTAGAGCGTCTTCATCATCTTCTCCTGAAGTGATTGGTCGAACGCGGCTTGGGACGGGATTGTCTTTGAAGCCGCATCGCCATTAACGCGGAGAAGACTTCGCAGCGCATCAGACGCACGGCCGATGCAAAGGGATGTCTAGCTAAGTTTGCGTGAAATGCCGCGCTGCAGGTGGATAAAACAAGGCGGCTGCCGGAAAATCTCCGGCGCCGCCTTGTCAGTGCGGCCGGGTGGACAGGAGGTCACCCGACCGGGGTCAGCAACTCGATCTCTAGGAAGCCTTCATGCATTCGCTGCGGGTCTTGTCGGCATCGGCTTTCGCCATGCCCTTGGTCTTCTCGTTGCACATCGCCATCTTGCTCTTCGCAGGCGCGGGCTTCGCGGAGAGACAGGTCTTCATGAACGCTTGGCGCTCGTCACCCTTCTTGTCTGCCGCCTTTTCATTGCAGGCCTTCATCTTGTCCTGTTGCGAATTTGCCTTGGTGTCGGCGGTGGTCTTGTCCGTTGCAGCGGTTGTGGCGGCCTTGGTGTCGGGCGTGGCCGCTTTGGTGTCCTTGGTGTCGGCGGCATAAGCGGCCGCGCAGGCGAAAACGCTCACCAGGCTCAAAACCAGCATTCTTTTCATTGTGGTCTCCTTGCGGATCGGGGGATAGGCGGCAGGGTTTTTCCGGCCAAGTCTACGGCAGGCGCTGGGGCGGAGGCAATGAAATCGTGGAAAGGGAATCGAAGGCTGTCGCATATTTTGATCATGCAGTGCAGCATCAAGCCTGCTGCATTCGCGGTAGAATAGGCCAAATTTCTGAATTTACGGGGAAAACACCCCGTGCAGGCCGTTCCAATGATCCTCATTCTCGAGCCGAATTCCAGTCCGGAAAGCACCGATTACAAGATCCTCACCGGCCAGTTGGACCGCCTTTCGGGCATCAGCTATCGGATACACCGGGAGGTGGGCGCTGAAGTGACGCTGACGGAGATTTATCTGATCGGCAACACCGCCGCGCTCAGCATCGAACAGATGCAGGTCTTGCCGTGCGTGGAAAAAGTGGTGCGCGTTTCGGAGGCCTATCGCGTGCTGGGCCGCCACAAGCAAGGCGACGACCGGCCCTCCTCGTTCCAGTACAACGGAGTGAGATTCGGCCAGGACACACTCAACATTTTCGCCGGTTTGTGTGCCGTCGATTCACCGGAGTCGACCGATGCGATGATGCGCGCGCTCAAGGAACACAATCTCACGTGCACGCGCATGGGAGCCTACAAGCCACGCACCAATCCCTACGCGTTCCAGGGCTTCGGCGCGAAGTGCTTGCCCTATGTGTTCGAGCTGGCCGGAAAATACGGCATTCGTGTCATCGCCATGGAAGTCACCCACGAGTCGCACGTCGATGAGGTACGCGCTGCGCTGAAGACCACGGGCAGTCCAACCGGCGTGATGTTGCAGATCGGCACGAGGAACACCCAGAACTTCGAGCTGCTGAAGCACGTCGGACGACAGCAGGACTTCCCGGTACTCATCAAGCGCGGTTTTGGTATCACCCTCGATGAGTCGCTCAACGCGGCCGAGTATCTCGCTTCCGAGGGCAACCGCAAGGTGGTGTTCTGTCTGCGCGGAATGAAGACCAACATGGGAGATCCGCACCGGAACTTCGTCGACTTTTCGCACGTTCCAGTCGTGAAAAGATTGACCCGCATGCCGGTGTGCATCGACCCGTCGCATTCGGTCGGCAGCCGGTCAAGCGCGCCCGACGGCATTCTCGATCTGTTCCACGTCGCTGCGCAGGGTGTCGTGGCTGGCGCCAACATGCTGCTGATCGACTTTCATCCGAATCCGACCAAGGCGCTCGTCGACGGCCCGCAGGCGCTGCTTCTGTCCGAGCTGCCGCACTTTCTCGCCGATGTCGCGATCGCCAGGGAAGCTTATATCAAGCGCGCTGCCCTCGTCGCCGCGCACACGGCTCACTAAACCGCAGCACGCCGTCTCGAGTCTTTGGCCATGCCGCAGGAGATCGAGCTCAAGCTTGCTGCGGACCCTGCGACGCTCGCCTCGCTGCCGCAACATCCGGTTCTTGGACCGCTGCTCAATGGCAGCCCAAGGCGCGCGAAGCTCCTTTCGCGTTATTACGACACTGCAGCGGCGGAGCTGCACGAGGCGGGCGTCGCGCTTCGGCTGCGACGCGATGGCCGCCAGTGGCTGCAGACCGTGAAGGGGCCGGGCAGCGCCGTTGCAGGTATGCATCAACGCGCCGAATACGAATGGAAGATTGCACATCCTCGGCTCGACTTCCCAAAGCTCGCCACCACGCCGTGGCACAAGACATTCGTTGCCGTCAACGGACGCCTGAAGTCGCTTTTCAGCACCGACATTTTGCGCATCTCCCATCCGCTGGCGTTTGCCGACGGGACGCGAGCGACGCTTTGTCTTGATCGAGGTTTTATCGTCGCCAAAGGCCGCCGTTCGCCGATTTGCGAGCTCGAAATCGAACTCATCGACGGCGATGCCCAACGCTTGCGCGAGCTGGGGTTGCAGCTGACAACGGATTTGCCGTTGGCTGTGGCCCATCGCAGCAAGGCCGAACGAGGTTACGCGCTCGCAGGAGCGATTCCGCGGCAGCCGGTCCGAGCCAGGAGGGTGGCTCTACCCGATCATGCGTCGGCGGCAGCGGCGGTCGCCGCCGTAGGCGCCGATTGTCTGGAGCAGATCGGCGCCAATGCCGAAGCGGTCGCAGATGGCGAGGATTCCGAGTTCGTGCATCAACTGCGCGTCGGCGTGCGCCGTCTGCGCTCGCTCCTGAAGTTCCTCGCCACGCTCATACCGCCGGAGGAGATCGCGCCGCTTGATGAGGAGCTCTCATGGATCTCTGGGGCGACCGGCGTGGCGCGTGATTGGGATGTCTTCGTGAGCGAGACGCTCGCCTCGATCACCCCGCAGCTCGAGTCCACGCCGGCACGGCGGGCGCTCGGACAGCTCAAAGCCCGAGCAACGCGGGTGCGCCTCGCTCAGCGCGCCGCGATGCGCGAAGCCGCGGCTTCCCCGCGACTGGCAAGGCTGCTTCTGGCGCTGGGCGAGCTGTTCGCGAAGCTAGCGAGCGCTCCGCCGAGCGAGGCCGCAGCTTCCGCGCACGCTGTTGCCGAAAACGAGCTCGGGCGTCGCGACAAGCGGCTCTCCAAACGGGTTCGCGGGATGCGGCACGCTTCGCCAACGCAGCGGCATCGCGCGCGGATTGCCGCGAAGAAATTGCGCTACGCATCTGAATTCTTCGCGCCGCTGTATTCGAAATCGCGAGCGGCGGACTACATCGACGCACTTGCCAAACTCCAGGGCGCGCTTGGGACGCTGAACGACCTGGCGACCGCAGGGCGGCTACTGGGCGAAATCGTGCCCAAGGATCCCAGCCGCACTATTGCGGAGGCGGCAGGGATCGTGCGGGGTTGGATCGCCGCGTCGACCGTGTCCGAGCTCGCGCACGCTGCCAAGGCGCGGCGCGCATTCGCCAAGCTCAAGCCATTTTGGAGCTAGGAAGATGCTCGAACGGCTGGAGCAGGCATTGAAGCGATGAGCGCCAAAGACCGCGGCTATCGGGCGCCACCCTGGCTGCCCGGTGGGCACGCGCAAACGATTTATGCCTCGCTGTTGCCGCGTCCCGAAGTGCGGTACAGGCGCGAGCGATTTGAAACGCCGGACGGGGATTTCGTCGATTTCGACTGGCTGGAAACCGGTGCCACCCATGCGCCTCTGGTGGTTCTTTTCCATGGACTGGAGGGCGACTCGTCGTCACATTATTCCCGCGCGCTGATGCTTAAAGTCAAGACGATGGGCTGGCAGGGTGTGGTGCCGCATTTCCGGGGCTGCAGCGGTGAGCCCAATCGCCTGCCGCGGGCCTATCACTCCGGAGATTATTCCGAAGTGGAATGGATGCTCTCGACCATCCACGCGCGAATGCCGCATGCGACGATATTTGCTGCCGGCGTATCTCTTGGTGGAAGCGCGTTGCTGAACTGGATAGGACGCGAATCGACACAAGCGGCCGCGATCCTGACTGCGGCCGCTGCAGTGTCGACTCCGCTCGATCTCTCAGCCGCTGGCTTTGCGATCGGACAAGGTCTCAACCGCATCTACTCGCGCCACTTTTTGGGTACGCTCGTGCCGAAGGCGATGGCGATGGCTCGCCGGTTTCCAGGGACGCTCGACGAGCTGATGATTCGCCGTGTCGGATCGATGTATGCATTCGATGAGATGGTGACCGCGCCGCTGCACGGTTTCTCGGGCGCCGAAGATTACTGGTCGCGTGCCAGCAGCAAGCCATGGCTCAAGGACATCCGTTTGCCGACGCTGGTGCTTAACGCAAAGAACGATCCTTTCATCCCAGCGAACTCTTTGCCGGGGCCGAAGGAAGTCGGGCCCGGCGTGCTGCTGGAACAGCCCGCGCACGGAGGCCACGGCGGCTTTCCCGCCGCCCCTTTCCCCGGCCGCTTGGATTGGCTGCCTGCGCGGCTGGTATCATTCTTTTCATCCTTCGAAGGAGAGTAGCGCATCGTGCAAGCCGTCGCATTGAGCAACGAGATCTTCAAGGCCTACGACATACGCGGCATCGTCGGCAAGACGCTGACCGCGCCGGTGGTGCGGGCCATTGGACAGGCGCTGGGCACGCTGGCACTGGAGCGCCGCCGCGACACCCTGGTCGTCGGCCGGGATGGAAGACTCTCGGGCCCCGAGCTTTGCGCTGCACTTGCCGAAGGCATCCGCTCGAGCGGGGCCAACGTCATCGACATCGGCATGGTGACAACCCCGATGTCGTACTTCGCTGCGCAGCATCTCGGCACCCAATGCAGCACCATGGTCACCGGCAGCCACAATCCGCCTGACTACAACGGCCTCAAGATGGTGATCGCCGGTGCAACGCTGGCAGGCGATGAAATCCAGACGATCAAGGCACGCATCGAAGCAGGCACACTTCGTAGCGGCGCCGGCAGCGCGCGGGCCGAGGACATCGGCCGAGCATACATCGATCGCATCGCCGGTGATGTCAAGCTCGCACGACCGCTGAAGATCGCCGTCGATTGCGGCAACGGCGTGGCAGGAGCCTACGCACCGTCGCTCTACCGGGGGCTTGGCTGCACGGTGACGGAGCTCTTCTGCGATGTCGATGGGCATTTCCCGCACCATCATCCCGATCCGTCGCAACCCAAGAACCTTCAGGATCTGATCCGCTGTCTGCAAAGCACGGACAACGAGCTCGGTTTCGCCTTCGACGGCGACGGCGATCGCCTGGGTGTGGTCACCCGCAGCGGATCCATCATCTACCCAGATCGGCAGCTGATGCTGTTCGCCGCCGACGTCCTCTCGCGCAATCCCGGCGCAACGGTGATCTACGACGTCAAATCGACCCGCAACTTGAAGCCGTGGATCGAGCGTCACGGCGGAGAGCCACTGCTGTGGAAGACGGGCCATTCGCTGATCAAGGCGAAGATGAAAGAAACGGGAGCGCTGCTCGCGGGCGAGATGAGCGGCCACACGTTTTTCGGCGAACGCTGGTACGGCTTCGACGACGGCCTCTACGCGGGAGCGCGGCTCCTGGAAATCCTTTCACGCCATGCCGATCCTTCCGCGCAACTCAGCGCCTTGCCGGACAGCGTGAGCACGCCGGAGCTCAACGTTTCCTGTCCCGATGCATCGCCGCACGCGCTTATCGACAAGCTGGCTGCGACCGCTCGCTTCCCGGGTGCCGATGACGTGATCCGCATCGACGGACTGCGAGTGGAATATCCGGACGGCTTCGGACTCGCCCGCGCTTCCAACACGACGCCGGTGATCGTGCTTCGTTTCGAAGCCGATGATGAGCCTGCGCTCAAGCGCATCCAGGGCGAGTTCAGGCGCGTTTTCAGCGAGTCGATGCCGGGTCGCGTGCTGCCGTTCTGATGGCGATCGTCTATTCGACCAGCAGCGACGGCGTCGACTGAAAAGCGCTTAAGGCCGAGCTCGCCGCCGACCACTGGCAGAGCCTTAGCGAATCCGCTAATAGGCGATTCCCCATCTGCGGTACAAGTCTCCAAGCACCCACGCCGGGCCGACCAGCAGCGATCGGACGTCCTCGAAAAACGCGGGCTTGCGGCCTTCGATGGCGTGGCCGATGAACTGCCCGATCCATGCGATCACGAACACCGCGATCGAAACCATCAACACTCGTTCCTGCAACAGCATCAGCGAATAGATCATCGCCGCGAGCATCAGCAGCATCCCCAACGCGATACGACGAGACAGCCACACGTAGAACGCCATCGCCATCGCGACGACCGCATAGGTCAGCAACGGCGATGCCCACCACAGGATCCCCAGCGCGCTCCACACAATGAGCGGCACGCAGACCCAGTGAATCGCCTTGTTGGTCCGGTTGCGGTGGAACTCACCGTAACGAGCAAAAAGCCGGTCGACGGAACGCATCTATTGAGAATTACGCAACTAAAGTGACGTTTGACCCTCACCCGCATTGCAACCGATGTCACACAGTTAGGAAACGCTCAATAGCTAGCGCGTTGCACGATGTGACACGATACGATCGATGTTGACACGGCGATGCCCGAACGTCCATGGGTGTCCGGTACGGCTGCACCGCTGAGCTATAATCGATCGCAAGACCGTCGCGCGAGGCGGCACGCGGAACGGCAGGCGATCACAACTTGAATCGGAGGACCTATGCGCAAGTCTTTCCCAATGATCGTCTGCTGCAGCCTGGCGGTTTGCGCGGCATCCGCGCTCGCCGCAGATCAGTTCGTCAACGTGCTCACCGGCGGAACCAGCGGCGTTTACTATCCGCTCGGCGTCGCGCTCGCCAACAACATCGGCAAAGCGATGCCAGGTGTCAAGACCTCGGTGCAGGCGACCAAGGCATCTGTCGAGAATCTCAACTTGCTGCAGGCGGGCCGCGGCGAAATC
>VBCY01000062.1 GCA_005882995.1 Betaproteobacteria bacterium
ACAGCGGCTCATCGAGCCCAAGCGCAGCAATCGCGCGGTCTCGATCGAGTTGATCGGCCTGCGGGCTGATGAGGATATCGATGGGATTGCCGATAGCGTACACGCCGATGAACACGAGCACCGACATGATCAGCAAAACCAGCAGGGCTTGGAGGCTGCGACGAATGATATAGGCGAGCACGGAGCATCTCGCCGGCAACGAAGGCGATAGATTACCTCAGGCGAGCGCCGATATTTTGGATCAGTTCACGTCGCCAGTACATTGACTTAACCATTTTTGAGCTGAATGAACGAGCTTCCTGGCGTCGGCATCTGACAAACCTGTCAGTTCCTACAGTTGACGTCATGCGACGTTGCGCTACATTGGCCCTGCGACCGGAATAGACGCGGCGCATCTTCACGTCTCGGGGGGAAGATAGATGAAGGTACTGGTTGTCGACGACCATCCATTGATCCAGGTCGCCCTGCAGCGCGTGCTGAGCGAGCTCGATACTGCCCTGGAACATTTCCAGGCTCACGATGCCGCCACCGCGCGCTCGGCACTCGCCGTTGCGCCTGACATCGATCTCGTGCTGCTCGATCTGACGCTTCCTGGTTGCGACGGATTCGAGTTTCTGCGCGAGCTCCGCCACGATTGGCCGGGCATTCCCGTGTTGGTCCTCTCGGCAACCTACGACCGCGCGACCATCGAGCAGACCCTCGACATGGGTGCCATGGGTTTTATTCCCAAAACGGCGAACGCGCGTTTGCTGATCGACGCATTGCGCCTGGTGCTCTCGGGCGGCATCTATGTTCCCGATTGCACGGGAATCGACGGTGGACGGCCGCGGCCGGTCGCCAAGCCTGCCGAGCTCGGATTGACCATGCGCCAGGCGGACGTGCTCAAGCTCCTAGTGCAAGGCAAGCCCAACAAGCTCATTTGCCGCGACTTGCGGCTGTCCGAAGGGACCGTGAAGGTCCACGTGAGCGCGATCCTGCGTGCTCTCAATGTCCATACCCGCACCCAAGTGGTGATTGAGCTGGCTCGGCGCGGAGTCCGTCTGGAAGCCCCACTCCCCCGGCTTCGATAAAGCCGGCGCGGCCCAAAAAAAGCGCCCCACGAGGGGGCGCCGGAGGACAGACCGGGTTCGGGATGACCAGTTAGGTCGGGGGGGTAAACCCAGCCTGCGGTTGCACTTGCATCTGTCGAATCCTATGCCGCTGTAGGCTACTAGCGTCAGCTATGACAATAGCATTGCGGCCAACACGGCTGCAACGCCGTTCGTCGGCCGGATGTGGTTCTTGGTTTTAAGGGGTCTGCAAAAAAGTCCGGAATCTGCGTTCGCAAACCCCGGGCGGGACGGTCGACCGGAGGTCGACTGAGGATTGGTGAAAGTTGCTGATGCCGATTGGGCCCCGGCCTCCGCCGGGGCGACCAACGAATAGTTGAGCTACTGATCCAGGTGTTCCTTCATATGCGTCCGCAACGACTCCATCGTGGCGAGCCTCGCCTGGATCGCATTGCGAACCACGGCCTTTTGGTCGTCCGTGAACGTCGCGTACAACGCCAGCCATGCGCTGCGCGCTGTCTTGCGGGCGGCGCTGTTCTGCTCCTGAACGGCATCCGCTTGCGCGGCCAGCGATGCGAGGTCCGGCGCAGGCTTCGCAAGCTCCGCCTGCAGGGCTGCTTTGAGCTGGGCAAGGTTGGCGCGCGCCGTTTGCCTGGCTGCCTGCGATTGAGCAAGCGCGCTGTCAAATTGCTGCTGCTGCGCAGTGTTGAGGCTAAGACTGGCCCTGAGCGATTCGATCACCGCGGTCGGATCGGCGTGGCCGCGCATCATCGGAGCCTGACACAGTGCAGGCGCGGCGCCGGACAAGGCTGCTGCGCCGAGAATTACCATCAAGAATCGCCTCATAAATGCAAACCTTTCATCAAGACTTTAAGGTGACGCCGCGAAGTACGCAGCAACTCCAAGCCTACAGGCACCCTGTTGCGCAAGCATTGCTGCACCTCACGGCTTTGTTACGCTTCTTTAGCGAAGCGCCGTCCACTGCATTATCGTCGACGCGGAAGCTCGAGAGACTTAAGTTGTTGTAACCAATCGTTGCTCCGGAGCGCGGCGTTACAATTCGTGACAAGCAGTGCAAGGAGTGGCAAACCCGGCAACGTTAAGATCGGAGTCATGAAAGCGACCACACCCAAGATCCTGGTCATCGACGATGATGCGCGGCTGCGCGATCTCCTCGTCCGGTACTTGAGCGAACAGGGGTTTTCCGTGCAAGCGCTGCCCGACGCGAGGGAACTCGATAAGAAGCTCCAGCGCGACCCACCGCACCTGCTGGTCCTCGACCTCATGCTTCCCGGCGAAGACGGTCTCGCCGTATGCCGGCGTCTGCGTGGCTCCGGAGAAAGCCTGCCGGTGATCATGCTCACTGCCAAGGGGGAGGACATCGATCGAATCGTGGGCCTCGAGATGGGCGCCGACGATTACCTGCCGAAGCCCTTCAACCCGCGTGAGCTGGTTGCGCGCATCAACGCGGTACTGAGACGTCATACCGAGCGGCTGGCACCAGGCGCACCGGCTGTCGAGGGAAAGATCAGTTTCGGACCGTATCGGCTCGATCTGACAACCCGCACCCTCACCCGCGGCGAGACTGCAGTGCCGCTCACCACCGGCGAATTCGGTCTGCTCAAGGTGCTGGCGACGCATCCAAGGCAGCCGCTTGCGCGCGAAAAGCTGATGCTGCTCGCGCGCGGGCGCGATCACGACGTCTTCGATCGCGCCATCGACGTGCAGATCTCGCGTCTGCGCAAGTTGATCGAAGCCGATCCGTCTGCGCCTCGCTACATACAGACGGTGTGGGGCTTTGGTTATGTCTTCGTACCCGACGAGGCAGCGAGCGAAGTACCTGTTAGCGGCGAGGCCGGCGCTTGAGGTCGAAGTTCTGGTTGTGGCCGCGCTCGCTCTTCGGCAGGCTGGCGCTGCTGCTGCTGGTCGTGATCCTCATAAGCCAGGGCACTGCCATCTTTCTGTTTCGTCAAGACCGCGCGGCGCTGCTGGCGCGACAGTTCGGCGACACCAAGATTGTGCAGCTGAAGTCGCTGCGCGCTGCGCTCTCCACAGCCGATCCCAACGGAGCCGGTCCGACGCTGCAGCATTTCGGCGAAGCTTATCGCGCGCGCATCGTGCCTGACGACGAACGCAGCTTCGTCGGCATAGCGGCGCAAAACCCGGTTTTGCTGGATCTGGAAAAACGCCTTCGCGATGAGCTGGGACCAGAAACGGAGCTGCGCATCCAGCCTCGGCTACAACTTCTCTGGATCAAGCTACAAGCCGGAGACCGCGCGTATTGGGCCGGTTTTCAGCTGCCGCGTCGGGGTGAAGATGCGCCTTCCCGCGCAGTCGAATGGAGCCTGATCGCACTCGTCGTGCTGCTCCTGAGCGCCTATGCGTTCGCGCGTTATCTGGCGCGCCCGCTGCGCCAGCTCAACGACGCGGTTGCGCGCGTAGGCGAAGGTCGTTCGCCGCCACCGCTCCCTGAAGCGGGGCCTTCGGAGATCGTCAATCTCAATCGTGGGTTCAATCGCATGCTGACCAGTTTGAGCGAGGCCGAGCACGACCGTGCGCTTCTGCTTGCAGGCGTCTCACACGATCTGCGCACGCCGCTCGCGCGATTGCGCCTGGGGGTCGAGGTTGGGACCCACGACGAAGTGACCCGCGAAGGGATGGTCACCGACATTGAGGAGATGGACAAGATCATCGGCCAGTTTCTCGACTTCGCCAGGAACGAGCGCGATAGTCCGCTGGAGCTTTGCAATTTGAACGATATCGTGACGCCGCTGGTGGACCGGCAGCGCCGCGAAGGACGCGACGTGCGTTTTGCGGCGGGCGTGCTGCCGCCGACATCGCTGCGGGTAACCGCCATGTCGCGGCTCATCGCCAATCTGCTCGACAACGCTCTCGCCTACGGCAGCCCACCGGTTGAAATCGCCACTCGCTCCAGCGACGGAGCAATCACTCTCGAAGTCTCCGACCGCGGCCCCGGCATCGTCCGCAGCGAAGTCGAGCGCCTCAAACGTCCTTTTACTCGCGGCGAGCCGGCGCGAACGGGCGCCGGGGGCGCAGGGCTGGGGCTTACCATCGTCGAGCGCATTGCGCGTTTGCACGGCGGAAGCTTCGATCTCGAGCCACGCGAAGGCGGCGGGACCGTTGCGCGAGTAACGCTTCCTGCCGGCGTCAGGAAGAGCTGAGCAACAGCACGCTCGCCCAGGCGGCGATGCCTTCACCGCGCCCGGTGAAGCCGAGGCCCTCGCTCGTGGTCGCCTTGACATTCACCTGCTGAGCCTCAGCGCCGCAGTCGGCGGCGATGTGCGCCGACATCTGAGCAGTGTGGGGCGCCAGTCGAGGAGCTTCAGCGACAACCACTGCATCGATGTTGCCAAGCACATAACCTGCTGCGGTTGCGCGCTGCCACACCTTGCGCAGCAGCGTCCGGCTGTCCGCGTCCTTGTATGCCACGTCGGTTTCGGGAAAGTGCCGCCCGATGTCGCCTTGCCCGATCGCCCCGAGAATCGCATCGCAGATAGCGTGCAAAAGCACGTCGGCGTCGGAATGACCTTCGAGGCCGCGCTCAAAAGGAAGCACAACTCCACCGAGCACCAGTCGCCGGCCTTCGACCAGGCGATGAACGTCAAAGCCGCAGCCGACGCGACACCCTGTCATCGCGCCAGGCTCGCGCTGCGTCCGGCGAGAATTGCTTCTGCCAGCGCAATGTCTTCGGGGTAGGTCACCTTGATGTTGGCCAAGCTGCCGAGCACCAGTTTCGGCTTCACTCCAAGCGCCTCCACCGCCTGAGCTTCGTCGGTCACCGTGGCGGGATCGGCCTGCTTGAGCGCGTGCTGAAGGATGGCATAGCGAAACATTTGCGGAGTCTGCGCGCACCACAGCCCGGTGCGCGCTTCGGTCGACGCGGCGCGCAGCCCGGCCCCCATCTCTGCGCGCTTCAGCGTGTCGGCAAGCGGCACTCCAAGAAGGCCGCCGACGGGTTCGTCCTCGAGCTCATGCAGCAGGCGATTGAGCATGGACACTTCCACGCAGGGTCGGGCTGCATCGTGTACCAGGATCCAATCGTCGGCCTCGGCGTGCTCTCCGATCTTGGCGAGCCCATTCCTCACCGATTCCGCACGAGCTCGGCCACCGCAATAGAGCGGCACCACGCCTGCGATCGGACCAACGCATTCAGCATAGAGCTTGTCATCGGGGGCCAGCACGACGAACATGGCTTCGAGCAGGACTGAGTTGTGGAGTGAATCGATGGTGCGTCTGAGGAGTGGCGTTCCGGCAAGCGGGACGTACTGCTTGGGCATCGCTCCGCCGAAGCGCGCGCTCTTGCCTGCTGCCGGAATGAGTGCAAAGCGTCGCAGCGCAGCCACAATCTTTCAGCCGGCAACGACGAGCGGCGCCAACGCGCCGCGAATTGCAGCAGGGACCGGCGTCGGGTGTCCGCTGGCACGCTCCACCCAGACGTGGACGAACCGGCCGCTCGCCGAGAGCTCCTCTTCGCCCTGCGCGAACAACCCGATCTCGTAGGTCACCGAGCTACTTCCCAGCTTGCGTACCCGCAACCCCGCGTCGACGATGCCTGGAAACGACAACGGGCGGTAAAAGCTGCAACCGGTCTCGACCACGACGCCGATGATCGGCGATTCGCGAATGTCCAGCCCGCCGTCGCGAATCAGATGTTCGTTCACCACCGTGTCGAAATAAGAATAGTAGACGACGTTGTTGACGTGTCCGTAGCTGTCGTTGTCCATCCATCGGGTCGGTATGGCTAGGAAGCGCCGGAAATCGGCGCGAGTGAATGGTGGTGTCATCGCGACGACGCGCGCGACGACGGTCGAGAACGCAGCCGCGCATCGAGCAGCTCGACCCAGTGACGCACCGGCCGCTGCGTCGCGCTTTGCAGGTGCGCAAGACAGCCGATATTGGCGGTTGCGATGACTTCGGGATCGCCGGCTTCCAGCGCAGCGATTTTGTCGCTCTTCAGCCGAGCCGACAGCGCCGGCTGCAGCAGCGAATACGTCCCCGCGGAGCCGCAGCACAGATGCGAGCCCTCGACATCGGTGAGCTCCAGGCCAATCGCCTCCAGAATTTCCTCGACGCGCCCCGTCAGCTTCTGGCCGTGCTGCAATGTGCACGGCGCCTGGAACGCAACGCGAATCGGCCCATGATCCATCGCGACCATCGGCGCGAGGCGCTTCCACTCGGGCGCGATGACCTCGACCGGATCACGCGCGAGCTCCGCCACGCGCCGCGCCTTGTCGGCGTACGCCGGATCATCGCGCATCAGCCACGCATAGTCCTTGACCACCACACCGCAACC
>VBCY01000390.1:0-1054 GCA_005882995.1 Betaproteobacteria bacterium
GGCCGATCATGACCGCCTTAACCAAAATATCCGCCGACACAAACATCGACCAGGGCGACAACTCGCGCAGCGCGACAGTTGTCGATTTCAGCGATCTGCTGCCATCGGCGGGAGTTGCCGTCGCGTCGGAGGCGGCAGGCGTTGCAGCGGGCTGAGCGGCGACGGACGGCGCCGGAGCCTGCGCCGGCGGTGCTGCTTGTGCCGAGAACGCCGGCGGTTGCGATTGCGACAGCGCGGGAGGCTGCTGCGGCGCCGGCGGCGTTTTCTGTTGCGCTGATGACGGGGACGCCAGCGACAGCATCGCCAGCGCGAACATCACGCCAAATGTCGCTCGATAAGTTGACATGTTCATACTTCAGTCCGGTGGTGATTAATTCAAATTAACCTATGCATCCGGCGAGTTGCAGGTTTTTTGCCAGATGCCGAGTGAAAAGCCGCGACGCGGGCCGCATTGGGCTGCGAACACGCCGAGATGGGCGGAGCGCGAGGTTGAAAAACGACGCGGGCAGAGTTGAGAGGGATGAACTCGGCGCCGATTATCAAATACAAGGATGAAGCGGGCTGTGTGCCCAGCAGACAAGGCGGCGTTGCAACCACCAGCGCATTGGCCAACGCCATGACGGCACAGATGGCGCAGTCATCGGTTGGCCGTCCGTCGGACTCATGGTCGGAGGTCTTTAACTCGACCGCGCGAAATGCGTCCTCGTGCGGAGCTCCGGGCCATGCATCCAAATGCGTGGCCGCACCTCTAACAGCATCGTGAAGTCCCGGTTGGTTTGAACCCGTCAACGCGGGCGCCGCCTGCGCGCTGCTGCTGTGGAAATGTCCGAACGACAGCAGAATCTGGATCGCGAGCGCAAAAAGCGCGAGCCGCGATCCATGTCTGATGTTTGATCGGAACCATTTCATACCGGCATGCGCCTTGCGTGGAGGGTATAGGCTATGGAGACCAGAGATAATGTTACAATATAACATCTCGGGGATCGCGCCTAGTGAAGTATTCATGCTTCAGCGCGACAGCGATCCGGGCGAGGATAGATACCGCTCAATTTGA
>VBCY01000390.1:1196-1466 GCA_005882995.1 Betaproteobacteria bacterium
AGTCGATTGGCGCGTCGATCCCGCGGGTCGTGCCGTCGCTCGAGAAGACCGTGCTCGACCAGACGATCGAGCAGGCGCACCAGCGAGATCGGCTGCAGTTCAAGCACATCGGCCAAATCGACTTGCGACAATCCTTCTTGCTGCCGCAATCGAAATAGTACGATCCATTGTGCGCGGGTGGTGCCGCGCCCCTTGGCGCGGTTGTCGATGTAGTTGCGCAATAGGCGCGAGCTTTCGACGAGTTGGGCGATCAGCTGGCGTTTCAAATCG
>VBCY01000389.1 GCA_005882995.1 Betaproteobacteria bacterium
TTCTGACGGGATGGGCTGGCATCCGTGGCTCGGTGACGCTGGCTGCTGCGCTCTCCATCCCTTACGTCACCGCTTCAGGCGCAGCGTTTCCGGGACGCGATCTGATCGTCCTGCTCTCGGCGAGCGTGATCGTGATCACCCTCCTCCTCAACGGCCTCACGTTGCCGCTGTTCATCCGCGCGCTGAACGTACGCGCCGACGGCGTCGCCGAGCGAGAGGAGCGGGCCGCTCGAATCGCCACGGCGCAGGCGGCGATCGGAGCGCTCATGCAGCAGATGCCGCGATTGACCGAACCGGAACAGACGCGATTTGCGCAATCGTTGCTCGACCAATACCAACGGCGGCTACAGCGCCATTCAGCCAACGCCGAACGGCGCAATCATCTCGATGCGCAGCACGAATCGCAACGTCAGATCTGGCTCGAAGCGGTCAACGCCGAGCGTGCCCAGCTTATGCAGTTGCACGACGAAAACGTCATCAATGATGAAGTGCTGCGCGTGCTTCAGGGCGACCTCGATCTCGAAGAGTCGCTGATTTCCTCCGCTGCACGTCAAACGCGGTAGCGGCAATGCGCACGATCGGCATTCTCGGCGGCACATTCGATCCGATTCACTACGGACATCTGCGCTTGGCCGCGGACGTCCGGGCAGCGCTCGGTCTTGCTCACGTGCTTCTCATTCCTGCGCGCGATCCTCCGCATCGAGCTGCGCCACTTGCGCCAGCCGAGGCGCGCTTTGCCATGGTCGAGCTCGGATGCGCGGAATTCCCCGGGCTCATCGCCGACGCAAGAGAGCTTAACCGCGCCGGGCCGAGCTATACGGTAACGACATTGCAATCGCTGCACACCGAAGACCGGACGCGTCCGCTCGCCTTGCTGCTTGGCGCGGATGCCCTCGAGGGGCTTGCGGGATGGCATCGCTGGGAACTGCTGCTGACGCTCGCGCATTTGATCGTCGCGGATCGTCCCGGGATATGCTTTGAACCGCAGAAGCTCGACGAGCCTTTGCGCACTCAATACGAGCGGCGCTTGACCACCGACCCATCACGCCTCTCGCGAACGCTCGCCGGTGCCATCGTGCGCGTTCCCATTTCGCCGCAACCCATCTCGGCCACTGCGATCCGCGCCGCACTCGCGCGAGGAGCCACTGGTCGCGCCGAGATTGCCGGTTTGCTTCCTCCAGCCGTTCTAGCTTATATTGACCGCAACCAACTGTATCGCTCATCAACGGATGCGACTTAACCGCCTGCAAAAAATCGCCGTCACCGCCCTCGAAGCCATCAAAGCCCGCGACATCACGCTGCTCGATGTCCGCAAGCTCACCAGCCTCTACGACACGCTCATCATTGCAACCGCCGAATCGAGCCGGCAGGTAAAAGCCTTGGCGCAGCACGTTCGCGAAGCGATGAAGGCCGCCGGCGCAACTATCATCGGCGTCGAAGGCGAGGAAACGGGCGATTGGGTGCTCGTCGACTGCGGCGACATCGTTGTGCACATCATGCAGCCTGCAGTGCGCCGCTATTACAATCTGGAGGAGTTGTGGACGCCGCCGGCGCCGCGTCGTCGCTCTAAGACGGCGATTTCCGCATAGGTTGGTGCAGCCGGGGTTTAGCGCCTGGCGCGTAACTCGGCGAGAAGAGCGGGCCATAAGAGCGCCGCCATACTGGCGCGCAAGCGGAGAATCCTCTTTGAAGATTCGCATTGTGGCGCTGGCTCATAAGCTTCCGGCATGGGCCGCGGCAGCCTGCGACGAATACGCACGGCGGATGCCGCGCGAGTTTGCGCTGGAGATCTGCGAGATCAAACCCGAAGAGCGAAATCGCGGAAAAACGCTCGCGCAGATTCTCGCTGCCGAGGGCGAGCGCATCAGCTCGATGATCCGCGGTTACCACGCCGTCGCGCTCGATGAGCGCGGCGAGGCGTGGACGACGGCGCGACTGGCGCGTTCGCTCGCTCGATGGCACGACGAGGGGCACTCGGCTGCGTTCGTCATCGGCAGCGCCGACGGACTTTCTGCTGCAGTCAAGCGCGAGGCCGCGGCGGTGGTCGCGCTTTCCGCGCTGACACTGCCGCACACTCTGGCGCGGGTTCTCATCGCAGAGCAGTTGTACCGCGCGATCAGCATGATGCGGGGCCACCCCTATCATCGCGAATGAGCCGGGAACCGTGTTCCTTCTGACTGAACGCCCTTCGCTCTACCTCGCCTCGAAGAGCCCGCGCCGCCAGGAGTTGTTGCGGCAAATCGGGGTGGAATTCGAAGAGCTCAAGCTTCGCGAGGGCATCGGCCGACGGCGCGACGTCTTGGAGACGCCGCGCAAGGACGAATCGCCGCTCGACTATGTCAAGCGCATCGCCCGAACCAAGGCAGCGGTCGGCTGGCACCGTATGGGCCGGCGCCAACTCACACCGAGACCGGTGCTTGCCGCGGATACCGAAGTCGTACTCGACGGCGGCGTGTTAGGGAAGCCGGAAGACAGCGCAAGCGCCATTGAGATGCTGGAACGGCTGTCGGGCGGATCGCACGAAGTCATCACCGCCGTTGCCATCCGCTGGAATGCGCAGATCGCGCTCGCCGTCTCAGCCTCGAGAGTGAGCTTGCGCGCTTTGAACCGGGACGAAATCGAGCGTTACGTCGCGAGCGGCGAACCCTTCGACAAGGCGGGCGGATACGCAATCCAGGGGCGGGCCGCCCTATTCATTCGCCGTCTCGAAGGCAGCTACTCCGGCGTCATGGGGCTGCCGCTCTACGAGACCGCAGAGATTCTGGCCAAGATCGGGTATCACGTGATATGAGAAGTGCTGAGCTAAGACAGCGAAACGAAGCTGGTCATCCCTTGAAGCCGCCGACGCCATGAGTCACGAGATACTCATCAACGTAACGCCGCAGGAGACGCGGGTGGCAATGTCGGAGCAGGGCGTCGTCCAGGAGTTGCACGTCGAGCGCTCTTCGGCCCGCGGCCTTGTAGGCAACATCTATCTCGGGCGCGTCGCACGCGTGCTTCCCGGAATGCAGTCGGCCTTCATCGAGATCGGTCTGGAGCGCGCGGCCTTCCTTCACATCGCCGACATCTGGGAGCAGCGCCAGAACGGTCCGGACAGCAAGCCCATCGAACGCATTCTGCACGAGGGACAGGCAATCCTCGTTCAGGTAATCAAGGACCCGATCGGAACCAAGGGCGCCAGGCTCTCGACGCAGGTGAGCCTTGCTGGACGCCTGCTCGTCTATCTGCCGCAGGATTCGCACATCGGCATTTCACAACGCATCGAGGACGAGGCGGAGCGCGAAAGTCTCCGCGGAAAGCTCCAGCAACTGCTTCCGCAGGGCATGGGTGGAGGCTTCATCATCCGCACCATGGCGGAAACCGCTACCGAACGCGAGATGCAGAACGACATCGAGTATCTGACCCGGCTTTGGCGCGACCTCACCGAAAAGTCGGCGTCGTTGCCGGCACCGTCGCTGGTGTATCAGGACCTCAACCTGGCTCAGCGCGTGCTGCGCGACATGGCGACCGAGGAAACGACGAAGGTCTTTGTCGACTCCCGCGAAACCTTTCAGAAAATGCAGGAGTTCGCCGGTCAGTACACGCAGAACATCGTCGACCGGATCGAGCACTACGCCGGAGAACGGCCATTGTTCGATTTGAACGCCGTCGAGGAGGAAATTCAGAAGGCGCTTGCGAGACGCGTGGATCTCAAGTCCGGCGGCTACCTGATCATCGATCAGACGGAAGCAATGACCACCATCGATGTCAACACCGGCGGCTTTGTCGGCGGCCGTAGCTTCGACGACACCATCTTCAAGACCAACCTCGAGGCGGCACAGGTCATCGCGAGGCAGCTTCGGCTGCGCAACCTGGGCGGAATCATCATCATCGACTTCATCGATATGGAGAATGCCGACCACCGCGGCGCGGTGTTGGCTGAATTCAACAAGGCGCTGGAGCGCGACCGTACGCGGCTCACGGTCAACGGCTTCACGCAATTGGGCTTGGTGGAAATGACGCGAAAGCGCACCCGCGAAAGCCTCGCCCATGTGCTATGCGAACCTTGCTCCACCTGCGGTGGACGTGGCGAGATCAAGACTGCGCAGACGATCTGTTACGAGATCCTGCGCGAGATTGTGCGCGAATCGAAACAGTTCAGCGCACGCGAGTTCCGTATTCTCGCGTCGCAATCGGTGATCGACCTGTTCCTGGATGAGGAATCGCAGAGCCTCGCCCAACTCGGCGACTTCATCGGCAAGCCCATATCGCTGCAAGTCGAGTCGATCTACACCCAAGAGCAATACGACATCATCCTGATCTAAAAGTCGTTCAATAGCGCTCGCGACGACTTTTGAACGCCTTTTGCGTGCATATTCTTCATGGCTGACGAGTCGCTTTGGTCCCGCGTCCGCGATTTTGCGGCGCGGCTGTTTCGACGCAAACCACCGACACCCGGACGCTTCATCGCCGGACACAAGTTCTCGTGGCGCGGCTGGCTCACCGGAGCGCCCTGGGTATGGCCCGCGCGCGACTACCTCGTTTACGTGCCTGCCGGCCATACCCGCTGGAAGCGGCGCCCGCTCATCGTTTTGCTTCACGGCTGCAGGCAAACGCCGGAAGAGCTTGCGAGCGGAACACGCATCGCTTCGTTCGCCGATCGTCACGGCTGGCTAATTCTCCTGCCGCGACAGTCGGACAAGGCCAATCCGTGGCGATGCTGGAACTGGTTTGACAAACGCACCAGCGCGGGCGGCGGAGAGACGGCGATCATCGCGGCGCAGATCCGCGCGGTGCGTCGGGAATATCGAGCTCATCCACGCCGGATTTTCGCAGCAGGCATGTCTGCGGGTGGCGCGCTGGCGGCCGCGCTTGGCGTGCGTTACCGCAAGCTGCTCTCAGGCGTGTTTGTGCATTCGGGTATCGCGTGTGGAGCGGCAGCCAGCCCAGTGACGGCGCTCGACGTGCTCGCCCGCGGCGCCAACGCACCGTACGAGCATCTTGCCGCAGCGGCGCGCGACGATGCGCCCGACGGAGCGCTGGATTTAGCGCTGGTCGCCGTTCAGGGAGAGCGCGATGAAGTCGTGGCACCGATCAACGCCGTACAACTCGCGCGTCAATACCTTGTGCTCAATCGCCGGCTCGCGCCCGAGACACTCCAGGCGGGCGTGTTGCCGGAACCGGACGCTCAAACGACGACGACACTTACAGACGGGCGCACCATGACGACAACGGATTACCGCAACGCGAACCGAATCCTGGTGCGGTTGATCCGCGTCGCGAACCTGGGTCATGCCTGGAGTGGAGGCGACCCCGCATTGCCGTACAATGATCCTCATCCGCCAGACGCAAGCGGCTTGCTCGCCGAATTCGTGATCGAGCAGATCCGCTATCAAAGAGCGTCCCGCCGAAGGAGATTCGCATGGCTGTCATGGCGATGAATCATTTCACCATTCTCACCGACGATGTAGCAGGCACTACCCGCTTCTACGCCGATGTGCTCGGCCTTCACGCCGGTCCTAAGTCCCAACTTCGACTTCCCCGGCGCGCGGCTCTATGCCGACAAGGATCCCATCCTGCATGTCATCGGCGGACGGCCGAAGAATGAGCTCAAAGCCGGCGTCATCGATCACATGGCGTTCTCCGGCCGCAATCTCCCGGAGACCCTTTCAAAGCTCGAGTCGCGCGGCATTGACCATATCTGATGGCCCTGTCGGCGCTTGACCATCTGGTCGTCGCTGCGGCTTCACTGCAACAGGGCGAGGACTATATCGAGGCGCGACTCGGTGCCCGTCCGCGTCGCGGTGGAAAGCACGTTGCAATGGGTACCCACAACAGCGTGCTGCGAGTGGGCAAGCGCATCTATCTCGAGGTGATCGCCATCGATCCTGACGCGACTGCGCCGGCTACTCCGCGCTGGTTCGAATTGGACCGAACTCAAATGCAGAGCGCGCTTTCCGCGTCGCCATGCCTGATCCACTGGGTGGCCCGGAGCGAGGACATTAAAGCCGCGCGCGCCGCCTGTCTGGTCGATCCCGGTCCGGTGCATGAGCTCGCGCGCGGCGATTATCGATGGCGCATCACGATTCCGGCAGACGGCCATTTGCCGGGCGACGGCCTGCTACCGACGCTCATTCAATGGTCCGATGCGCGTCATCCGACCGACGCGATGCCCGATGAGCGCATCGAGCTCACCGCGCTTGCCGCGACGCATCCGGCGCCTGCTCCGATCCGCGCGACACTTGCCAAGCTCGGATTGAGCGAGACGCTGAAGGTGAGCTACGACGCGAGGCCGCGCCTCGCTGCGATGTTTTCGACGCCGCGAGGTCCGGTGACTCTGTAGCGATCAGGGTTTAGGCGCCGACGCCTCGGCGGCGGCAAGCTGACCGTAGACGATGCGCGCAATGGAAAGCAACTGCAGCTTGTCCAGGTTGCCAGAGAGCGCATAGCCACAGGAATCGTCGATCCAATAGAATACCCCGACACCGTCTTCCAGAGCATAACGGAATGCGGTCTCGCGCGCAGGCTCGGCATCCTTGCGCACGAGCAGAGAAATACGCTGCTTGTCGGCGTTTTCATACATGAAAAGCGCGCCCGGCCGCTCGTTGCCGGCAACCAGTCTGCCGCCCACGAGCGCAAAGCCGACGCTGTTCAGATTGGGCGCGTGCAAGGGAAAGCTCAAGCGCTTGGAGAGCCAGCGCACCATGCGCTCCTCTTCGTTCGCCCATATTTCGACCGGACGATTGGCGTCGGTAGCGTAGAGCGCATGCGTGAGCGCTGCCTGCCGGGGAAACGTCACCGGCGTGCCTTCTCTCTGCAGCAACTCTCCACGCACCAGCCACCCCAACGCAACACCTGCGAGGAGCGATGCTGCAGCCGCGAACGCTGGCCATGCGCGCGTGGCGCGTGAAGGTCGCGCCCGCCGGCCTGATGCGGCGGCAATGAAATCGCGAGGCAAGGCTTCGGCGAGCCAGGGATCGAACGCGTCTCGCAACATCGCATTCTGTCGTTGGATCGCCGCGACACGAGCTGCGAGAGCCGGTTCCTCCACGAGCCGCGCCGCGACTTCGGCCACGCGCTCCGGAGGCAGCTGCCGATCGGCGTACGCGCTGAGATCGTCTTCCGAAAGCGGCAATCCCGCACTCATTTGACGACCTTGAAAGATTGAGCCGCCGGCTCGGAATTGATGTGCCGGAGCTTTTCACGCGCGCGATTGAGCCGCGACATCACCGTGCCGATGGGCACTCCCTGAACGCGTGCGATTTCTTCGTAGCGCAACTCTTCGACGGCGGCGAGCAACAGCACTTCGCGTTGCTCGCCGGGAAGACGCGCTATCTGAGCGAGAACTTCCGCGAGCTCGATGCGATCCGACTGCGTCGCCCGCGTTGGAATCTCCCAACCTGCGACGGGTCCCTGATCTGCATCGATCGAGCTTTCCGCGCTCTCGCGCCGGCGCACCGAACGCTGGTTGACGTAAACGTTATGCATGATGGTAAAAAGCCATGCGCGAAGATCACTTCCCGCTTTCCACAGTCGCCGCTTCTCCCACGCACGCGCCAGCGTGTCCTGCACCAGATCGTCCGCGCGTGTGAAGTCGCCGGTCAACACGCGCGCGTAGCGTCGAAGCCTTGGCAGCGCTGAAATCAGATCGGGATCAGGAAGCGTGTCAGGCATCGACGGCTCGGCGAAGGAGCAAGCGGAACAGTAAACACCACATGGGGCGAGGTTATTCCGTGGCGCTCTTCCGCCGTTGATCATCGCACGGAACCGGCGTGTCGAAAATCGCCTCAAGTCGAGCCGCCGAAACCAGGGCCACTGCCGGTCGCTTCAGGGCAGCTCCGTGGCCGGCATCCGCGCCAGGATGATCGGTATCTTACGGGCAAGACCGCGCGATCCCGGATTCCTTTCATAATGGCGCGGATTCGGCGCCATCGCAGCGAGCCGTGCCGCCTGCTCGACCGAAAGATCGGCCGCGCTCACGGAAAAGTAGCGGCGGGCCGCGGCTTCACAGCCAAAAACACCATTTCCCCATTCGATGACGTTCAAGTACAGCTCGAAGATGCGTCTCTTGTCGAGGATCGCTTCGAGCATGAGCGTGATCAGCGCTTCCTCGGCCTTGCGCCAATAGCTGCGCTCGCCCGACAGGAACAGGTTCTTCGCCAGTTGTTGCGTAATGGTTGAGCCGCCGGCAACAACGCGGCCCTTGCGCAGGTTCTTGTCCATTGCCAGCTGGATGCCATTCCAGTCGAAGCCCTCGTGCTCGATGAATTTGGCATCTTCGGCAGCGATCATGGCACGCTTCAGGTTCACAGAGATGCGCTGATAAGGCACCCAGACGTACTGCGAACGTGCTCGCGGATTGGCTTGTTTCATTTCCGCGAGGCGTAGTTGCATGAATGCCGTCTCCTGCGGCGGATGATCGCGCCACCACCAGATTTGCGTGGCATACCAGGCTTGCAGCAGCGAGAAAGCAAGGAATGCAAGCAGCGCAGCCCAGAGCAGCCAACGCCCCACGACCCGCATCAACCGCCTCGCAAAAGGGCGAACACCGGCGCAGTCTCGGGCCGAACGCCTCGCCAGAGGAGAAAGCTCTCGGCCGCCTGCTCGATCAACATCCCCAGTCCATCAGCGGTTTTCGCCGCTCCCTGCTCAGCCGCCCAGACCATGAATGGCGTCTTCTGGTTAGCGTAAACAAGGTCGTAGGCCAGTGCCGCGGATGCAAACATTCCGTCAGGCCAGAGATCGCGCGGCACCTGTGAATTGAGACCGATGCTGGTGGCGTTGATGACAATGTCAAAGCGTGATCCTGCGAGCGCTCGCGGCTCGATTGAAGCGACCGCGCCGTACGGCGTGAACCGGGTCGCAAGCTCAACCGCTCGTGCGTGGGTCCTGTTGGCGACCACAACGCGGTGCGGCCGTTGACCAAGTAGGGGTTGGAGGATACCGCGGGCGGCACCGCCTGCTCCAAGGACCAGCACGCTGCGTCCGGCGATATTCTCGCTCAGATTGACCGTCAGATCGCGCAACAGGCCGGCACCATCGGTGTTGTCGCCGAACCAATGATCGCCGCGCCAAGCCAGTGTGTTGCAGGCGCCCGCAGATTCCGCCCGCTCGCTCTTTTCGCGGACGAGCGCGAACGCGTCGAGCTTGAAGGGGATCGTCACGTTGAGCCCCTTGCCGCCTTGCGCGGCGAAGTCGGCGACGGCGGCCGCGAAGCCATCGCGCGGCGCCAGTAACCTTTCATAGCTCAGCGATTGCGCCGTTGCCTTGGCGAACGCGGTGTGGATGAGCGGAGACTTGCTGTGCGCGACGGGGTTGCCGATAACGGCGTAACGGTCGACATTCACTGGCTGGTCAGCGAATCCCCGGGGGCAAAAGTCCAGGTCCGCGTAATGTACAGAATGTCGGTATCGCGTTTGATGTCTGCCGGGAACGGCGCGTAGGGCGCGCCCATCTCGACGATTTTTCTCGCCGACACGTCGAGGATCTTCTTTCCGGAGGGGCGATCGACCATGACGCTCTCCAGAGAGCCGTCGGCGCGAATGCCCACGGTCAGCAAGAGGCTGCCATAGAGCTTTTTCGCGCGTGCTGCTTCGGGGTAGTTCAGGTTCCCGATACGCTCGACCTTGAGCCGCCAGTCCTCGACATAGCGCGCGAAGCGGTATTCCTCGGCGCGGGCGCCGACGAAGCGCCGCTTGGGACGCTTCTCGTAGGCTTCCATCTGCTTGGCGATTTGCGCTTCGAGTCGCATCGCTTCGAGCGTGCGCCGCATCATTTCGCTCGCGCTCGGCAGCTCGGGTGCTTCGACCGAATCGTTCGGCTTCGGAGCGGGCAGCGCCACCGTCTGTGCTGCCTGGAGCTGGGTGAGCATCTCCTTGGCCCGTTTTTCCAGATCGTCGACCTTTTGGGCTGCGGTGGCCAGATCGCTGGATGCGCCTTCCTTGGGGACGACGGGCAGCGGAGTCTTGGCGCGCCGCTCAGCGTCAGTGTTGCCACCGCCGTCCAGATGCGCTTGCGCGAGAATTTCCGCCTTGGTCGGCTTCGATTGAGATTTGGCGTTGACCAGCGCAACCTCCAGCGGCGGTCCGTTGCGGTCGAACTTGGTGAGATCGAAAGGTGAAAAGTGCAGCGCCAGGACCACGATGTGCAGGACAACGGACCACGTCAGGGCCGTCGCAAAAAGTCGATTGCCCGCCCTTGGGTCCGCCGCCAGAAAAGGCAGCGACATCGTGCGTGCCTCGTGCACCGCCACCACAGACGCGCGGGGACCCGCCGGACGGGTGCCCGGGGTAACCAGGCGCAGGTCCGCGACCACGCTGAGGCGCGATGACTTTGGCATAAAAGTGGCAAGTATATCCTTCTTGAAGGAAGGCTCAAGCGGAAGCGTGTTTGGGAGGGCATGGACCGGCGTTGCCGGTCAAAAAGACGCCTGCCGTCAGCTCAGTTAGACGCCAGTCCGGCGAAGCGCGCTTCCACGGCTGCCGCCAGAAGATCGATGCGCCCGAGCGACAGCCGAACCCGACTCTCGGGCATCAACGTGGGAAGATCCGGGACCCGCAGGTACAGCGGTACCGCGTCGAGGCGCACCAGCGTGTCGCGAATCACTGTGGCTGCGGCCTCCTCGACTTTTTCCTGCTGCAGCCAGCGAAGGCACCAATAGCGCTCCATCCGCTGCTGAAACTCTGCATATTGGGCGTAGGTCGTCTCGAAGTCCGCCATCGCCGCATAAAGCTCGGCGTCGCCGTCCGCATAGGGTGGATCTGCTTCGGTAATCACCGCCAGGATCTGGCGCTGATTGATGAGGTCGCTGTAGCGCCGCAGAGGCGAGCTGGCCCATAGATACTGCGCAACGCCCAGTCCCTGGTGGGGCTCAGGCCGCGTGCTCATTTTGACCTTGCCCGTCTGCTGCGTGCGATAGAGCCCGGGAACGCCGGCCTCGAAGAGCATCGCGCCCCAGGTTTGGTTGACATGGATCATCAGATCCGCAATAAGCTTGTCGAGCGGAGAGCCTCTTGGGCGAGGCACGATTCTGACTCTGCCCTCGGGCGCTGCATCCCAGTCGATATAGAAGTTGAAGTCGATGCGCTGCGGATTGCTCTTGCCACGCGCTGTATCCAGCTTCTGGGCTAGCCGCCATAGAGCACGAAGCTCATCGGTCCATTTTGGCTCCAAGGGTGCCGCTGGCCCCGTAAACGCATCACCGATCGCATCAAGCCTCAAGTTGGCGGCGATTGGCACGCGTTCCAGACGTGTATGGTGTCGCAGCGGCGTGCCGTCGGTCGCGGTTTCGACGTACAAGGTCAGCGCGGGGTGCACCGCGCCTTCGCGAAGTGAAAAGCGCTCGATGACCGGGTCAGGAAGCATCGTGATTTTGCGGCCCGGCATGTAGACGGTGGAAAGCCTTGTGCGAGCGAGTGCGTCGAGCGATGAGCCGCGCGGGATCGCCAGCGCCGGTGCCGCGATATGGATACCGATCTCCAGAGTACCGCCAGATAGCGAGCGCACCGAAAACGCGTCGTCGATTTCGGTGGTCGTGGAATCATCGATGGAAAAAGCCTGAACCTGCGCCTGCTTGAGCTCGGGCAACCCGGGCAATTCCTCCAACCGCGGAAAATCGATGCCGCGGGGGAACGCTTCGAAGATGAAGCGATTGAAGTGATAGTCGTGAGTCGAGGGAATGGCGCCGCATGCAGCGAGCAGCGCCAATGGATTCACGTGCGAGGCATCGCACGCAGTGGCGAGCGCTTTGGCTTCCAGTGACTGCTTGTCCGGCCTGTAGAGCAGCATCGGCAATTTGTCGCGAAAGCCGACAGGCAATCGATGCGCCTGCAGCTCCGAGGCATAGCGGGAGATCTGCTCGGCTTCACGACGTTTGCGTTCGGCGCCGGCAAGCGCCGCCTTGAGCGAATCGGCAGGCGCGGCCCGATAGCGGCCCTTACCTTTCTTGTAGAAGTGCATCGGCGACGCGTGGAGGCAGAGGGTGAGCGCCGCCGATTCCGCGGGCCGCGGAGCTCGCCCGAAGTACTCGGTGGCGAGCTCGGTGAACGCAAACTCACGCTCACCGCTCACTTCCCAGAGAAAATTGGGATCGAGCTCGCTGGCGAGAGCCTGCGCTTCGTCAAGCATTGCACTCGGCGCAGGCTCTGCAAAGCGCAGCAGCACGCTCGCGGCCTTGATCTTGAGCCGCTTGCCCGATACGGACTCCACCTGCAGCGAAGTATCGTTATCGGCGAGGACGGTGCCGGCCTTGAACGCGCCGTCGTCCTCGAAGAAAACGTGCATCGGAAATTACCGCGAAGAAAGGGTCCGAATTATACCGCGACGACATCGTTTTTCTTCGTCGATTGCATGTAACTGGCGTTTGCGTCACGATGGTTGCTTTTACTTCAATGAAATGAGCTTCGATGCTCTTCCGCCGCCTCGGCGATTCAGGTTTGGAAGTCTCCACGTTGTGTCTCGGCACGATGATGTTCGGAGACCGCACCGACGCGCCGGCAGCTGAACGCATCATCGCGTCAGCGTTCGAAGCAGGCGTCAATTTCATCGATACCGCCGACGTCTATTCCAAGGGTGCGTCGGAAGCCATCGTCGGGCCGGCCATCGCCGGCAATCGCGATCGCTGGATTTTGGCTACCAAGGTCGGCAATGTGATGACGGAAACACCGCACGACGGCGGCTTGTCCCGGCGCTGGATCATGCGGGCATGCGACGGCAGTTTGCGGCGCCTCTCCACCGACTACATCGACATCTACTACCTTCACCGCGACGATCTCGACACGCCTCTGGTCGAGACGATTGGCGCCATCGGCGACTTGATCCGCTCCGGAAAAATCCGTTATTTCGGCGTATCGAATTATCGAGGCTGGCGTATCGCGGAAGTGATCGCGACCTGTGACGATCTCGGAGTCGCTCGGCCCGTGGTGTGCCAACCTTATTACAACGCGATGAATCGCATGCCCGAGGTTGAAGTCCTGCCGGCATGCGGCTACTACGGCATCGGCGTGGTTCCCTACAGCCCGCTCGCGCGCGGCGTGCTCACCGGAAAATACGCACCCGGCGCCGAGCCGCCTGCCGATTCGCGCGTGGCGCGCAAGGATCGCCGAATCATGGAAACGGAGTTCCGCGCGGAGTCGATCGCGATGGCGCAAGGCATCAAGGCGCATGCGCAGAAAAAAGGACTCACTACCACGCAATTTGCGCTGGCGTGGGTTCTGAACAATCGAATCGTAAGCGCGGTGATTGGCGGGCCGCGGACCTTCGAGCAATGGACCGATTACCTTTCGGCGATCGGCAAGACACTCGATGACGAGGACGAGGCCTTCGTCGATTCGCTGGTCACGCCGGGACATCCATCGACGCCCGGATACAACGATCCGCAATATCCGTTTTACGGCCGTATCGTCGGCTAGGCGTGCCGGTCGATCGCGTTGCGCTCGTTGACGGCAGCTTCGTCTTTACTCCGGCGGCGTGCCGTCCTTCCATTCCTTGTCGGTCCGAAAAATCCGCACCACGCGCGTGCGCTTGCCGCCGCCGTACTTTTCCATCTTGACCTGGACAGGATAGAGCTCGGCGAGTCGTCTGCGAGCGGCCTCCTCGTTGTCGAAGGTAAGGACCCTGCCGTCGGGGCCGCGCACGTCCGACCAGATCCCGCGATCGTCCTCGATTTCGATCTTGAACAGTGCCATGATGCGTCTACCCGCTCCCCCGTTTGACGATTCGCTCGGTCCGTCGACTCATTCGTTGGCCACGCCGTGTGGCACATGTCCCGTCGCCACGTGCTTCGCTGCCGATTCGACATGCGTGCGCTGGTCGTCGAAGAAGATGTCTGCGCCGAAGGCGCGCAGGAATTCGCCCTTGTCGAGGCCGCCGAGAAATAGTGCTTCATCGATGCGGATGTTCCAGGCGCGCAGCGTGCGGATGACACGCTCGTGCGCCGGCGCGCTGCGTGCGGTGACCAGCGCGGTGCGAATCGGACTCTCGCGCTCCGGAAAATCCGACTGGATGCGGTGCAGCCCTGCGAGAAAGTCCTTGAACGGGCCACCGGTGAGCGGCTGCAACGCGGATGCGAGCTCGCTTTTGGAGAAGGCGGCGAGCCCTTCCTCCTGATAAATGCGCTCCGCTTCGTCGGAAAAGAGCACCGCGTCGCCATCGAAGGCGATGCGCAGTTCGTCGGTTTCGTTCTTGAACACGCTTGGAAAAATCGTGGCAGCGGCGTAGCCGTCGTCGAGCGCTCGCCTCACGTCCTCGGTGTCGGCCGAGAGGAAGAGCTGGGAGCCGAACGCTGGAACGTAGCGTGACGTCGGCTCTCCCTTGGTAAAGGCGGCGCGGGTGATGTCGAGCCCATAGTGCTTGATCGAGTTGAACACGCGTAAGCCGGTGTCCGCTGAATTGCGCGACAGCAGGATCACCTCGACGTACTGCTTGTCGGGGCGATTGAGACGCAGCAGCTTCTTCACCAGCGCAAACGCCGGCCCCGCCTCGAGAATCTCGTCTTCGTGCTCGATCTGGTATCGCTGGTAGGCGTCCACCCCGTAATCGATGAAAATGCGATGGCTCTCAGTTAGATCGAATAACGCGCGTGACGAGATGGCCACGACGAGCTTGTCGGCGAGCGTGAGCTTGGGCATGCAATTATTGAGCGTTTCCTAGCTGCGTGACATCGGTTGCAATGCGGATGAGCTGGCCCTCACCCCAACCCCTCTCCCGCCGGGAGAGGGGTGCGCGACAGCGCGGGTGAGGGTCAAACGTCACTCAGTTGCGTAATTCTCAATAGTATATCCCTCCATCCTCGCAGGTCCCCATTGGCGCACTTATCCGGCAGCGCCGTCGCGGCGCAAGCAGTCGTGAGCTAAGGCGTCACGCCGAGCACAAAGCGCAGTATCGCCGGGATTTCATGGTCGAAGTGCTCGAACGCATGATCGCCACCGCTCCGCACCGATTGCCAGGCGCCGCCATAGAATTCGACGGCTTCGCGCCAGTCGAGGATCTCGTCGCCCGTTTGCGTAAGGAGGAAATAGCGCTCCGGAAGCGTTATGCGCTCGATCTTCAGCGCCAGCAATTCGACCAGGTGCTCTCGCGTGAGCTCGTATTCTTCGCCAGTGTAGAGGTTGCGTTGCAAGCCAAGGTATGACGTCAGGTTCTCATAAGGTCGCACCGTCGGATTGATGAGGACCGCTTTGGCGCCGTAGCGCTCGGCGAGGTGCGTTGCGTAAAAGCCGCCGAGGGAGCTTCCGACCAGCGCGAGAGAGTTGGCCTGCCTCGCTTCGATCCAGCCGCGGACCGCGCGCATCGCAGTGGCAGGAGGGTGCGAGAGTTGCGGCACGCAATACTCCGGCCGCTCACGATCCGCGAGCGCAGCGATCGCCGTGCCGAGCGCAGCTGCTTTGACCGATGCCGGCGAGCTGTTGAGGCCGTGCAGATAAACGACCGTGCTGCGCTTGTTCACGCTCAGTTGGCGAGCCGGCTCAAGAGCTTGTCCTGGATGCCGCCAAAGCCTCCGTTGCTCATGATGATAAGTTGATCGCCCCTTCGCACCTCATGCGCAACCGCATCGATCAACTTCGGCAAGTCGCCATGCACGCTGGCGCGCTCACCGAGCGGCGCCAGCACTTGGGCGGCGTCCCAACCGAGATTCGCCGGCGCGTAGCAAAAGATGCGGTCGGCGGCTCGCAAGCTCTCCGCCAGCCGTGCCTTCATCGCCCCCAGTTTCATGGTGTTGGAGCGTGGTTCGAGCACAGCGAGGATCCTTGCCGATCCGACGTTGGCGCGCAACGCCACGAGTGTCGCGGTGATCGCGGTCGGATGGTGTGCGAAGTCGTCGTACAGCGTCACGCCGTTTACGGTGCCGCGCACTTCGAGCCTGCGCTTGATGCCGCGAAATTGCGCCAGTGCTCGCACGCTGTCTTCAACACTGACACCGACGTGGCGCGCCGCGGCGATCGCCGCTAGCGCGTTGTGCCGATTGTGCCCGCCGATCAGCGGGAACGGCGATAAAACGCACTGCCTTGCCCCGCCAAGCTCGATCGTGCCGTCCGCTGCGATGCTCCAGTGAGCGCCCGGCGGACCGGCCCGCTCGGTTTCCGAACCCGCAGGCGAAGACTTGGGGGAACCGAAATATTCGACTTCGCTCCAGCAGCCTCGCGCCAGCACGCGCTGCAAGCTCGCTTCGCCGCCATTGACGATCAGCCGACCGCGGTGCGGCACGGTACGAACGAGGTGATGAAACTGCGTTTCGATGGCCGCGAGGTCGGGAAAGATGTCAGCATGATCGTACTCGAGGTTGTTGAGGATCGCCGTGGATGGTCGGTAGTGCACGAACTTGGAGCGTTTGTCGAAAAAAGCCGTGTCGTATTCGTCGGCTTCGATCACGAAAAAAATACTGTCGGTGACTCTGGCCGACACACCGAAGTCGATGGGCACGCCGCCAATGAGGAATCCTGGATTGAGTCCGGCGTGGTCGAGGATTCGCGCAAGCAGCGCGCTGGCGGTCGTTTTGCCGTGCGTCCCTGCCACCGCAAGCACCCATTTGTCGCAAAGCTCGTTTTCGGCGAGCCATTGTGGCCCCGACGTATAGTGTCGCCCCGCATCCAGGATCGCCTCGAGCAAGTCATTGCCGCGCGAGATCGCATTGCCGACGACGAAGATGTCCGCGCCTTTGGCTACGCCTTGGAGCTGGGACGCGTCATAGCCTGTCGTGAGCTCGATGCCAAGCGCCTGCAGCTGCGTGCTCATCGGCGGATAGACGTTGGCATCGCAACCGGTGACGCTGTGTCCGCGTTGTCGCGCGATCGCCGCGATGCCGCCCATGAAGGTTCCGCATACGCCGAGAATGTGGATGTGCATGGGTTAAGGCTTCGTTCGCTCAGCCAGTCTCATTCGCGCGCATGGGCTGCGCAATCGCTGTCGGGTTTTGTGCCAGGGCGCGCTGATAAGCCGATTCGAGACTGCGGGTGTAGCCGACCATGTCTGCCAGTCCTGAACCTGGAAGCCTGGCGGCGATCGACGCCGCGACAGCGGCACGCCACTCGGCTTCCTCGGCAAGCTTGCAGGCAATGGCGACGTATTCCTGGTCGCTGTGCGCGACCGTTTGCGTCACTCCAAGGTGGCCGAGAAGACTGTAGCTCACGCGCTCAGCATGCCGCTCGCCCGCAAGGGTGACGACCGGAACGGCCATGTCGAGGGCCGCAGCCGTCGTGTCGCCTCCGGTGTAGGGGACGGTGTCGAGGACTGCGTCGAGAAGGCGATAGCGAGTGCGGTCCAGCGCCTCGTCGTCGCTGCATGAGATGAAAACGACCTGGCCGGGCGCGATGCCGAAGGCTGCCAGTCGACGCAGGTAGATCGGCCTTTCCGAATTCTTCTTCGGCGAAAACGCAAGCACGGCGCTTCGATTTCGCGTGAGGATCTGCGCCCACAGCGACAGGCAGCGCGGTGAGAGCTTGAGCAGGCTCACGAAAACGCCGAATACGACAGCGTTTTCGGGAATGCCGAGCTCTGTTCGTGTCGTGATGTCTTGCTTCGCGGGAATGACTCGGCGCATCGGCAGGACGCAACAGTCGAGTGCCAACGGCCTCTCGATCTGATAGGCGGCTGCATCGGCAAGGTCGGCGAAGCTGTCGGTCAACTTGAAGTCGACCTGTTCGAGTCCGATGCATCCGTGGTAGCCCAGATGGGTGATGATGACCGGAGCTGGCTTCCACAGCAGGATACCCGGGCGGGAAAACGACGAATGGCCCATGAGATCGACCAGCAGGTCGAGATCATCGGCGGCAATGAGGTGTGCTGCGGCGGCGTCGTCGAAGTTGGCAAGCTGCGTAAAGCTTGGCACCAGGGCACGAAACTCTCGAGTGAGCGCATCCTCGTTGGCGGCGGGAGCCAGCGAATACAAGCGAACATCGAAACGCGTTCGATCGTGGGCGGCGAGCAGATCCAGCATCAGGCGGCCCATGACATGCCCACGAAAATCCGCGGAGAGGTAGCCCAGCCGGATCACCCCATTCGCCGTCTCGCGCCGCAGGGCCAGTGGGGGCGCGCTTCCACGATTTTGCTGCTGCAGGCGATTGTAGTCCGCGTATATCCGGCCAATCAGCTCGCGCGTGACATCGCAATACTGCAGCCGCGACACCGTCACCGCAGCGAGGTCGGCCTGATCAGGACGGTACGGCCAATCTACGGCGAGCGACCGGTACTTTTCCTCGTAAGCCGGGTCGCCGAGGAAGCGCGAAAACATGAGTCCCGTGGTCACCAGCTCCGCCGACAGCGGCGCACCCGTCTCGAAGCGCAGAAAATCCTGCAGCGCTTCTTCCAGGCGGCCCAGAAGAAGCAGATTGGTGCGTAGCGCGAACCAAGCTCGGGTATCGGTGGGAGCGAGCTTGCGAGCCCTTTCCAGGTACGGTTGCGCAAGCGAATAACGAGCGAGCCGTTGCAGGCTAAGGCCCAGGTTGCCCAGCGCTTCCAGCGAATCCGGATCGAGCAGGCACGCGCGCTCGAAGGCCCGTTCGGCATCGGCGTAGCGGCCGCTGTTGAAATAGAGATGCCCCAGCGCGAGCGCGGGCGCTAACCATTGCGGCTTTTGCCGTTGCGCCTCAGCGAAGCTTAGTTCCGCCGCAGCGACGTGGCCTGTAGCGTAGAGCAACGCGCCGACGTTGTGATGCACTTCTGCGAGCGACGGAGAGATGTCGAGTGCCTTGCGATAAGCGGCGATGGCATCCGCCGTTCGCCCGGCCGCCGCGTGCTCCGCCGCCACACTGAGCAGTTCGCGCAGGGTGGTCACGCCGCGGCCGGAACCAACGCCGCGTGACGGCGCCAGCCCCACATGAACCAGGCATAGGCCGTGAGCTGAATGGCGAGGGAGATGAAAAACGCCAGCCCGAGACCTCCGGCGGTATCGCTGTGCAGTTCCGCGCGCGCCGCGTCAACGACCACTCCTATACCCCACTGCGCGAGAAAGCTGCCCGAAAACATCAGCAGGTTGAGCGAGGTGTTGACGCGCGCGGTCAGCTCGCGCGGAAATCCCTCCGAGAGCACCGTGAAGCCGAGTACGTTCACCGCAGACCCCAGCCCGTATGCCGCCCAGAGGAGATACGTGAAAGGCAACGCCCGCGTGCTGATGAGAGCGAGCGAGGCGATATTGAGCGCGAAGCCCATGGCGAACAGATGACGCGGCGTAACGCCGCGCTCTGCGAGCCGGGTTGCGAATAGTGCGATTGCAAAGTAACCGCCAAGGATGACGATGCTCATCAACATAAGGTGGCGCGCGGCGACGTCGCGACTGTAACCCTCGACTTCGATCAACCACGGTACCGACCACAATCCCTGAATCCCCATGAACGAACCGGTGCTCACCGCAGCGAGCGGCGCCAGCCACCAGAAGCGCGGGCTGCGGAACACGCTTGCCACTCCGCGCCATTGCTCGATAAGCCCCGGTGTGCGCGGACGCGCCGTCGCATCGGGCACGAGCAGAAAGATGGCTACGGCTGCAGCAAAAGTCACCAGTGCAAGAACGATAAAGACGCCCCGCCACGACAACGCCGAGAGTGCCGCCGCGAGCGGAGTGGTCGCCAGCAGCGAACCAATGCCGGCGGCAACCATCATCCAGCCGGCGAGCGAAGCCTGGCGTTCGCTCGGATACCACATGGCAATCGCCTTCAACGGCGCCATGAGACAGACCGCGACCCCGGCGCCGATGAGAACGCGCGCCAAAGCGAGACCGGGCAGCCCGTCGCTCGCCGCAAAGCTAAGCGCTCCGCATCCTGAGATGCACAACAGGACAGGTTCAACCCGGCGCGGGCCATAGCGGTCAAGCAGCATTCCCGCCGGCAACTGCATTGCCGCGAACGCAAAAAAATAAGCGCTCGTCAGCAAGCCCAGCGACGACGCACTGATGCCAAGGTCCGCCGAGAGCTCCGGCGAGATCACCGCATTGACGTTGCGGTAGAAGTACGAGAGCAGATAGCCGGAAGCGAAGCAGACGTACAGGCGCAGAAAATTCGGCGCACTCACGGCCGGTATTATCGCTGATCAAGCCGATGGGATGGTCACGCTGACGATGACGCCACGACCGCCAGGGCGATTCTCCGCTGTTGCGCTGCCGCGGTGAAATTCGGCAATGAGGCGGACGATGTAGAGCCCGAGGCCGAGATGCGGCTCGTCGCCGCCACGCTCGCTTCGTACCGACACCATCGAATCGAAGAGCCTTTCCTGCATGGCGTCGGGCAACAACGGCCCTTCGTTTTCGACCGAGAGCCGCACACCCAATCCGACGCGCGCCACTCGCACGAGAATGGGCTTTCCCGCTGTGCCGAATTCAACGGCGTTCGCGACCAGCTTGTCGAGCATCTGCGCAATCAGTTCGGGCGCACCGTCTACAAACACCTCGCCCGCCAGCAACTCGAGCTCGATGACGCGGCCCTTGTAGGCGAGGCGGTAGCCGTCAACGCTGCCGGCAACGACTTTCACAATGTCGAAGCGGCTTCGCTCCGCTTCTCCCAGGCTTTGCTCGAGCCGCGTTGCTTCCGTCATGCGCGTAAGCATGTGCGTCAGGCGATTGAGCCCCTGCTGCGCGCGATCGATGTAGACCCTCCCATCGTCGGGAAGCGGCGTAAGGAGAAGGTTCTCGAGCGAGCTTTTCACCACTGCGATCGGCGTGCGTAACTCATGCGATAGTCGGCTCGCCATGTTTTGCTGGTAGCTCGCATGCTGCGCAAGCCGCGAAAGCACGTTTGCGAAACTGCGCGACAGGTCGCCGATTTCGTCACCGGCGGCGGACGCCGTGACCGATCCAAGCGCCCTGCCCTGCGCGTCGATCGCCGCCTCCGTTTCATCGCGCAGCCGGCGTATCCGGGACGATAAGCGCGATGCGTACAGCGTCAGCGCTACCGAGCCGACAAGCAGCGCTGCAAGAACGATCGAGAACAGCCGCTCGAAGGCACGATTGCGTTCCGCAAGCACGGCGTTGGTGGTTTCCTCGACAATGACCGCGCCACGCACCTGATCTCCGACCCAGATCGGATGCGCGGCGGAAACGATTACCGCCCGGCCGTCGGGAGTGAGCCGCCGATCGACGCTCAAAATCCCTGCGAGCGCTCCGTCGACCTCGCGCGCAGGCAGCATCACGCGCCCCGCCAGCTCTTCGCTGAAGTCTTCGGTGGGCTGCTTCAGGACCCGTGCGTAGACGGGATGCAGAAGCTCGCGCTCGAGCCACTGCCACACCTGCGGCAGCGCAGCAGCCGAGACATCGGTCGCAGCCATTTTCTTGAGGGTCCCCGCGCGCGCCAGCACGTTGAGCTCGCGATCGACGACCCAGATGCGCGCCGTCGTCCGGGAAAGGCCCTGGATAATCTGCGCTATCTCGGGCGAGCGCGCCGAAGGCGCTGCTTCACGATCGGCGGTCGGGGCCATGAGTGTCTGGGAACTCGTGCGCTCCGTTGCCAGCGAATCACCTGTGTCGGCTTTGACGTCGAAGAGTCGTGGGCGATCGTGCAATGCGGTGGCCACCGCCTGCGCGGTTCCGGCAAGCGTGCGCTCCTGCGCGTCGCGCAGAAAGCGCTCCAGTTCCTGAACGTACTCGTAACCCAACCAGGGAATCGCCAGAAACACCGTCAACACCAACAACAGTTGCGCCCGGATGCCGAGCGCAACCCGGAAATGGACTTTCATGTGCGGAACAGGCGCAGAGGCGTTACGAGCAGCTCCGAGCGCGCGAAGGCCCGTAGCGAGACCCAAGACAGTACAGATGAGGTACGGCGAGGGGCGAGCGAGGACACGACAAAGCGATCGGGGCGCGCAGTAGCCTATCCGCCTGTTTCGGGGCTCCAACGGTAGCCCATGCCGTATACCGTCGCAATGCAATCGAACGTCGGATCAACTGCCAGAAATTTCCTCCGGATGCGCTTCACATGAGAGGTGATGGTGCTGTCATCGACGACGATTTTGGAAGCTGCCATGAGGCTGTCGCGGTCCTTGACGTGGCCAGGATAGCGGGCGAGGGTGTGGACCATCCAGAACTCTGTCAGAGTCACGTCCACCCGTTTCCCCGCCCAATGCGCCGTCAGCCGTTTCAAATCGAGCTTGAGCTGACCGCGCTCGAGCACGTCTTCGACGTCCTGGGGCGCGGCGACGCGCGCTCAAATGCGGCAGGCTCACGTCCTTGGTCACATAATCGTCGGCACCCAGGCGAAGTCCGGCGACGATGTCGAAATCGGAATCGCGCGCCGAGAGGAAAATGATCGGCAACGCGGCGGAGAGCGCGCGCAGCTCACGGCAAAGCGCGAAGCCGCCGTCGATCTCATCGGCGAGTCCGATGTCGATGAGGGCGAGGTCGGGCAGCCTCAGCCGCAGAGCGGAGATGGCTTCGGGTCGACTGGCGTACGCGGCGACCTCGTAGCCCTGCTTTTTGAGCGCATCCGCGTAATTGGCGCGGATGGCGGGCTCGTCTTCGACGATGGCGATGCGGCGGCTCATGGGCGACCAATATACCGGACTGGCGATGAACAGGGCGCGCCCTCAAGTCGCTTGCCATGATTTCGCCATCATTCTTCGCTACCTTGCCCCGAGGCTCGCTCGCAATCGCCCCGCTCCAGCGTTGCAATGAGGGTCGCGCCGGTCCGGCCCGAGTATCAAATGAAAGCGACGCTCATGAAAAATGTTGGAAGCGAAGAAGGCACCGCGATCAGCGATCGCGTGTGGCGGGACCTGGCCGGCTTGGGCGTGGAAGCGCTGGCGATAGGCCTCGCCTTCAGCTTGATCCTCGCACTGGCGGTGTTCGTCGTCGCGCGCGAAACGCGGGCCGGCGATTTCGCTTACGCTTCGGATTTGAGCGTCGCCTTCCTGGACCACTGACGCCGCCGACGGGGGAGGACCCTTCGGCTCGGCAACGGCCAGGGCGCCGCAGCCGCGATCGATGGTCGGCCGGCCGAGTCTTCCCCCGTCGTCAGCGCTACCCGCGTAGGTGCGGCGCTCCGACGTCACCGCAGGCGCGATCCCGAGGCCAAAATCCGCCCTGTAAGAGTGTCGCGGGGGCCGGGCTTGGCGTAGATTAGCGGCTCGCTCGAGGGGGCTTTCAGGGATGAGCGCGGTACGCAATCTGCTCTTCATCATGTGTGATCAATTGCGTGCCGATCATCTGGGCTGCTACGGTCATCCGCATCTTGCCACGCGCAATCTGGATGCGTTGGCAGCCCGCGGGGTGCGCTTCGAGCGTGCCTTCGTGCAGTCGGGCGTGTGCGGACCCTCGCGCATGTCGTTTTACACCGGCCGTTACGTGTCCAGTCACGGCGCCACATGGAATCGGGTGCCGCTCTCCGTTGGCGAAGTGACGCTCGGCGAATACTTGAGTCGTTGTGGCAGAACGCTCACGCTTGTCGGCAAGTCGCACGCAGTCACTGACACCGCGGGAATGGCACGCTTCGGCCTCGACGCCGGCGGCGAATCCGGCCGCTTGCTCGCCGCCGGTGGCTTTGTCGAATTCGATCGCCACGATGGACATCGCGCCGAGACCGCCGAGTCCTATGCAGCCTATCTGCGTGAGCATGGTTACCCATGTGATGACCCCTGGTCCGAATATGTGATCAGCGGCATCGACGCCAATGGCAAAATCGCGTCCGGTTGGCACATGCGCAACGCGGGACTGCCGGCGCGCGTCGCGGAGGCGCATTCGGAAACGGCATACACGACTGATCGCGCCCTGGAATTCATTGGTAGCCACGGCGACGCTCCATGGGCGCTGCACTTGTCGTATGTCAAGCCGCACTGGCCGTATCTGGCGCCGTCCCCGTACCACGCACGTTACTCGCTCGAGCACTGCCTGCCCATCAAGCGGGATCGGCGCGAGCTCGCTGAGCCGCATCCGGTGCTCGCCGCGTACCGCCAGCAGGAAGAGTGCGCGAACTTCATGCGCGACGAAGTCTGGCAGGCGGTGCGGCCGACCTATCAGGGATTGGTCCAGCAGATCGATGATCACCTGGGGCGGGTGTGGGAGGCCCTCGAATCCTGTGGCCGATTCGCGGACACGATGATCGTCTTCACTTCGGATCACGGGGATTATCTCGGCGATCACTGGCTCGGCGAAAAGGAGCACTTTCACGACGTAATACAGAGCGTGCCCCTGATCGTCTACGATCCGGATCGAGCGGCCGACGTCACGCGCGGGCGCTGCGAAACGCGTCTGGTCGAGTCGATCGATTTGCTTCCGACATTCCTTGACGCACTTGCGCTGCCGGTTGCAGCGGAGCGTATCGAAGGCCGGTCGCTGCTGCCTTTGCTGCGCGGCGCCGATGTATCGTCGTGGCGCGACGTCGTCGTGTCCGAGCTCGACTATGCCTATCGCGAGGCGCGCCGCATTCTAGACCGCCCGCCCGACTCATGCCGCGCGTGGATGGCCCGCACCGAAGCTTGGAAATATGTTCATTGGCTGGACTTGCCACCGCAACTCTTCGATCTCGCTCAGGATCCGGATGAACTCCAAGATCTGGGACGATCTCCGAGCCACGAGAATGTGCGACGTGAAATGCGCGAACGGCTGCTCGAGTGGTTCATGAGCCTTAAGCGTCGTGTCACGGTGACCAACGACCAGATCGTGGCCGGCACGGCGGCGCATAAGCAAGCGAGGGTATATTTCGGGCAGTGGTAGGAGTGGGTTAGGATGACTTGCCGTGAATGACAGCTCCTGGCGCAATCTCAACGCGCGATCCGCCGTGCGCTCGCTGGTCGCTTCGCAAATTCGTGAGGTCGCCAATGCCGGGATGGGCGACCCGGACATCGAAGCGTTCTGGTTCGGCGAGCCCGACGAAGTCACGCCGGATTATATTCGCGACGCAGCGGTGCGATCGCTTGCTGCGGGCGAGACTTTTTACACGCTGAATTTCGGCATACCCGAACTGCGCGAGGCGATCGCTGCCTACGTTTCGCAACTGCATCGCGCGACGTCGCCCGCCAATGTCGCGGTCACCGCGTCCGGCATGTCCGCGCTCATGCTCGCCGTCGAAGCGCTGGTGAATCCCGGCGATCGCGTCGTCTGCGTGACGCCGCTTTGGCCGAACCTCACCGAGATCCCGAAAATACTTGGCGCCAAGGTTGTGCGGGTGCCGCTCTCGTTCGAGCCGAGCGGTTGGACGCTCGATGTCGGGCGCCTTATCGAAGCGCTGACACCGGGGACTCGCGCGGTGATGATCAACTCGCCCAACAATCCCACCGGCTGGACGCTGGATGGCGAAAGCCAGCGCTCGATCCTGGAGCATTGCCGTGCGCGCGGCATCTGGATCGTCGCCGACGATGTTTACGAGCGGTTGTATTACGCCGACGCGCGTTGCGCTCCATCCTTTCTCGACATCGCGACGTCAGCGGATCGCCTCGTCAGCACCAACAGCTTCTCCAAGGCGTGGCTCATGACGGGGTGGCGGCTGGGCTGGATAGTCGCGCCGGAAGAGCTGATGACGGATCTCGGCAAGCTCATCGAATACAACACCTCCTGTTCGCCGGTGTTCGTGCAGCGCGCCGGCGTGGTTGCGGTTCGCGAGGGTGAGCCGATCGTGGCTCGCACACTCGAGCGTTTTCGCGGAGCGCGCGACTATCTCGTGCGCGCCTTGGATGAGCTCCCCGGCGTCGAGGCCGCTCTGCCCGATGGCGCGATGTACGTGTTCTTCCGCGTTGCCGGAGTGGATGACAGTCTGGCCTTTTGCAAACGCCTGGTGCGCGACGCTAAACTGGGGCTCGCTCCGGGAAGCGCATTCGGCGCGGAGGGCGAAGGTTTCCTGCGCTGGTGCTTCGCCGCCAGCGAAGAACGGTTGTCCGAAGGCGTGCGCCGGCTGTCGAGTCAGGTCTTAGGCCGCTGAACCCAGCCCGACAGGCTCCTAGACGGCCTGCGCCAGGAGCGGGCCGAGATACAGACAGGCGATCGCCGCCAGCGTCGCGGCGAAGAACGCTTGTTCCACTCGCTCACCAAGCCGCTGAAGGTCACCTGGCACGGCACGTCCGCAAGATGCGCAAAATTTACAGTGAGCGAAGACGAATCCTTCAGAATGCGATCGAGCGTTTTTGTGGCGACTATTGCCGGGTCGCGGGAGTCGGTGCCGGATTGCATCTCGCCACTCATTTGACCCGCTCTGCGCCGGCATCGAAGGTGATCGCCAGGGCGCGCGACGCCGGAATATGGCTCGACGAATGGCGACAGTTCGAAGCCCGGGACAAGAGGACGGAGGGCCTGGTTTTCGGTTATGGCGCGATCGAGTCGACACGGATCGCAGAGGCCGTTCGACGACTCTCCAAGCTGATGAAGTAGTCCGCGGCGCATAAGGCCGAAAGCGGCGATGCGCAGCGGCGGGAATAACCACCGCGAAAATCCTGTAGGCGTTCAC
>VBCY01000393.1 GCA_005882995.1 Betaproteobacteria bacterium
GGCATCCGGCGCGAAGACGACAAAACCTTCCGCGACTTCCTCGACAAGGAGTTCGACAAGTACTACAAGAGCGGCGAGACGCAGAAGTTCTACGAAGAGTTCCTGGCATTCCGGAACATCGATGTCAAGAAGGCGCCGCCGATTATCAAGGAGCAATGGAAGTAGACGAAGCGACGCGAAAAGCAGGCCGCGGCCTGTGCTCAGCCGCGATCGGTGGGTCTCACGGGCCGTTGCACCTGAGTGCAGGAAGCGACGATGAAATACCAGTGGGACTTCCCCGCCGTTTGGAACCACTTCGATATGCTGGTGGTTGGGCTGGTTGGCACGGTGAAACTGGCCGCTGTCTCGATTGTGCTGGGGGTGATCGTCGGATTCGTGGTTGCGCTGATGCGGCTGTCGCATCGCCGCATGTTACGCGCGCCGGCGACCGCCTTCGTGGAGTTCTACCGCAACACCCCGCCGCTCGTGCATTTCTTCTGGTTCTTCTATGCTTTGCCGATCATGGTCGGGGTGTCGTTCGAGCCCTTCACCGCCGCCGTGCTCGCTTTGTCGACGCAGTCCGGCGCCTTCTACGCCGAAGTCTTTCGCGGCGGTATCGTATCGATCGAGGGGGGTCAGTGGGAAGGCGCCAAGGCGCTGGGCATGAGCTATCGTGAGGTGATGCGTCGCGTGATCCTGCCGCAGGCGCTTCGCCGCATGGTCGCGCCGTTCGTCGATCGTTCCTTCGAGCTGACCAAGACGACGGCGCTGGCGTCCTCGCTCGCTTATGCCGAGCTGCTATATCAGGCGATGCAGGTCAACAGCATCACCTTTCGTCCGATGGAGGTCTACACGACGATCGCCCTCATGTACTTCATCGTTCTGTTCGCGGCGAGCAACCTGATGCGCCTAGTCGAGTATCGGCTGGCGCGTGCGGGTTGAGGAGGGCGCGATGGAATACACCTGGGACTTCACGGTCATTGTCGACGCCTTCCCGGTGCTGTTGCGCGGTCTCTTAGTTACCGTCGAGTTGTGGGTGCTCGCGTTCGCGATTGGCCTGTCGCTTGGTTTCGCGGTCAGCCTCGGGCGCATTTCAGGCCGACCCTGGGTTAACGCGCCGGCGATTGGCTATGTCGAGATCTTCCGCAACACGCCGGTGCTGGTGCAGCTGATCTGGTTCTACTACGCGTTCCCAATCGTGCTCGGACAGCAACTTTCACCGTTCACGGCGGCTGCGCTCGGCCTGACGCTCAATACGTCTGCGTATTGTGCGGAGATCTTCCGGGGCGGCATCGTATCGATCGCGCGCGGCCAATGGGAAGGCGCTAAGGCGATCGGGATGACACGGGCCATGACGATGCGCCGAGTCATCCTACCGCAGGTGATGAAGCGGATGCTGCCGGCGTTCACCAACCGTGGTATCGAGCTCGCGAAGGTCACCTCACTCGCCTCGCTGCTGGCGGTCAACGAGATCATGTACCAGGGCCGCCTGTTGAGCTCGACCTACTACCGGCCGCTGGAAATCTTGACCGTCGTCGCGCTGGTGTACTTCGTCCTGATCTATCCCGGCAGCTACCTGTCGGCCCGCCTCGAACGGCGGCTCGCTGCGCGGGATTGAGGCGCATCCGATGGACGAAACGGTCATCCGCATTCGCAATCTGCATAAGCGCTTCGGCGACCTGCACGTGGTCAAGGGCGTCGACCTCGAGGTCAAGCGGGGCGAGCGCATTGCGATCATCGGGGCCAGCGGATCGGGCAAGAGTACCATCTTGCGTTGCCTGAACTTCATGGAGATGCCGAGCGAGGGCACCATTGAGCTCGACGGCAAGTTGCTTGGCACGGAAGGACGGGCGAACGGCGGCCGCGCGGGGCGAATCTATTCGGAGGCAGAGCTGTGCGCTCTGCGCACGCGCGTCGGCATGGTGTTCCAGCAATTCAACCTCTTCCCGCACATGACGGTGCTCGAGAACGTCATGGAGGGACTGATCACCGTGAAGCGCACGTCGAAGGATGCCGCCCGTTCACGTGCCACCGAGCAGCTGACGAAGGTCGGGCTGCTGGACAAGCTAGACGCATATCCCGGCAAGCTGTCTGGCGGCCAGCAGCAGCGCGTTGCGATAGCCCGCGCGCTCGCAATGGAACCGGAAGTCCTGCTATTCGACGAGCCGACATCCTCACTCGACCCGGAGCTCGTGGGCGAAGTACTGCGCGTGATCCACGCGCTCGCCGAGGAAGGTCGTACGATGCTACTGGTCACGCACGAACTCGGCTTTGCCTATCATTTCGCCGATCGCGTCGTGTTCATCGCTGACGGGGTTGTTCACGAAACCGGTACGGCGGACGAGGTGCTCAAGCATCCGAAGCGCGAGCGCACGCAGGCGTTTCTCGCGCGGTTCACCGAGCGTGCATTCTAGGGCGGAGACCTTAGGCTTTGCGCTTCTTCGACACCGCGACGATCCGTGAACGGCTGCCCTGGCCACGCGTCATCGATGCATTGGCGCAAGCCTTGCGCGCGGAAGCGCAAGCGCCGCTGCGGTCGAATCATCCAATCGTCGACTTGGGTCGGCTTCGCGCTCGAAGACCTTGCCGCGGCGGAAGCCGTCTTCGAAGCCGCAGAGCCTCACGAACACATCCCGGCTGAAGCGGCTGCGCCATGAAGATCGTGGGCGTCAAGGTGCTCGAATTCCGCCGCCGGCTCGATGGGCGTTCGTGGAATCCGACATTTCGCTGGCATGAGCGGCGCGCGCCGCTACTGGTGATTGAAACCGACGCGGGTCAGGCCGGCGTCGGCGAATGCTGGTCGCGGCAACCGCAAATTTCGCTGGTGCTCGATGAACTCGCTGATCGTTGCGCGCCTGTGCTGTTGGGGCGGGATCCGCTGGAGCGAGCGTCAATCGCTACGCAACTCGAAGCGCGAGCCGCATCGACGGAACCTTGGGTAGCGGCGGCAGCCGCGAGTGCGATCGACATCGCGCTCTGGGATCTCGACGCGCAGGCGGCGGGGCAGCCGTTGTGGCGCGCGCTCGGTGGGCACTCGGGGCGTGCGGCTGTCTATGCGAGCGGTGGCCTCTACCGCGATGGCACGACCTCCAGCGACCTCGCGCGCGAGTTCGAGGCGTACGTGGATCTCGGCTTCACTGCCGTGAAGATGAAGCTCGGTGGGTTGCCGCTCGAGGACGATCTCGATCGTGTAAGCAGTGTGCGGCGCGCAATCGGCGACGATGTCGTGCTATGGGTCGACGCGGTCAATCAGCTCAGCCGCAGCACCGCGCCCGCATGGTGCCCGCGCTTGTCGCGAGCAGGCGTCGCGGCAATCCAGGCGCCACTGCCGTTCGACGATATCGCCGGCATGGCAGATATCAATGCTTCGCTGCTGCCAGTCATCGCGACCGAGGCGGAGCATCGCGAAGAGACGTTTCGTACGCTGCTCGACGCGACGGCGGTAACTTACTTGCAGTATTGCATCGGCTTGTGTGGCGGATTCACGGGGGCTATGCGAATCGATGATCGTGCCGCCAGGCGCCGTGTGAAAACTACGCCGCAGTGCTTTTCGACCGCAGTGCTGCAGGCCGCTAGCCTACATTTCGGGGCGGCGATCGCAAACGTCGTGGCAGTTGATGATGCACCCGGCCTGGGCGTGCCGCCGCCCACACCGGGCGAACAGGCCGGCGGTGGTGAAGTGCATCTGCACCGAAGCATCACGCTTCAAGACCAAGCGAGCCACGCATGAACTCATCCGCCGCCACGTCGCGCTCGAGTGCACAGGGCTACGTCGAGGATCCCCGCAATGACAACGTGCTCGTCTATGTGGATGGCCAATTCGTGCCCCGCGACCAGGCCGTGGTGTCGGTGTTCGACAGCGGCTTTGTCCTGGGCGACGGAATCTGGGAAGGCGTGCGCCTGGTAAACGGGCGCCTGGTGGCGCTCGACCAGCACATAGACCGGCTTTACGAAGGCGCGAGCGCGATCGCGCTGGACATCGGCATGACACGCGACGCGCTGGTCGCTGCGATCCATGCCACGCTTGACAAGAACGGCATGGTCGACGGCGCCCATGTCCGGCTGATGGTGACCCGCGGCAAGAAGAGGACGCCCAACCAGGATCCAAGGTTCGTGCTCGGGAAACCCACGATCGTTATCGTCGCTGAATACAAGAAACCCAATCCCGAAGTGAAGGCGGCCGGCCTGGCGCTGTTCACGTCCACGTTCCGCTGCAGTGGGCCGGACGTGTTCGACCTGCGGCTCAACTCGCACAGCCGGCCTAACCTCATCCAGGCACTGATCCAGGCCATCAGCGCGGGGGCCGACGAAGCGCTGATGCTCGATCCGCATGGCTTCGTCGCGAGCTGTAACTCCACTAATTTCTTCATCGTTCGGGACAAAACGCTCTGGACCTCGACCGGCCGCTACAACTTCAAGGGCATCACGCGCGGCAAGATCATTGAGCTATATCGCTCGCACGGCGGTGTTGTGCACGAGATCGACTTCACGTTGGGCGAGGTTTATGGCGCGGACGAGGCGTTCGTGACGGGGACCCTTGGCGGCGTCACACCGGTAACGCGCGTTGACGGTCGAACGATTGGCACCGGGGCACCGGGCACAATCACGCGTCGTATCGGTGAGCTGTATCACGAGGGCATCGCACGT